>JBAXKX010000344.1:0-2819 GCA_037135115.1 Rhodospirillaceae bacterium
CACCATGACAACGATTACCTTCGACACTCACGTTTTCATCAAGCGCCTGATAGCAACCGGAATGCCGGAGCCACAGGCCGAGACGGTGACCACGTTGGTCAGGGAGGCGCAGGATGGTGCCACAGGTGATCTGGCAACTAAAAGTGATATTGCAGCCATCAAGTTGGACATCGCCCACGTCGAAGCGGCAATTGAAATCGCTAAACGCGATCTAACCATCCGTCTCGGCGCTATGATCGGGGCTGGTGTCGCTCTGCTTTAGGCAATCAAGTTTTTCTGGCACTGAAGGCGGCCTGACCTACAGTTACATAGCGCAAGGAGCGAGAATATGTGTGATAAAGGTAAGCCTGCAAGTAATTGGCCGATGTTTAGGCTCCCAGACCTTGCGGCGGATGCCTGGGAACCGAGCAAAGCGGAGCAATCACTTGACAAGATATTTGCCGCTATCCACGATGGTACCTTGGAGCTTGCTGAATGCTATAGCAAAAAAATCAAAGAGCCCATGCGTATTGCGCTGTGTTTACGAAGACTTGCGATTGTGTTCGGGGTGCTGGGTGGAATATGTCCGTTGATTGGCGATGTCGAATGGTACGATTTTGACCCTAGCCTTGACAGGTTAGGCTATATTTTTATCGCGCTGGCCGCTGGCTTGGTTACCTTCGACAAGCTTTATGGCAGCACCGCACAGTGGATTCGCTATACATCAGCGAAACTGGACCTAGATTTCAGCGCGACACAATTTGGACTGGAGTGGATAAACCTCAAAGGGAACCGTGCTGGCCAACCTCCCACACCAGATCAAATCACTGCGGCTCACATTGTGATCAAAAACTTTGCAATGAGAGTCCAAGCCATAGTTACCAAGGAGACGGAAACCTGGATCGCCGATTTCCAGAATGGGCTAGTCCAACTAGAGCGCCTATATAAAGAAGACAACAAGACACCAGCCAAGTAAGGCGACACACAACGGGCGCGTCACCCCTTCTTGCGCGTCCGTGCCCATTCATACAGAGCGACGGCGGCGGCGTTGGAGACATTAAGGCTGGTAATCGGCCCGACGGTCGGCAAACGGGCAACTTCGTCGCAGCGCTCTTGGGTGAGTCGGCGCAAGCCAGCGCCCTCCGCCCCGAGCACGATGGCGACGCGACCGCTGAGATCTAGTTCCGGCAGGGTGCGCTTACCTGATTCGTCAAGCCCGACGCACCAATACCCGGCCGCCTGTAGGTCGCCAAGTGCGCGCGCGAGGTTGGTAACGCGAATCAACGGAATGATATCAGCTGCCCCGGAGGCGCTCTTGGCCAGAGTACCAGTGACCTCGGGGGCGTGGCGCTCGGTGACAATAACGGCACCGGCCCCCAAAGCCGCAGCCGAGCGCAAAATCGCCCCGACATTGTGAGGGTCGGTTACCTGATCAAGTACTACCAGCGCGCCGGGGCGTTCCTCCTCCGGCAAGCGCAACAGGTCATCAAGATCGACCTCCTCAAGCGGGGTGACCTCGAGGGCGGCTCCCTGATGCACCGCCCCATTGGGCAGCAGCTTTTCAAGTTCCGGCCGACTGAGTGTATTGGGCTGTGGCCGTTTGAGCCCCAGACCGTGCGCCCGGTGCAGCGTCGAGCCAAGAGCCTCAACAGCCTGAGGCGTGACCAGCAGCCGCCGGCATTCGCGTGCCGGATTGAGCAGCGCCGCCGCCACCGCGTGCAGGCCGAAAATATAGATTGGCCTAAGGGCCTTTTGGGCTCTGTTCATCTCGGGGGTTCTACTCATGTCAGGGGTGCGCCCCGATCGCCCGCAGCAGAGCGGTGTCGGCATCTTCTTCACAATTGGAAGTTGTCAGCAGTTTATCCCCCGAAAAGATCGAATTAGCCCCAACCAGGAAGCACAGCACCTGAGCCTCCTGAGATAGGTTGCGACGACCGGCCGACAGCCGGACTTGGCTTTTGGGCATAGCAATGCGGGCGGTAGCCACCATCCGCACCAGTTCCAGCGGTTCTACCGGCGGCCGGTCGGCCATCGGCGTCCCCAATACCGGCACTAGCGTATTAATCGGCACGCTTTCAGGGTGCGGAATCTGGGAAGCCAGAACCTGGATCAAGGCGGCGCGATCGCGGACGCTCTCGCCCATACCGATAATACCGCCGCAGCAGAGTCTAATGCCCGCAGCCCTGACAACGCCCAGGGTATCGAGTCGGTCCTGGTAGCTGCGGGTGCTGATGATGCGTCCATAGAACTCCGGACTGCTATCGAGGTTGTGATTATAGGCGGTAAGCCCGGCTTGAGCCAAGCGCTCGGCTTGATGGGGCCGCAGCATCCCCAAGGTGACGCATGATTCCATGCCGATGGCGCTGACGCCGCGAACCATCTGCAAAACCGCGTCGAACTCGACACCGTCCTTAACCTCACGCCACGCAGCACCCATGCAAAATCGCGATGCCCCGGCAGCCTTCGCAGCGACGGCAGCGGCCACCACCTGAGCCGAGTCGGCAAGCTGTTCGCGGGTAAGCCGAACCTCGGCATGATGCGCCGATTGCGGGCAATAGCCACAATCCTCAGGGCAACCACCGGTCTTAATACTGAACAAGCTGGCCCGCTGAATCAGGTTGGGGTCATGGTGGGCGCGATGTACGCGACTGGCACGGTCGATCAGGTCAAGCAAAGGCGTCTGATAAATTGCCTCCAGCTCGTCAACCGTCCAGTCAGTCCGCAGCGGCGGCGGCACCGCTGGTGATTCCATTTGGCCCATCTTCGTCTGCCGGGTCTGAGGTGTCGGAAGCGCCGACCATACCCGATCGCCGCCACCGGAACCAGCACGTTAACTCAAG
>JBAXKX010000345.1:0-2784 GCA_037135115.1 Rhodospirillaceae bacterium
AAGACAAGATGGATC
The DNA here is from genome assembly GCA_037135115.1 of Rhodospirillaceae bacterium. Taxonomy (GTDB): domain Bacteria; phylum Pseudomonadota; class Alphaproteobacteria; order Azospirillales; family Azospirillaceae; genus BOG-933. The sequence continues at coordinate 16 of JBAXKX010000345.1, forward strand.
ATCGGCATGAATTCTTCAGCGATCTCGGGGTCGCCGCATTGATCTCTCGAATGGTGGCAATGACCGCCGCAATCCTATTGTTTCGGCAAGGATATGATGAATTGCTCCAGCCCGACAGCGTAGCTAGGGATCGTGACGCGCTGTTCTACGAAGTAAGGCTCGAAATTGTCCCAAATTCTGCGCCCGGTCTCGCTCAGGAAAGACTGCGTCACCCCGGCATCACACAAACTTTGTTGGTTGCAGATCTGGACCTCCTGGAAAAAATTTACCATGCTATCAATTTGCATTGCCAGACCGAGCCCTCCTCAAGAATCATTGACCAGCATGCGCACCAGGCTGGCGTGAAGCTGCTGCGCACTAGCTGGCGACAGTTTATTCACACGCAACGTCGGCAATCGGTTCAGACGAACCCGCAATTCGGTGGCGATGTCGGAACGCGCCGCAGCCTCATTGCCACGAAACAGCGTCTCAACATACTCAAAGCTGCGTTCGATCCGGGCGGCGACGACGGTTTCGTGGTATTGCCAAGCGGTAAATAAGCCGCCTAGAATCACCACCGCCTTGGCCCCGATATCAAACAACTGCCCCACTTCCAACAAATTCCAGAACATGTCACCCTCCAATTTCAGCGCGGCAGACAGGGGGCTAGTTCAGTCTCGACCGGCATGTCGCCGCTGGCGCTGATCAGCGCGTCGATGCGGCCCAGCATGCACTGGACCTGCTCCTTGGTCAGGTAGAACACCATGCGCTCGGTATCAACGTCAGGCTCGTCCGGCGACCTTTGAGGGCGAATATCGGGGATAGAGAATATTACAATTTCCCCAACCCGAGCGACTTGCGCCCCGCAATTTAACACCGAGGCGATTACCGGGTCAACAGTGTCTCTCAGATACTCGGCCAGCCTTGGTTTCAGACAGCTCCATTCGGCACGATTCAGCACAAGTTTGGTGGCGCAGGTCCGGCAAGCCGCCATCCCCTCCCCGGTCAAAGCAATCGCAAAATAGGCGACCATTAATCTCGTCGCCACCGTTTTCCAGGTCATGCTACATACCCTCCCAATTTCAGCGCATACATTCGCATGCCGATATAATCGCGCTACGATGCCACTTTATCCCGTGTCATCACCGAACCTACAATTCCCCAACACTCATCAAGCGATGTTACACAAGGAAGTAGTCTATTGACAAGGGCATTGGCACGCCAGAGCAGATATAATTTTGCACGCAACAGCCGATTCCGGCGATCACCCGGCGCGCTCGCAGGTGTGCGATTCACGAATATCAAAAACTTGCGTGCCGCGAAGGGCTGGCGAGCAACCAAGAAGAAGACAGGCGCTTCTTCCACCAGTATCTAATACCAAGGAACATTATCTCAAGCAGTCCTTAAGTTTGGTTTGCGACGATCAAAATATATTGGTCAGGCAAAAACTCATCTTCAACATATTTTTGTTTCCATAGCCATTAATGTTGTAAAGTTCGATGCGTGGTTGACCGGAGATGCCCGAGCTAAAACGAGGCGGTCCGCGTTTGCGTTACTACAAGATTCTTGTGTATAAGTAGGCTCCTGAATTCGCCAACAGTATCCGAGTGTGGTGGTGTGGGAGGGGGAACGCCGTTAGGCTCCCCCTATCCCGATTGTTAGCCACTTGGCCCCGAGGGTGTTCTGAACCATGTACTTTACGATCCAGTTCGGCGTGAACAGCTGGGTGGCCGAAGGTATGTCCTCGGACCTGACCAACTTGCCGATAACTTTGTCCTTCTTCTCCGAGATGTAGAACTAATAGAGCCTGCCTATGATCTCGATTTACTGCCAGTCAGCTTCCTCAATCTCGTCGACCATCTCCCGGATGAGGGAATCCGAGTGCAGCAGGTTGTCGGGCAACAGGAGTTCCGTCTCGTCGTCAATGCGCTCGAACAGGAACAGCATGGCAGCATGATGGGCGTTGCACTGCGCCTGGAGCAGGAGGCGGTAAAGCTCGGCGTCCTTGGTGCCGTCCAGCTTCAGCTCCAGCACGGCCGCCGCATCCAGTCCGGGCAGGTCGAGGTGTTGGGCATGGATCGTGTCCCAGGACGTTTCGAATCCAGACCGCCTGCCAGAAGCGACGCGGAACTTCTCCGCCCCGCCCCGGCTAGTGGGCAAGGTCGGGGAATACGTCGATTAGCGTTTTGGCGTCGAGAATGCGGTCGAGCCAATCGTCAAGCTGTGCGCCGTCCGCTTTCCGGACACGAGCTTCCACCCCGGGTGGTAAGGTGTCAAAACGGCGACGAAGCTGGCGGATAAGTGTGTCCGCCTTACCCCTAGCTTCGCCCCTAGCTTCGCCCCTAGCTTCGCCATGGACTACACCTTTGCTGAACCCCTGGGCCTCCCACATTTCACCGGCAGTGGACATGATACGGTCTCCCTTTTCAGGCAAGATTTCGTTGAGGATAGAGCGGACACGGACGGCGTCGGAACCGTCGGGATCGCCTACGAGGTAATAGATGAGGGTTACGAGATCGTCATCGCCAAGTGCTTCGGCCGCGCGGAGCAGGTTTACGAGGCGGCTACGATCTTTCCTGGCCTTCCTTCCGTGCTTCAGGATCAGCAGCCCAACCCGTAGCGCCCGATCTCTTGATAGATTTTCTTCGGGGATGCGCCCGAGATCAACCAAGCTGTAGCGAAAATTTAGGATTTATGGATGGATGGCAGGGTCCGCACCGGTCCCCTCGGCCATGGACAATGGCGCCGTCCACTCCTCGATCCCGTTGTAAATAACCATGGTCACGATGG
>JBAXKX010000346.1:0-2771 GCA_037135115.1 Rhodospirillaceae bacterium
GTCCGTTCCGAGGTCCAACACCGTGCCCCATCTCCTTGATCTACTCCAATCCCGCGTTCTCCTTGCCGATGGCGGCTTTGGCAGCCGGGTACAGGCGCTAGACCTCGACACCGAGCGCGACTATTGGGGGCATGAGAACTGCACCGATATACTGGTGCTGTCGCGGCCCGACATTGTGCGCGACATCCACGCCGGCTATTACCGAGTCGGCGCCGACATGGTTGAGACCTGCACCTTCGGCGCTTCCCCGATCACTCTGGGCGAGTTCGGGCTGGCGGATAAGGCCTTCGAGATCAACAAGCGCGCGGTTGAGCTGACCCGCGAGGCGGCAGAGCTGTTCAAATCCGATGGCCGCCCGCGCTTCTGCCTGGGCTCGATCGGGCCGGGGACCAAGCTGCCCTCGCTTGGCCACATAGCCTATCACGACTTGGAGGCGTCGTTCCTGGTTCAGGCGCGTGGCCTGATCGCCGGCGGCGCCGACGCCATCCTGGTCGAAACCTGCCAGGATCCCTTGCAGATCAAGGCTGCAGTCAACGCCGCCAAGATCGCCTGTGCCGAGACCAGCCGCGACACGCCAATTTTCGTCCAGATCACGGTGGAAACCACCGGTTCGATGCTAGTCGGCACCGACCTTCCCGGCGCGGCCACCGTTATTAACTCGCTCGGGGTGAAGCTGATCGGGCTCAACTGCGCCACCGGCCCACGCGAGATGGCCGAGCATGTGCGCTGGCTCTCCCAGAACTGGCCGGGGGTGATCTCGGTGCTGCCCAACGCCGGCCTGCCCGAGTTGGAAGACGGCAAGACCCGCTATCCCCTGGCCGGACCGGACCTTGCCACTTGGCTCGAGCGCTTCGTCGTTGAGGACGGAGTTAACCTGATCGGCGGTTGCTGCGGCACCGGCCTGGAGCATATCGCGGCGGCCGACGCCATGTTGCGCCGCCTTGCCTCTCCTGGTGCCCACCGTCCTGCTCCGAAACAACGTTCGCCACAATGGACGCCGTCGCTGGCCTCGCTCTATTCTCAGGTGCCGTTACGCCAGGAAAACGCCTACCTCTCGATCGGCGAGCGCTGCAACGCCAACGGCTCCAAGAAGTGGCGCGAGTACCAGCAGGTTCATGATTGGGATGGCTGCGTCGCCATGGCTCGTGAGCAGGTGCGCGAGGGCAGTCACACCCTGGACGTGTGTACCGCCTTCGTTGGTCGCGATGAAGCCGCCGAGATGAACGCGGTGGTCTCTCGGCTGGCCGGCCAGGTCACGGCGCCGCTGGTCATCGACTCGACGGAATACACCGTGCTGGAGCAAGCTTTGCGGCTCTATGGCGGCAAGGCGGTGATCAACTCGATCAATTTTGAGGATGGCGAAGAGCCGGCGGCAAAGCGCCTTTTGCTGGCCCGCAAGTTCGGCGCCGCCGTGATCGCACTTACCATCGATGAACAGGGCATGGCCAAGACCGTCGAGCGCAAGCTGGAAATCGCCCGCCGGCTCTATGATTTCGCAGTAAACCAGCATGGACTGCCAGCCTCAGACCTTTTATTTGATCCGCTGACCTTTACTATCGCCACCGGCAATGAGGACGACCGTAAACTCGCCCTATGGACGCTGGAGGGGATTGAGGCCATCGCCCGCGAGATGCCAGAATGTCAGATCATTCTTGGGTTGTCCAACGTCTCATTCGGACTCAACCCGCCGGCGAGGCATGTACTGAACTCGGTTTTTCTTGACCATGCCCTCAAGCGTGGCATGACAGGGGCCATTGTCCACATTTCCAAGATCGCGCCGTTGCACAGGATTCCAGCCGAGGAAGTCGCGATTGCCGAAGATTTGATATTTGATCGCCGCAGTGAAGGATATGACCCGCTTCATGCCCTCATGGCTATGTTTACTGGCCGGACCGTCGCCACAGCCAAGACCAGGGAACGCCCGACCGAAATCGGGGAGCGCCTTAAACTACGCATAGTCGACGGTGATCGCAAAGGGCTAGACGATGATCTCGCTGTGGCCATGAATACCCACGCGCCCATCGACATCATCAACATTTACTTGCTGGATGGTATGAAGGTAGTGGGCGAGTTGTTCGGATCGGGCAAGATGCAGCTACCCTTCGTGCTCCAATCCGCTGAGACCATGAAGGCGGCGGTGGCCTGGCTGGAACCATACATGGGAAAGTCGGCGGGCTCCACCAAAGGAACCTTGGTCCTGGCCACGGTCAAGGGCGACGTTCACGACATCGGCAAGAACCTAGTTGACATCATCCTGACCAATAACGGCTATCGTGTCATCAACATTGGCATCAAGCAGACGGTGGACGCCATCATCAAGGCCGCCTGCGAACACAAGGCCGATGCTGTCGGCATGTCAGGCCTGCTGGTTAAGTCCACAGTAATTATGAAAGAGAATCTGGCGGAGATGACCAGGGCTGGCTTGTCGATGCCGGTACTGTTAGGCGGCGCTGCTCTGACCAGGGCGTACGTCGAGGAAGATTGCGTTCATGCGTACGGATCGGGACGAGTAGCGTACGCAGGCGATGCCTTCGATGGCCTGACCCTGATGGACAAGGTTGCCAGCGGCAGCTTCGACGATTACACCGCTGCGCTCCAGGCCAAGCGTGCAGGACGTCCGGGCGGAACCCGTCGTCGGGTGTTGGGACGGGCCGCCAGCGCCGATGCCGGGCCGGTCGATATCGTGGCCACACGTACGCACCGTACGTCTCTGGCCGAAAACGTAAATGTGCCTCAGCCACCGTTCTGGGGGGCACGAGTGTTGGACCACG
>JBAXKX010000347.1:0-2758 GCA_037135115.1 Rhodospirillaceae bacterium
AACGATGAACACAGGTTCTTCTCGCCTCGGTCGCAATTTTCCGTCAATCAAATTATAATGATAGTTTCTCATGTTAGTGGTCGCGTTAGTCATCATAATTAATTCGTCTTCGTAAAAACCTCGCGACAAATACATAATCTGAAGGTCGTCCGCCAAGCGCTCGCGAGCCTCCTTTAGCGCCCACAGCGGGTAGTGCAGAAAGACAAATGATCCGTCGATGAATGGCACGCCTTCTATGGCGAACATCCTTTCAATTTCGGAAATAATGCGGTTGGGATGAGAAGAAGTAGAAAGACTGAAGATAACACCTCGCGCCTCCTCATCAGCCAAAAGTTTTTCCCAATCGATCGCGGCCAGGGAATGGCGCAGGAATTCCGGCGTCGGCTCAACCAGAAAAACGTGTCGAACTTTTGTTTCGGTGATCAGTTTCTGCAGGTGGAAACCGAGTCCGATCCCGAGCACGATCAAATAAGAACCCTGGTAGTTCGGCTTAACATCCAAGTCCTTAGTTTCTAAATTAAGACTCGTACACTCCTTAACGAGAAAATCTGTCATCCGTCGTGACAAATCCGTGCCACCATTGCATCCGCTAAGGTCAACAACAAAAAAACGCAGAGGTTTCTTCAAGTAAGACAATACTTGGGCCTCGGCAACGGCGCGCCCATCGTCCCGATACAACCTGGTTTGGCCAAGGTCGATATCAATCAGGGCATCGCCATCCATCACCGTCATGCTGGTCGGATCTTGCGCCAGTTCAGCGGCAAGACTGGGGACACTTTCGGCAAAGCGGGATAACAGGGCCAGCCGCGAACGCTCCACCAGTGAGGAAAGTCCGACTTGCTCGGCCGCAACTGCTGTTGCCGTCGTCCCGGTTATCATCTCAGCCGTCGTCATGATATAGATCCTGTGGCAAAGCCAATTAGAGCGTCAGCGAAGGCCATTGCAAAGCGATCGGGGTCAAACACCGGTGATGTTCGAACAACCCGTCCAACTAGGCTCTCTGCATCACTACGCTTGGCTGAGGAACGACCAAGACCCACTGCAATGGCCACATAGTCGTCAACGCTGTTTGCGACAAAACCATCAAGCCCGGCCCGGCTCAGTAAGCCGGCAGCTTGGTTGCGGTGCCCCCCCTCGCCGGCCAGCGCTACTAACGGCACGCCCCGGCTGATCGCTGCGACCGCCTCGTAAGGGTTGATCGCGACGAAGGGGGCAAGGGCAACATCAATGGCGTCATAGAATTCGCCGGCGTCTCCATCGATTAAATCTATGCGGTCGGCGACGCCAACCACCTGGAACCGAGCAATCAGACGGTCAATAAGAGCCGGTTCCGCAAATTGGCGATTGCGCAGGGCCAGCCGTGAACCCGGCACCTGTTCCAAAATGGCCCCCCAGGCTGCAAGTATATCCGCGTGTAACGCAGAAAGACCCACATCGGCCCCGAAGGTCACAACTGAGCGATCAGTGACCGATGAACGAGGCGATAGCTCTAGGGGGTCGAAAACATAGACGCCTTCGGGCATCGACAACTGCCGATCGATCGCATAGCCAAGGGCGCCGCAGGGGTTGCCCAACCAGGAGACCTGACAGCGGGCTGGCCGGTGTGACAGGGTAAGCACATGGAGGGAGGCGGCATGACCGCCGATGTCGATCAAGACATCAATGCCGTCACCAGCAATTATTGCGGCCAGGGTCGCCGGGTCCAGCTCCCTGGCGTCGTGCCACACCAAACTTCCCATTTGGAATGGGGCATTGACCAGCTCGGTTCGAACTCCATTGCCATAGCAGTATATCGAAAACCGAGGCGATTTAAGTTGGCGCGCGACCAGGGCTACCACCGCTAGGTCGCGAGGGTCGCGAGGCTGCATCAACAAAAAACCAATTCGCAACGGGCCGTCAGCTTCGGACCACGATCTCAACCCTGCATTTCCCGCATTTGGGAGGAGGTCGGCTTGCGGGGCCAGGACTCGGCACAAATTCTTGAAATTGGTTTCGGTTTGTCCGGGGTAAAAAATGGCATCAGCAAGCTGGGCACAACGAATAGCCATATCATCAGGGGCCAGTGAAGCTGCGCTGTGATGGAGCTGTTCTGCCTCCTCGGCATCGCCCATCATCGCCCGGGCCCGGGCCAGCACGCTGATATCAGGCGCCGTGAGGCATCCGGTTGCCTGCAGTTCGGTCAAAATCTCCGCCGCTCGAACGACATTGCCGCAGTCTACCAGCGCCACAGCAAGATTGCGTCGGGCGGTCTCGTCTTCGGGAAAAAAGGTCAAGTGTTGATCATAAAATTTCGTCGCCTCGAGTGAAGCTCCAGCACTTTGTAAAGCATCAGCACTGCGCAACCAGGGCTTCTCTGCTATTCCAGACATGGCATGGGCGAAAGACAGCGACGATGGCAGCAGCGCCTGCGTTTGCTCATTAAAGCCAAGGGCGGTCGATAGCTTGGCAAAATAGCAGGCCGTTGCCAAGGCACCGGCCTCGACATGAAGCAGCGCCAGTAGTTCAGGGAAAAGGGGCTCACGCGGGGCTTGTTCATGAGCAACGCTCAACGCCGCCACTGCACTGGCGCGCTGACCATGTTTCAATGCTACCAAGGCCAATCCAAACATGGCCAGTGGATGATTTGGTTTAAGTGTTAGCAAGCATTCGCACTCAGCCAGCAGGTCATTCGAACGGTTCTCATGATAAAGCGAAACCAGATGACCAATGTTAGTATGGTCTATGCCAAATAAGGACTCAGAATCCGTTTTATCTGATT
>JBAXKX010000348.1:0-2752 GCA_037135115.1 Rhodospirillaceae bacterium
CCCTGCTACAGCTGCCCGCACGCTGCAAAACAGCAATGGGAGTATTGACCTTGACGCCTAGACTTCCGGCCGGCACCAGAATGGTCATGAGAATACCTTCGTCAACCGCTTCAACCTCCATGGCCGCCTTGTCAGTCTCGATTTCGCAAATTGACTCGCCGGCTTTGACTTCATCGCCAGCCGCCTTGTACCAGCGGGAAAGTGTACCCTCGGTCATGGTCGGCGAAAGGGCCGGCATCAGGATGTTAATCGGCATGGTGCAGTTCCCCTCGCTTTAACGGCGGTAACAAACTTCTTTGGCAGCCTTAACGATTGCCTCAGGCTGGGGCACCGCCAGTTGCTCGAGATTAGCGGCATAAGGCAGCGGCACATCGGCGCCGGTAATCCTCACCACCGGGGCATCAAGGTCATCAAATGCCCGCTCCATGATCACGGCGGCGATTTCGGCACCGATACCGGCATAGGCCCAACCCTCCTCGACGGTAATCAATCGATTAGTTTTGCGAACTGAATTAACAATGGCTTCGGTATCGAGCGGGCGTAAAGAACGCAGGTTGATTACCTCGGCATCAATACCCTCGGCCGCCAGAGTTTCAGCGGCGGCGAGCGCATGACCAACCATGCGAGAGAACGCGGTGATGGTCACGTCAGCCCCGGCACGTTCAATGCGAGCCTTGCCGATCGGCAAGACGAATTCAGGATCATCAGGGACCAAGAAAGTCTGGCCGTACATGATCTCGTTTTCCAAGAAAATGACCGGGTTGGGATCACGAATCGCTGCCTTGAGCAAGCCCTTGGCATCGGCCGCCGACCACGGTGCCAAAACCTTCAAGCCTGGACAGTGAGCGTACCAGCTCGCGTAGCACTGGGAATGTTGAGCGCCCACCCGCGCGGCTACACCGTTGGGACCACGAAAGACTATCGGACAACCCATCTGGCCACCCGACATATAAAGTGTCTTAGCTGCCGAGTTGATGATATGGTCGATCGCCTGCATCGAAAAATTGAACGTCATGAACTCGATTATCGGCCTCAAGCCGCCAAATGCTGCACCGACGCCGAGCCCAGCAAAGCCATGCTCGGTGATAGGGGTATCGATGACTCGAGCCCCCCCGAACTCTTGAAACAAACCTTGAGTAATTTTGTAAGCACCTTGGTACTCGGCCACCTCCTCGCCCATAATAAAGATGGTCGAGTCGCGCCGCATTTCCTCGGCCATGGCGTCGCGCAAGGCCTCGCGCACGGTCTTACGAGTGGCCTGGACGTAAAAGTGCGCCTCGTCGTCGATCGCTACTGGTATTACTTTCGCGGCGGTAGCTGCTTGCAACGGGGCTGCTTGCAACGGGACAGCGACAGGAGCCACTATTGGTGTAGCAATAGGCTCACTGGAAAGACTTTCACCCTCGCGTAATAGAATCCCCACCCGAGCGTTAACAGCAACGTTTTCGGCGCCATTGGCGACCAAAATTTTGCCGAGCCGCCCGTCCTCCACCGCCTCAACTTCCATGGTCGCCTTGTCGGTCTCGATTTCGAACAGCGACTCACCAGCTCGAACCGCGTCACCCTCAACCTTCAGCCAGCGGGCCAATTTGCCCTCGGTCATGGTCGGCGACAGTGCGGGCATCAGAATATCGATCGGCATACCAAATCCCCGTAGGAAATATCGTTAAGCGTCGGCGCTTTGGGCACCCACACGCCATTTTATCCCAACATTAACCGACCAGCACATCGGTCCATAACTCGGCCGGATCGGGCTCAGGGCTTTGCTGGGCAAACTCGGCGGCATCGGCGACTATCGCCTTGACCTCACGATCCACAGCCTTGAACGCCTCATCATCGGCGTGACCACCATCCAGCAAATAGCGCCGAAAATTATCAATAGGATCGGCCTCAGCCTTGACCTTGTTGACCTCTTCCTTGGTCCGGTACTTGGCTGGATCCGACATGGAGTGGCCGCGGTAACGGTAGGTCTGCATCTCCAGGATTACCGGACCGTTGCCCGCCCTAATATAACCGATCCACTCAGCCGCCGCCGCCTTGACCGCCAATACGTCCATACCGTTTACCTGAACGCCGGGAATACCATAGGCCATTCCGCGCTGGTAAAGCTCACCAGCGGCGCCTCGGGCCTGGGAGGTACCCATGGCATATTTGTTGTTCTCAACAACATATAGACAAGGCAATTTCCACAACGCCGCCATATTAAATGATTCGTAGACCTGCCCCTGGTTGATCGCACCGTCACCAAAATAGGCGGCAGCAATCAGACCATCATTTTTGTACTTGTGGGCGAAAGCTAGGCCGGTTCCGATCGGAACCTGAGCCCCAACGATGCCATGGCCGCCGAAAAATGACTTCTCGCGGCTGAACATATGCATCGAGCCGCCCTTGCCCTTAGAATAGCCGCCACGCCGACCGGTAAGTTCAGCCATCACGCCCTTGCCGTCCATACCGCAGGCGAGCATATGGCCATGATCGCGATAACTAGTGATTACCGAGTCGCCTGGTCGAAGTTCTGACTGGATACCCACCACAACCGCTTCCTGGCCTATATAGAGGTGACAGAAACCGCCAATCAGTCCCATGCCATACATCTGGCCGGCCTTCTCCTCAAAGCGGCGGATATGCAGCATGTCACGATAGTAGCCCAGCAACTCCACCGCCGGAATTATGGCAGCTTCTGTCTCGACGGCCGATGCCGCCAGTTTTATGGACGTAACCAATTAGTCCTCCCGTGGCGATCCGTGGCGAT
>JBAXKX010000349.1:0-2746 GCA_037135115.1 Rhodospirillaceae bacterium
CCATACTTCCTTGCATAATTCCCTCTTGACGATTATTTCCCTGATAATTGTTGCTGGTGTATAAAGCATTTGCCGTCATAATGACATTTCTGAGCAACTCATGGTCGACGTTGACCGAACTTACCGTCGAGATGAAGCCAGACGCAGTTGCATCAGTGGTTTCCTCGACATTGCGGGAGACATTGACTGTAATCGAGGTCAAGCCGGTTGGATTCCACAGCAAGGAACCGCCAAAGCCAAAACCACCAATATCGCGTAAAATCCCACTGTTATAGCTCTGATCCAAGTAGCCGACAAAGACCTCGCCGGTGGTGACGCCACCGAGGTCGAACGAAGTCCCGACATTGAGCCGGTAGCCGCCCGAATCCCGACCCTGGCTGCCAGTTTCGACATACTGGCGCACACTGCCCTTGCCCTCGACAAAGGGAGATAGGCCGGGCACCACCTCATAAAGCACACGCGGACCGAACAAGTACTCGTCACGGTCGCGGGGGGTATTAGCTTGTATCCCGCCGCCGACTCTCAACGTATTGGCATACCGGTTGAATTGGGCCGTACTGTCAATAAGAACATTGATCAGACCCTTTGTATAGAACAAACCGGTACGCCCCGTGTATTGATCATAGGTCACTGGCTCGGACGTTGACCCGGCATCGTTAGGCGAGCCGCGATCCTCGTGCAAGTGCTGGTACTGGATTTCGCCATTTGCGCTAAAATTGCGTTGAATATCGAGACGCCCATTAATATCCGCAATTGTATCACGGTAATTCTCCCGACCATTGTTCAAATAGGTCCCAAGTTTGCTTCCAACGTTAAGACCAATGGCGTGATTATTCCAATCGCTGTTAACGCTCAAAGCCGGCGATACGACTGTCACCATATCATTTTTGATACCTGATCGTCTTGCGTAAATATTATCATTGTATTGCTGCTCGACAGTTATCTCAGGATTGAACAGAAATGAATCATACCGCACGCCTGGTGGATCATAATTTGGCCTGGAGCGATTTTTCACGCTACTTGATCGTTCCCCCCCACGCGCCGCGCCACCAGTTGTACTGTCAGCAGCACTATCATTGGCGTAGCTTGGGTAACACGCGAGCAGCATGGAGGCGGCGACAAGCGGGGTGACAGACTTATTCACAAACGTGATCATTAAGGGACAGCTCCCTTTTTAATAGCCCGCAAGGACCGAAATATATCGAGTGGGCGCTTCGAATTTGCCTGATGGAGGCTGAGCCTGGATCGGCTCACTGTCAATTAATGTTTGTGAATACCGACATTATGCCAAATATAGGGGCGATATTGCCACATGCCGAACGAGGTATTTCCCGTCGTTAAAACCTTTGGGCTATTGTCGGCCAGACGGTGGCGACAGACCGGGTTGCCATGCGTTCTGGCCGATCATGTCTTGGATAATCATATCCTGAACTGAGGCGGCAATATTGGGGTCGCTTTTTGCTTGCGCCAACTCGGCCCGGATTGCTGTTTGCTGGATTGGGTCGAACCAGTACCAAAAGGTTAAGGCCAGCCGTAAGCGGGTCGGTGCCAGACGCGGTTCGACCGGCATGACCCGGTACGACATGGCCATTGCCCGCACGGCCGCCTTTTCACGGGCATGGCGCTGCGCTTCGGTCACGGCCAGCCGCAACCAGACGTAACCGTTCATCGGGGCTCTCGCCAGCGACCGCTCGAGTTGCGCCGCCACCGCCGCCAATCGGACTTCCCGCTCCCCACCAACGGCAGGCTCTAACGAGAGCAATAGGAGGCTTGCCAATGCGCCATCGGACAGGATGCGCCCGGTAGTATGCCACAGGGCAGCCCGCTCGCTGGCCTGCCCTAGAAATTTAAGACTTTCGGCCGTAGGCGTCCGCCAAGCCTGCAAACCGCTCAGAACCGATTGCGCGGGGAGAAGCGACAGCGCCGCTCCCAAGCGCGGAAGCGACAGTGCCAGCAAAAGCACACCGACGACGGCCACCGCGACAATGGTAACAGGGTGGGCGGAAACAGGGCGGCATAAGCCGTTCATGGACCGGCACCGGCGAACGAAGCCTGGATAATTCGCTTATGCCGAACCCAACCGAGCAGCTTGTCGATCTCCGAATTGTATGGGGCGGCAGCGCTCGCCATTATGCTTGGAGTATGCTCTGGAAGATGCCCGGTCAGCGTGTGGAAAGTCTTCACCGCAAGGCCAAAGCCCAAGGAAAACTTGCCCGGCAGGATCGCCCACACCCGGTCATCTATCGGCAAAATTGAACTGTCATAGTTACGGGTACTGTGCTGGCGGACCCTCTCCATTTTAGTGCCACAGTAGGTTTCCACGATGGTCGCATCGGCCATGCGCGGGAAAGTCGCTGCGGCTCTGGCAGTGAGCTGCCGACTCATCGCGGCCAAAGCCTCGTGGTCGTCTGCTGGGGCGGCATAGCCGCTGCCGATCACCGAGTAAGCAGCACCGTTCATGTAATGGCGCAGATGGCACAACGTCTCGTCCATGAAAGGTGTGAGCCGGACCATGTTCTCGCCGCAGACCGCAGGATAGACCACTAGCAGGGGTGACGCAGTCTGCCTGAACCTGACGGCGTGGCTGGCGTTGCTGGCGTTGCTGGCGTTGCTGGCGTGGCGGCTCAATCCGGACCCGCTGGCCAATACTAGGCTCGCTGACTCGATAGTGCCGCCGCTTAACTCTATAGCCAATAGGCCGCCGGCCCCGCGTTGATAGCTCTCGAACCGCTCGCCCAACCTCAAG
>JBAXKX010000350.1:0-2734 GCA_037135115.1 Rhodospirillaceae bacterium
TTGTAGCCGGTGCCGCAAGCGCACGACGGCCGTGTCAGTGCGTTTTCTGGGGCGGCGTGTGTATTTGTCACTGGCGGTGGTGTTGCAGTCGGCCCGGCATGCCGGGCCGACTGCAACGGCCGCCGTCGCGCAACTGTGCGAAACGCTGGCTGTTCCTGCGCGAACTGTTCAACGTTGGCGTACCTGGTGGGCTCAATGCTTCCCAACAACGCTATTTTGGCAGGGCCACGGCGCCCGCTTCATGCCCCCGGTCGATACGACCGAGCTTCCGGACAGCCTGATCGCGCGCTATTTCGGCTCGGCGGCTGAATCAATGACACGGCTCCTGGCCTTTCTCACCCCGTTGACGGTGCGGCAATAATCACGCTATTTGAGGGGCGCACATTACCCGCAGAGGTTGTCAATAGCCAAGCCTGAAGAGGATTTGTAAGCTTGTTCCCCATCAGCACTGCCGCCGGCAGTGCCTCATTGGGAGAGCTTTTTGAATGCACTAATCGATCCGGTCAAACGAGATTGCTGGGCGCGGCTGCGCTTCTCGGTCATTGGTCCCTTGATGGCCGCACCACCTGCGCCAGGCGAATTAAACAGCGCCTTGAAGCTTCTCGCCGCCAAGACATGGCGCCATCCAACCTCGGGGCTCGATATTGTATTTGGCATGTCGACCGTAGAACGCTGGTACTACGCGGCACGGGGTGCCAACGATCCGGTGGCGGCGCTCAAAAATCGCCTGCGCGACGATGTCAGTCGCTTTCCAAGCCTATTGCCCGAAGTCATCGAAGCCTTGACCCTCCAGTATCGCGAACATCCGGGGTGGACCGTCCAGCTGCATTTTGACAATCTGTGCGCCGCCAGGAAGATGAGCGACACCGCGATGGTCTCGTATCCGACCATCCGGCGCTACATGAAAGCACAAGGCATGTTCCGCCAGGCCCAGCCCAAACGCGCAACTGCCGGTGCCCTTGCCGCACGCGACCGCCTGGAGCGGTTTGAAGTGCGCAGCTTCGAAGTGGATCATGTGTGCGCCCTGTGGCACCTCGACTTCCACCATGGTTCGCGCAAGATACTCACACGCGATGGCGAATGGATGACGCCGATGCTGATGTGCGTCATCGACGACCGCTCGCGCCTGGTCTGCCATTTACAGTGGTATTTCGACGAAACAGCCGAAAGCCTCATCCATAGCTTGTGCCAGGCGTTCATGAAACGCGGCCTGCCACGCGCCCTGATGACCGACAACGGCGCCGCCATGCTGGCCGAGGAAACGACCACCGGCTTAGCCGAACTGGGCGTGCTACACCAGACGACGCTCCCTTATTCTCCGTACCAAAACGCCAAACAGGAATCATTCTGGGGGCGAGTTGAAGGACGCCTGATGGCCATGCTCGAAGGCGAAGCCAACCTCACCCTCGATGCACTCAATCTGGCTACGCAAGCCTGGTGCGAACAGGAGTACCACCGCACACGCCATTCGGAAATCGATGCGACGCCCTTGGCCCACCATCTTGCCGGACCAAACGTTGCACGCCCATGCCCGACCAGTGCCGTGCTCGCGGCAGCATTCCGCATTGAAGTGGCGCGTCGGCAGCGGCGCTCCGACGGCACCATCAGCCTCGAAGGAACACGCTACGAGATACCGTCCTGCTATCGGCACTTCGAGAAAGTCCATCTACGCTATCCCCGCTGGGATCTGTCCCGGGTTGATCTGATCGATGAGCGTACCGGCGCCATCCTGTGCGCTATCAAACCGCTCGACAAGTCGGCCAATGCCAGCGGCGCTCGTCGGCGCATGGCACCGGTGACGACGGATCTCTCGCCGCTAACGCCCAAAGTCCTGCCCGCCTTGATGACCGAGTTGCTGGCCGACTATGCCGCCACCGGCGTTCCACCCGCCTATCTTCCCTCCCATGACGAGCGTGCTCTATGAATCAGAAATTACTCGCCCTCTACGGGCTCAAATGGAATCCATTCTCCCCGGAACTTCCCACCGAGGCGATCTATGTGCCAGCCAAGATCGAGAATTTCTGCTGGCGTATCGAGCATGCGCAGATCCGCGAGGGCGGCTTCGCCATGATTCACGGCGACCCGGGCAGCGGCAAGAGCATCGTCTTGCGTTTGCTTGCCGAACGTCTTAAGAAATTACCGAATATTACCGTCGGCGCCATCAATCATCCGCAAAGCAATATGGCCGATTTTTATCGTGAACTGGGTGACGTCTTTGCCGTGCCACTACGGCCAAGCAATCGCTGGGGCGGTTTTAAAGCCTTGCGCGAACGCTGGCTCGCTCATCTTGAATCAAGCCTTTGCCGACCGGTTCTGCTGATCGACGAAGCGCAGGAAATGACGCCACAAGTACTCTCTGAATTGCGCCTGCTGGCCAGTGCACGCTTTGACTCCCAGCCACTGCTGTGTATCGTCATCGCCGGCGACGCACGGCTGATCGAGAAGCTGCGCCGCGAAGAGCTTATTCCTCTTGGCAGCCGCATCCGTACCCGGCTTGCCACCGAATTTGCCAGTCGCGATGAATTGTCAGCCTGCCTCGATCACTTGCTGGCAGGCGCAGGCAATGCCAGCCTGATGACGCCGTCGCTGCGCCATACCCTGTGCGATCACGCTGCAGGCAATTACCGCATCCTGACCACGATGGCCTCTGAACTGCTTTCCGCTGCCGCACAACGCGACTTGCCGGTGCTCGACGAGAAGCTCTACCTGGAAGTGTTTGCACAACCCACTTTGC
>JBAXKX010000351.1:0-2731 GCA_037135115.1 Rhodospirillaceae bacterium
AAGGACACAAGGCCTTGTCGGCATGTCAAGCTTTTTCCAAATGCGATTCCCCTGAGTGATAACCAGGATCGGCGTGACAAGCTTGGTAATTTTGGCTACGATTTGTGGGTAGCTTAGCCTGTAACATGCGGAGAAAAAAAGATGCGGTTTCTTACTGTAGCGTTGTTGCTCATGGGGTCAGCGATGGTTGGAAGCTCAGCGTATGCGGGGGCTGATGACGCCAAGTGGGTCGCTCAGTGTATTAAGGACAACTCCGAAGCAAAGGTCGGCCCCGAGGTTGTTAAATCGTACTGCACCTGCATGAATAACAAAATGGACGACAACGAGACCAAAACCATTTCTCAGTGGGAAAAGACCCATAAAACTGAAATGGAAGCTTGCGAAAAGTCAGCTGGCTGGGACAAGTAGGTCTTTGGTGGCCATTTGTTAATGAAGCGGTCAGCCAAATTAGGCTGGCCGCTTTTATTTTGTATTTTCGGTTCCGGGATGAGCCCCATGAGAAGTTCAATCGTAAAACTCTATAAAATGCGCGATTCCGCCATTATATTCGGAACGGCCCTAGCCATCACTATTTCATATGCCAAAGATCAATCAATCATTTGGGCGATAGTTCACGGGCTATGTGGGTGGCTTTATGTGATTTACGCAGCCTTATATCCCTAAGAATAGGAAACAGCTTGGCGCAGTGGTTCTGGACCATCTACCCCACCCGATTAACGCGCCATGACCACCGATGGAGTCGCCGATATGAAGATCATCGTCGAACGCCGGAGCAAGCACGGCAGCTTGTCCACGGTGTCACAAAAGCTCTCCGTGCTTGCTCAGGTTCTGAACAACACGTCGTGTCATCGACTGGATGGGGGAACAACACTCGTCGATTTATGAACATGGAGCAGGTTTCCGAGATCGGTAGCGACAGTCTCAAACAATGGAAATGCTGGAACAATAGGTGTCATCAATAGAATATTTAGAATTAAAACGGTAGCCCAGCTCTGCGCCCTTAACTCCAAAATTCCCGCGATGATAACAACAGCGGGGGATGCCATCATAAGTGTTGGCAAAAGAGTTACTCCATCACCACCCATACCCATACCAACAAAACCAACAGCGGCGCACCAAATGCTGGAGATGAATGATGTTGTCCACATTATTAATAACGCGATGCTTGACATTACATATGTCCCATTGAACTAAAATTGGAATGTATGAGTTTAACAGGTACCACTCAAATAGAGTCAAGAGTTTCCAGGCCGGTCTTGTTAGTCAATGCCTGATATAGTAGGCACACTTTCACCACGGCACCAAATATCTGAACAGAACCACCACACTCATCTTTGTAACACCTTAAGACATCTAGATAACTTCTCAGCCACTCTGTCATAGGCTCCGCGCAGCGCTGAAGGATATGTCAACGCAAAGGAAATCATCCTGTCCTCGTCCGCCGTAATCGTCTTGTGATAGAAGATTCCATTGTCGTTGGTTCCGGAGATGACGTACCAAGTGGCCTTGATCGTTTCGTAGCTCACCATTCCTGAGGGACCGACGAGGTTCGACTTGTCGGACTTCATGCGAGCCGAAAGCCCTACCCCCTCAACATCATACACCCCATAGACGATAAGTTTCACTCCCCCGTCGCCCAGAAAAGCCTGTCCATCACCGGCATCGCTTTCGCCCTGGGGCCGAAGCCAGTTGGCCGGGTAGCAGATCGCATAGGCGTATTTGTCATTGACGTAGTCGCGCCACGGACCTGCCTCTCCGGCGTTAGCCGGTCTGGCGATTACGGCATTGGCCAGGAGAACAGCGGCCAGAGCGAAGCGGACCAAGGGGAAATCCTATTTTTTAGAACTGTTGTCACGATAATAGCGTGTGACGAGTTTCACCGCCTCGTCGAATGCGGCCGGCCACTTGTCTGGCGGCAAGCTGACCGGCAACTTGCAGTCTTTCGTTTTGGCGTCGGCGCTCATGCCACAAAGCATCGGCGCCATCCCGTATGCCGATGGCCAATGCTGATCATAGTGAACTTCGTTACGAAGTGCCCGTGCCCGTTCGATGGCGCTCTTAACCGCGTCGGCGGCTTCATCGGGATGCCCAGTCAGAAAATCAGCCATACGCTTTACCCCGCCTGAAAGCTCCAACGCGCGTGTGAAGAACCTCTCGTTGCCGTAAATTTCTGCCCATCCGCTCTCGTCGGTAAAGCGCAGTGCGTCGTACCAACCCAGCGTCGCAATGGTCGCGATGCCCATGAGCATGGCCTTCATGTCAGCCTCTCCGGCAGCAGACAACAAGATGGCCCCGTATATGTCCATGCCCTCCATTGGCGTCAGGGAGACTTGATCCGCCTTAAGCGTTTCCAAGGAGGTGCTGACCTTGGCTCGGGCCTGCTCCTGTTCGACACCTTGGCCTTGATTGGCGGTCTTCAGCGCGCGGAAGAAATCCCCACGCCTGATCTGCCACTCCTGCTGTGGTGGAGACACATCATGCCGATAAACGTTTGTTTGGGTATCCTCGGCACGAACCCCGTTCAAGACAGACGATTCCAGCACCACAATGAGAGCTACGAGGGCGAACCGAAGGCGGAACGTTGGCATCAACTCGAACAGCATCACGGCCTCGCATCCATCGGCAGTACCAAAGCCTACCCGATAAACTGAAGGGCGTCAACGCATCGGCAGCGACGTGTGGTTAGCTCGTGATGTGTCCGGAGTTTGTAGCTCGTGATGTGTCCGGTTTT
>JBAXKX010000352.1:0-2730 GCA_037135115.1 Rhodospirillaceae bacterium
GGGATATGCAAATGTGATGCGTGTGTAGCTTTTTAAATCAAGCATAGCTCGAAAGGAAGGCGGATCCGTTCCCGTACTGTTTTGAGATCCAACCAAGGGCCGCTCAGGGTAATATAAATGAAGTTGATGAAGCCTCGCACACCCATTTGACTGAATTTTTTTGAGAGCGTCGAGGAAAATCGCGCCAGTGTGTTGAGTAGATGCCCGATGCGCATCAGGTAATGGTAACCACGCATGGCATTCCAGTCCTTGGCAAAGGAATGTTCATACTGATAACCCTGATGTTTTTCGACCAGAAAGCCAGCTTCGATTCCCCAGCGATAACGAGCGCCGAGATTGCAGCGTGTATGCACATTTTCGCAGCGCAGAGGGTGACTGGATAGCCAGGCGTGTTTGGACTTGATGGTGACTTCCTGTGCGTTTATATCCGCATCCAGCCATTCCTCATGGCACACCACCATATTCAGAGTGATATGCTTGTTGTCACCGTATTCGTAACGGATGTTATTGACCCAGCGAAAGTGCTGTTTGCGTCCGCCCCACCGTTGGCGGCATTCGTTATTTTTTTCAAATAGCAGCAGACCACGGTACTCATCCCACATCGTGGGTAGGCACCCATCCTTGTGCACGATCATGAATTGCCAGTTGTAATTCAAACAACGTTCCATCACAGGCCCTTGTGCATACAGGCCGTCGAGCAGCAATAAAATCGGTAAACGTGGAAATGCCTTTTTGATCCGTTCGGCCATGCGGTGAAATGCGCGTGTTTCGCAATCCTGCTTGTTGTGATCGCTATCACCTTTCCTGAAGTCAAGAAATTCGCTCATCAACGGGATGACCATCCCGTTATGCAGACAAATGCTCGCTTCTAACACGTAAATGTAATACTCGTATTCCGCATCGCCTTTTTCTTCACTACCCGCGATACGTTTTTGTAGCAGGCCCTCGTTCCATAAGCCACTAAAGGTGATCTTGCGCGATCCATCGATGGCGATGGGGTAGCAGTTGTTGATCAAGAAGCGTTTGAACTTCTTCCTGCGGATCAGTTTACCGACGAGACCTATAAGCGCTTGTTCGATTTGTTGCACGTTATCACCTAAGCCGCGCAAAAGCCGGAACAAGGTATTGGCATGTGGCATGGTTTTAAAATCAGGAAACAAAGCGCGCAGGTTTTCTTCAAATTGCGGCCAGGTTAAAGTGTCGTTGGCCTCTCGGCGTGAGCTGACCTGCAGGACAAAGCAAAATATGCCGTAGACCAACAAAGTGACAAGGTCATGCTTGACCTTGTTTTTTTGGCGCTTGTCGTACATTTCGCCAAAACTTTCGAGCAGGGTAGAT
This sequence comes from Rhodospirillaceae bacterium, assembly GCA_037135115.1. GTDB lineage: Bacteria > Pseudomonadota > Alphaproteobacteria > Azospirillales > Azospirillaceae > BOG-933. The sequence goes on from JBAXKX010000352.1 coordinate 1,339, forward strand.
AGTTGCTGGTTAATGATAAGTGCATATTCAATTGAAGATGTGCTGCGTTCCTCACGTTCCTGCTCGATCGTTTCGTATGGGACGGTTCGGTTCGTGGTCCGTCTATTTTCGGTTTTCTGCGGATCATTTTTAGTAGCTTCGCGCTGCGCCTTTCGCAGTTCCTGTCGTTTCTTTTTTTGTTCGACTTGGGCTTCCTTGATGGCTTTTCGCTGCTCTTTTTTAGTGATCACTTTCTTTTTTTCAGTGGCATCTGAAATATCTGTGGTGGTGGTGGCTGTCATGTTCGTCTCCTTAGGAAAGATCGTCTGAAGTTAAACGTTGGCGCCACTGTGGGTGCAGTGGTTTGACCAGAATTATCTTTGGCGAACTTTGATAGCTTTGGCCAGGCCGTGCCAGTCCACTGCCACTGGTGTGCCCTAGTAGTTCCCAGCCCGCACCGAGGTAGCAACTGCCACTGTAGTACGCGGGATCAACAAAGGTTTCGAGCAACAGCGGTCGATACGACCAGAGGCGTTCCCAATCGTCAGGTAGTTGGCGGGTGAGCTTCGCCAGCACATGACTTGCCAGGTGGGGCACATTTACCGATGGAAAAATCAGAAAGCGACTGTTGTTAATCACCCAGGGTAGATTGTGGCGACGTTGCGCTGCAGTCCAGCCTATATATCGGTCGCGCTCAAAAAGTGCACGAGCCGCACCACTGAGTAGTATGCAGCCAAGTGGCACGGCACCAGCCTCAATAAGATAGCGTGCGAAAAATGCTAAAGGTTTTGCATAACCAAGCTGATGGAGATGTTGCAAGCAGGCATTGACGTGCGTCACGTCGCATTTTTCAGTGACCAGGCGCAAACGCACCGGCGCAAGCTCTGCCAGCGAGCAGTGGAGCTGTGGCTGCGGCTCAGGCGCGATCAATTCTTCAGGTTTTTTTAGACATAGCCCTTTTCTGGGACCAGAACCCCGACCGCAGCTTCTACGGGGCGGCAGACGAATCTCACCCGCCTGGTCGAGTTGTTCGAGCAAGCTCAGCGCCGCATTACACTTGGGTGCCCCTGCGAGCGTCGTCCAGCCCAGATGCTCGCTCAGCGTCAGAATCGACTCGGTTCGCGTTAGATTAGGAAAATTTGCGAGAAAACGACGAATGTACGACACATCCTCACTCCGTACTTCGCAGCTACCGTGCCGCAATACATAATCATCAACATCAAACATGGGGCATGCTTCGTGTAATCAAATTGAGAGAGCTTCTATTATCCCTAATCAAATCCGATTTGTCTATCCCATTTGAGAAACATTTATTTTTTAACAGCCTGCAAACCCTTACGCCATAAGGAGAGTGGTGTTCATGCGTCACAGGTGCCGGCACCGCATGCAAGCCTGACCCCGGCACGTGCCTTC
>JBAXKX010000353.1:0-2727 GCA_037135115.1 Rhodospirillaceae bacterium
GGCTGCTCATGCCGATGGCTGACAGGCAGACCGATGAATGATGTTGGGCCGCAGTCGGATGTACGTGATGTCTGTGCTCCAGACCTGATTTGGCCTGATGACTGCAACACCACGCAGCAGGTAAGGATAAATCTTGTGCTCTGGATGCAGCCAAGACGCATGAATAATTCAATCCGCCTCGCCCCGACGCTTTATCCAAATTGCAGGGCGCGTTGATTGATTGCGACCACAGATTAGCTGGTGACAATAAGTATCTTGTCTGATTTTATCGTAATGTTCAACCTATGGATGGGATTGCGACAGTCATGAGGCAATAGTGTAGCTACCGCAATCGTTGCGGGAAATGCACTTTTGATGCGTATGTAGTTGTTTAAATCAAGCATAGCTCGAAAGGAAGGCATATCCTGTTTTGGATCGTCTTGAGGTCGAACCAAGGGCCACTCAGACTCACACGAATGAAATCAATGCAGCCGCGCACGCTCATTTCACTGAATTTTTTTGCGAGCGTCGAGGAATAGCGTGCCAAGGTATTGAGAAGATGCCCGATGCGCATCAGATAATGGTAACCGCGCATGGCATTCCAGTCCTTGGCAAAAGAATGTTCGTACTGATAGCCCTGATGTTTTTCGACCAGGAAACCGGCCTCGATCCCCCAGCGATAGCGGCCGCCGAGATTGCATCGCTCATGAACATTTTCGCGGCGCAAGGGGTTGCTGGACAACCAGGCATGCTTAGACTCGATGGTGATTTTCTCCGCATTTTTATTTATCTCCTGCCATTGCTCATTGCACACCACTACATTCACGGTGAGATGCTTGTTGTCACCGTATTCATAACGAATGTTATTGACCCAGCGAAAGCACTGTTTACGTTCATTCCACGGCTGGCGGTGCACGTTTTTTGGCTCGAATGGCAACAGGCCACGGTATTCATCCCACATCGTGGGCAATGAGCCGTCTTTGAGCACGATCATGAATTGCCAGTTGTAATTCAGGCAACATTCCATTACCGGCCCTTGTGCATACAGGCCGTCGAGCAGCAGCATAATTGGCAAACGTGGAAATGCCTTCTTGATCCGTTCGGCCAAGCGGTGAAATGCGCGTGTTTCGCAATCCTGCTTGTTGCGATCGACATCGCCTTCTCGAAAATCAAGAAATTCGCTCATTAACGGGATGACCATCCCGTTATGCAGGCAGATGCTCGCTTCGAGCACATAGATATAGTACTGATACTCCGCATCACCATTTTCTTCGCTACCCGATATACGTTGTTGCAACAGACCTTCGCTCCATAGCCCACTGAAAGTAACCTTGCGCGATCCGTCGATGGCGATGGGATAGCAGTTGTTGATCAGGAAGCGCTTGAACTTTTTCCTGCGAATGAGTTTTCCGACGAGGTCGATAAGCGCCAGTTCTATTTCTTGCACATTCTCGCCCATATCGCGCAAAAGCCTGAACAAGGTATCGGCATGCGGCAGAGTTTTAAGATCTGGAAACAACGTTAATAGGTTTTCTTTAATTTGCGGCCAAGTTAACTTGCCATTGGCCTCCCGGCGTGAGCTGATCTGCAGAACAAAGCAAAGGATGCCGTAAACCATCAAGGAGGCGATGCCATGTTTGACCTTCTTGATTTGGCGCGGATCAGCTATTTTGCTCAGACGTTTGAGCATAGTAGGCAATTGCTGAGAGATGATACGCACCTGCTCCACTACCGTCACGGTACGTTCCTCATGTTCCTGCTCGGTCGTTTCTAGCTGGCAGCATCGGTTTGTAGTGCAGCTGTTTTGGGTTTTCTGTGGCTCATTTTTATGAGTTTCACGATTTTCCGCGTTAAGTTGGGCTTGTTTCATTTTTCGTCCAACTTCAATTTCATGAACAACTTTTCGCTGATCTTTCTTGGTGGGAGCTGTCACATTTGCGGCGGCGGTTGTGGCGGTTGTTATGTTTGTAGTCGCGGCTGCCATATCTCTGGTCTCCTCAAGAAGGATCATCCGAAATTAAACGTTGGCGCCACTGCGGATGCAGTGGCTTGATAAGAATGAGCTTTGGTGAACTTTGATAGCTTAGCCCTGGCCTTGCCAAGCCACTGCCGCTGGTGTGTCCGAGTGATTCCCAGCCCGCACCCAGATAGCAACTGCCACGGTAGTACACCGGATCAACAAATGTCTCAAGTAGCAGAGGCCGATACGACCAGAGGCGTTCCCAGTCGTCAGGCAGTTGGCGTGTAAGCTTCGCCAGCACATGACTGGCCAGGTGGGGCACGTTGACCGACGGGAAAATTAGGAAGCGGCTGTTATTGATCACCCAAGGTAAATTGCGGCGGCGTTGTGCGCCAGTCCAGCCTATATGTCGGTCGCGCGCAAGAAGCGCTCTGGCCGCTCCACTGACCAGTATGCAGCCAAGCGACATGGCATCTGCTTCGATAAGGTAACGGGCGAAAAAACCGAAAGGTTTCGCGTAGCCAAGCGGGTGGAGGTGTTGCAGGCAGGCATTGATATGCGTCACATCTTTGCGCTCGGTGGCCAAACGCAAACGCACCGGCGCCAAATCTGCCAGCGAACATTGGAGTGAAAGCGGCTGCTCAGGCAAGATCAATGCATCAGGTTCGCTTAGACGTCGACCCTTTCGCGCACCGGAACCTCGGCCGCTGATCTTCCGGGGCGGCAATCGAATCTCGCCCGCCTGATCGAGTTGCTCAAGCAAGCTCAGCGCCGCATTACACTTGGGC
>JBAXKX010000354.1:0-2724 GCA_037135115.1 Rhodospirillaceae bacterium
CCCCATTTGCTCCCAGAAGTAATACCGAGGTCGCGTTCGCAGAGCTGGCGGTAGGGCGCCTCGATCGCTTTCGCCTCAGCGAGGACGCTGCTATGGTCGGCCTTGATATCGGCGTAGAGTGTTGTCAGTTCGGTGTTGTGGTCGTTGATGATGAACCGCTCGGCCAGCCCGTAGTTGTGCATGTAGCAAAACACCGCGCCGCCACCGATGAATGGCTCGACATAGGTCCCGGTCTTTTGAAGGTGAGCCGAGAAATGTTTGAGCGAACGAGCCTTCCCGCCCGCGTATGGAAAGAGTGGTTTCATCATGTCTCTGTCCTCCCCTGATCGATAGCGTGGGCCTTTTAGCTGACCATTTTGCTGAACTCGCGCAGGTCCACATCGTCGATCGGAAAGCGATCGATGCCGATCTCCGCCGCGCGCTCGAATACCTGGAGCATGGCCGCCTTGAACCGGATGTTGATGTTCGGGACCGGCTGTGTTTCGATAAGCTGGGCCACAGACAGCATGCTCAGACGGTCGATCAGCCTGATCTTCTCGACCTGGACCTGAAGGTTGGCGAACATTTGTCGGCAGTAACCGTCGTTGTCGCCACGAGCGATCAGGGCGTCCTGAGTATCGAAGGCAAATTCATCGGCGTTGATGCGGGCGCCGACGATAGCGGTGCCGTTCACCGCGAATTGGACCGCGCTGGAGGAATCATAGCTCACCTGAGCATCTGGATAGATGAAGTCTCGGATACAGCGATGGATGATGTTGTTGTTCCAGACCGCATTCAGGCTACTTCTCCCCAGGATGTGGAGCCAACGCTGATCAGCGTTGATCTGTCGATCTCGCCACATGTTCAGGAGGATTTTAACTGTAATATCAGGGTCAGCAGCGACTGGTCCGGCAAAGCTCCAGCCTTCGAAGCGGAAGTCTTTCACGGATTTGTACCAACGCAGGGCTTCAGAATAGGTTCGCCCTTGCACGACGTTCAGGAGCTTGACCCGGCCGGGGATACGGCGTTCCCGGATGAACGAGAGATTGTAGATGGTCTCGCGAAGGCACTCATCGGCAGTTCGGAACAGGTAGTTTGGTGTGCCCACCGCCCATGCCGGAAAATCGAGCGTAATTGCGTAGTCGCCGAACGCTTCACTCCAGGTCAGGTTTTTCTGCCGAAGCTTGTCGGCCTCGCGGCCATGGATGTCGTAACGAAACACCTCGCCCCCTGGCATGGTCTGCTGCCCGATCTGAAAACCACCGGAATCCGTGTTCAGAAGGGTGGTCGCCCGGTCGCGTAGCGTGATCAGCCCCTCGCGTTTGCGTGAGGTTTCCAGGTCGAGATGGGCATGCCCCGCGCTGTATAAAGCGGCTGGGTGGCTGAACTCAGGATTCGAGTCTCTGTACCAATTGACCGCGTCGGCCCTGCATGTTGGCGAGGCCGAACAATGGCGGACAAACATCGGGCTGGCGGCGGGCGTGAATAGGGGAAAATTTGGGTCATGCCCAATTTCTTTAACACGATCGGTCATGGCGGCGATCCTTGGCCTTGCTCCCCAGCCGGACTTCCGTGAGGAGATCCGGCTGGGGACAAGTGGATTGGTCAGAGCGGAAGGCGTTGGTGGTCAGCCGATTGACGGGAAATGGACCCACATGCGCCCGCATTTCATGATCAAGGGCAGGAAGAGGCGCTGGCCGACTTCGCCATGATTGCCACGACGGTAAACGCCATCGATTTCAACCCACCCAGGATCGCCTTCCTGGTCCGAGCCGAGGTTGCGCAGGCGCTGGTAGCCCTTATCGGTCAACTCGCGCTGGTTAAGCAGGTTGTCCCCCGGCTCAGTGCGGCAGACATTGGTGTCCATGACCTGCTGTGCCTGTTCGAAACTGAGGCAGCGCTGTCTGGCCTCGTCTTGGCCCAGCTCAATGGTTTCGAGCAAGTTGGGCACCAGCAAGGTCCAGGGGTTGCTGACAAAATTCCAGATGCGCTCGATTTTGCGTTCGGGGACGCACCATTTGCCCCGCAGCCGCCGGTCGGAGGTGGTGCCGACCTTCACCAGAGCGCCGTCAAAGGCATAGACGGGCTCGCCCGTGGCGGGTTGCTTGGCAGATTTGATCGGCGGAAACCAGATGCCGACCACGCCGTCCTCGACGAACATCAGAACCTCGGTTTCCTTCTTGAGGCCATTCATGAAGGAGAGGTCTTTCCACCGCTTGAAGTCTTTTCGCGCGCGGTCAAAGTTGATGTCGCGGGAGATTTCTCTGGTCCCCTGGATAACGGCGGCCATCACATAGTCGGTTCCTACCGAGGCTTCTGACAACCCACGGAAGCAGTCGTTGACGATGTCCTTCTTGCCTGGGGCGTATTTCCGGTGCTGGGTGGAATCCCAATATGCCCCCAAGAAATCGAATCCATTCTGGCTCTGTCCCAACCACTTGATACTTGGCGTGCCCTTGAACGCCGCCATTTTTTTGAGTTCAACAGTCGCGTAACCTTTGGTGAGATCAAAGCGGCTGCCTGCTGCGTTGGCAAACGGCAGCGATGCAGGCTGATTATCATTCGTAGTTGGCAGCCCAGTAACGTCGATGACGATGGCGTACTGGTTATCCCGCCGGTAGACGGGGTTGCCATTATCGTCGATCCAGGTGTTATTGAGCGGGGCCAGGAAGAGCGACGTGCCGCACTGAGAGAGCACCATCTCGCTCGGCATGATGAGTTTTCGGACATTCTGGACAAGTTCGC
>JBAXKX010000355.1:0-2714 GCA_037135115.1 Rhodospirillaceae bacterium
TCCTGAGCGTATTGCTTTGTTATTCCAACCGTTCGAGCAAGGCGACGCATCGATTACACGCAAATATGGCGGAACTGGCCTGGGTCTCGCCATCACCCGCCACTTAGCCAATATGATGGGCGGCGCCGTTGGGGTCGAGAGCCAACCCGGAGTCGGTAGCACGTTTTGGATGACGGCAAGGCTGCGCAGGGCCGATACCATTCCCGCTTCGCGTCTAGCCACGGCTTTGCAAGGCAAACGGGCATTGGTCGTTGATGATCTTCCACCGGCGCGCAAGGCGATGAAGGACTTATTTAACAGTTTTGGCATCAAGGCAGATGCCGTGACATCGGGGGCGAGAGCGCTCAAGGTTGTCGGTGCGTCCGACGCCCGCAACAATCCCTTTGATTTTGTACTGATCGACTGGCAGATGCCGGGTATGGATGGTATCGAGACTGTAAAACGCCTGAAAGCACTGCCGCTCAGCAAGCCCCCAATTTGCATGTTGGTCACCGCTTTCGATGGACCCGAGGCAAAATTGACGGCGATGCATCTCGGTGTGGTGTTGCTTTCAAAACCCGTGACGGCATCGACTTTGTTCGACCGGCTGATTATGTTGTCCAGCGGTTCTATGGAAGTTGATATTCACTATTCCGAAATTTCGCCGCACGAGGAGCTGCTCGTGCGCAATTTTGGAAATTCACAACTTTTGGTTGCCGAGGACAACCCAGTTAACCGCACCATCATTGCCGAGTTGCTTAGCGTGGTGGGGCTTCGCGCGGAAATGGCCGAAAATGGCGTTCAAGCCGTCGAGATGGCGCAACGCACCGTCTACGATTTGATCCTGATGGACCTACAGATGCCGGTGATGGACGGGTTGGAGGCAACCCGAATTATCCGTTTGCAGTCTGGAAATGCTCGCACCCCAATTCTGGCCTTGACCGCGAACGTCTTTGGCGAGGACAAATCCCTTTGTCTTGCCGCCGGTATGAACGACCATATTGCCAAACCTGTTATTCCAGAAAGACTTTACTCGATAATATATAAATGGCTCAATAAACGAGGCAAGTGGAAGGCATCCCTGCCGCAATACGTCCCTCGGCAATTGACGGGGCCGACTGTGGCCGCAGAAGTGTCGGACGGGGTGTCCCTAACACTGACCCCAACACTGACTCCAACACTGAACAGTATCCACGCGCCGACTTTGCTGGCCAATGTTAACCAAAAACTTGCGGTGTTCAACCAGGTGTTGCGTGATGTCGTTGACCATCATCGCGACGATATTCAGCAGCTGGTGGATGTCGCCAGCCGGGAGGATTGGCCAGCGGCGCGAGCGATAATTCACAGCCTCAAAGGCATGGCTGGCCAGATTGGCGCTCGGAGTCTGCATCAGACGGCACGGATGCTGGAATATGCCCTTCGTGACGGCGTTCCGCCCGCCCAGGAGGTTTTAACCGGGCTCGCGAATGAACTTGCCCTGGTCCTGAACGAGGCCGAGGCCTATCTGCTCGCATTGCCGAGGGAGGAGTGCCCGGGTATGGCCAGGGCGGATACCATGAAGCTCGCCCGCGCCCTGCTGGAGCTGCTGGAGAATGCCAACGGCCGGGCCGCAGCGGTTGCCGAGGCATTGTCTTACAATCTGCCGGCGAATCTGCCCGTTGATCTGCGCCGTCGTCTTAATCTGGTGATCGATCGCACCATGCTGTTCTCATTCGATTCCGCTGCTGAATTGCTGGCGGCATCCTTGTCTGAACTTGAGGAGTCCTTACGATGAATCCATGGTTTGATGAGCAAGACGTGCATATCTTAGTCGTCGATGACGAGCCCCAGAATCTGCGTATTCTGACCGAGCTGTTGTCGGATACCTGGGTGGTTCATACCTTTTCCGATGGTATCAGCTTGCTGCGTTATCTGGATAAGGGCAAACCTGCCGACTTGATCATGCTTGATGTCGTGATGCCCGCCCCGGACGGCTATGAAGTTTGCCGCCAAATTCGGAGCCGGCCGGAGCTTCGGGATGTGCCGGTGGTGTTCCTAACTTCTCTTGAATCCGTTTGCGATGAGGCGAACGGCCTGTCCTTGGGTGCGGTGGATTTTATCCTCAAGCCATTTTCTCCGCTGGTCGTGTTGGCTCGCCTGCGCAATCATGTCAAACTCGGACTAGCCACTCGCTATATGCAGCAACAGAACGAATTACTCGAGGCGAAGGTACGGGAGCGTACCCAGATGCTTACTACCATCGTCGAAGCTTCCCCAGTTGGGATCGTCACCGTTGATCATGTTGGCGATGTGTTGATCTGCAATCCGGTGGCGGAGAGCATTTTCGGCCGTCCGGCGGTCGAACTCCTTGGCTCGCCGGTTCAGGCTGTTTTGCCGGAAAACCCTACCGTCATCACGGGGCTCCAGGGCCTCGCCTCCGGTAAGGTCATTCTTGGCACCGAGCAGAAATGGGGGCGGCCGGACAAGACTACGGTCACTGTACGTGGCTCGGCGGCGCCGATTTTCGATGGCAATAGGCAATATCAGGGCGCGGTTATCGTGCTCGAGGATGTGAGCGAGCTTAAGCGCGTCGAGGACCAACTTTCCCACGCCCAGAAAATCGAGGCAATTGGCCGCCTGACCAGTGGGGCCGCGCATGATTTCAACAATTTGCTGACGGTGATAATCGGTAATCTTGATCTCATGGACAAGGTTTTGCCCGAGGATTCACCAGCCAGGGAATATATGGCTAACGC
>JBAXKX010000356.1:0-2711 GCA_037135115.1 Rhodospirillaceae bacterium
GGCGCCTTTCCTTATTTTAACCAGCGACTCAGTCCGCCTCAGTGGACATCCCGCCAAACCTTCTTTTTACAGGCAAACATCAGTCCTGTGAAGATGGCCAGGAATATCATGACGCGAATCCCCAGATTCTTGCGCTGATCCTGACTCGGCTCGGCAATATAGGAAAGAAAGACGGAAACGTCCATGGCCTGCTGCAAAGCGGTCGGCTTAACCGTCTTGCCAGCGCCGTCGGTCTTGTCGGCGTAGTCTATGCCATCATCGTTCAGCATCTTAGGCATGCCGATTTGATGCCCGGGGAAGTACTTGTTATAGTACTTGCCGTCCGCCAAGGTTACGCCAGCCGGCGGAGTCTCTTCATAGCCGACCAGCAAGCCAGTGATATAGTCCTCGCCGCCATGCCTAGCCTTGACGACCACCGACAGGTCGGGCGGCAGCGCTCCACCGTTGGCGGCGCGGGCTGCCTGATCGTTCGGGAATGGCTTGACGAAGCGGTCGGACGCCCGCCCCGGACGCTGGAACATCTCGCCCTGGTCATTCGGGCCATCGCTAACCTGGACCTCGGCCGCAATCGCCTTGACTTGGTCTTCGGTAAAACCGATGCCTCGGAGGTTGCGGTATGAAGCCAAGCTAATCGAATGACAGCCCGAACAAACTTCCTTATAGACCTGAAAGCCGCGCCGGGCCGCCTTCATATCTAGCCTACCAAAGGGGCCGGCCTGTGGCCAGTCCTGACTGGGCAGCTCAACTCCCTCATTGGCGAGGGCGGCTCCGGCAACGCCAAAGGCCAGCGCTGCGGCAAGGAGGACAGTTTTCATGGAACGCATCACGCCTTCTCCATCAGCTGGGCGGTTTACTTGCAGCATGAACCACCACCCTTCAGGACCGCTTCCGAAATGCTAGCTGGCATTGGCAACGGCTTTTCAAACTTACCGAGCAATGGAAGCAGAACAAGGAAGTAGGCGAAGTAATAGACGGCGCCGAGGCGAGAGATGATTATCCAAACGCCTTCCGCCGGCTTGACGCCACAAAAGCCGAGAGTTATCACAACGGCCACCAGCAGCCAAAAGCAAATGTTGGAAATTGGCTTGAACACACAACTTTTAACCTTAGATGTGTCAAGCCATGGCAAAACAAACAGTACAAGGACCGCGCCGAACATCGCCAACGTACCGCCCAACTTATCAGGCACGGCACGAAGTATCGCATAAAGGGGCAAGAAGTACCACTCCGGCACAATGTGAGTAGGTGTTACTAAAGGATTGGCCGGGATATAGTTGTCGGGATGCGCTAGGTAGTTCGGGTCGAAGAAAACAAAGTAGCAGAAAAACAGCAGAAACGCGCTGAACGCGAACAGGTCCTTAATCGACATGTAAGGATGGAACGGGATGCTGTCCTGCGGCCCCTTGATGTCGATACCGAGGGGGTTATTAGACCCAACGATATGAAGCGCCGATGTATGCAAAAGCACTACGCCCAAAAGTACGAAGGGCAATAGATAGTGCAGCGCAAAGAACCTATTGAGGGTAGGGTTATCAACCGCAAAACCGCCCCACAACCAAGTCACTATCGGATCACCAACCACCGGGAATGACGAGAATAGGTTGGTGATAACGGTGGCGGCCCAGAAGCTCATCTGGCCCCACGGCAGGGTATAACCGAGGAAGCCGGTCGCCATCATCAGCAGAAATATAGCCACACCAAGTATCCACACAAGCTCGCGCGGCTTCTGGTAAGAGCCATAGTATATACCGCGAAACATATGGAGGTAAATGGCGATAAAGAAGAACGCAGCCCCGTTGGCGTGGAGGTAACGCAACAGCCAGCCGTAGTTAACGTCGCGCATGATCCGCTCAACCGAGACGAAAGCTTGGCTGGTACTTGGTGTGTACTGCATCGCAAGCATAATGCCGGTACCGATCATCAGCATTAGCATCAGCATAGCGACCGCACCGAATGCCCATAGGTAATTGACGTTCCGAGGCATCTGGAACTCAACATACTCATGATGCAACAATGTAAAGATCGGTAGTCGGCCGTCAATCCAGTTGATTACGGGGTTCTTAAATTTGGAAGCGTGAAGGGCCATTTTAACATCTCCCATCCCGAAGGACCGGTTAGCCGATCTTGATCAGCGTATCTTTCAGGAACGTGTATTTCGGCACCGGCATATTCAGCGGTGCTGGTCCCTTGCGGATACGCCCTGAGGTATCGTACTGCGAGCCATGGCACGGGCAGAACCAACCGCCGAATTCGCCAAGATGTCCGCTGACCTTGCCATCAAATACCGGCACGCAACCAAGGTGGGTGCAAATGCCGACCAGGACCAGCCACTCGGGCTTCTGGACCCGATCGGAGTCGGCCTGGGGATCTTTAAGGTCAGTCAACTTCACTTCGGCTGCGGCCTTGGTCTCTTCCGGCGTACGGCGGCGGATGAAAACCGGCTTGCCTTGCCATGTCACGACGATCTGCTCACCGGGCTTGACCGAAGCCATATCAACTTCGACGGAGGCCAGCGCCAGCGTGTCGGCTGCGGGGTTCATGCTGTCGATGAACGGCCAGACGACCGCAGCCAGTCCGACAGCTCCGACAGCGGCGGTGCCCAGATACAGGAAATCCCGGCGCGAGGCCCCGCCCCCGCCGTCCCCTGCGGCAGCGCTCGCACCAGATGGATACGCGATGCTCGACATCAGTTTTTTCTCTCCTTGAGCGTT
>JBAXKX010000357.1:0-2711 GCA_037135115.1 Rhodospirillaceae bacterium
GCCGCTGAGATCGTTGTCGACGAAAATGATGATCGTCTTGACCTGATCGGGCACCACCACCTGTTCGAGGTTGCCGGCCGAGAGCGCCGACCACAGCGGGATGTTCACCACCGGCTTGACCGCCAGCGTGGTCTCGATGCCTTCGCCCATGCCGAGGAAGCTGCTGTCGCCGAGCGGCATGAGGCGCACTGCGCTGCCAGCCACCGTGCCGAGCATCATCCGGTTCTTCTCGATCGGCGCCTTGCCCGAGCCGTCCGGCGCCAGCCAAGTACGGTGAATGCCGGTCGGGTTGCCGGCGGTGTCGCGGACGATGGCCACCATGGCGGGATAGCCGGTGCCGGTCGGGCGGTGGGCGAGATCGGCATGAAACAGCAGGTCGGGGCAATTCGGATTTTCCAGACCGCGCCGCCGCAGATGCTGTTCGGCCAGCGTGCCGGCGACCGGCCCGGTGCGCGACAGGATGAAGGCGATCTCGCGGGCGGTATCTTCCTCCTTGCGCGCCTTCGCGGCTCCCCGCACCGGCTGGGCTTTGGGGGCGGCCAGCCCGACCAAGCCGGCGGCGTAGTCGAACAAGGGGCGCCCGGTGAGGCCGGTGGCATGTTCCAGGGTTTTCAGCGGTCCGCCGCTCTCCCCGGTGTCGAAGTCGTGAAAGCAGCCGGCATACTGGCCGGTCAACGGAATCACGCAGGAGCCGGTCTTCCGTGGCCGTTCGCCCTTGATGTTGGCGAGGCGCAACTCGCCGCCCTCCGGACGGCCGTTGGGGAAGAGCTGAGGCACCCAACTCCCGGCCTGTTCCGACAGCCGGCGCGAAAGCTCTTCCAGGTCGTAATCCAGTCGTTTGCCTTGGATCGTCCACCAGAGAGGATGCTTTGGGTTCTTTGTGATGAGGCCGCTGTAGCCATCATCGGCATCCATCTTTGCCCTGAATGCAGACTCCACAGCGTTCAAGTACCGTAGCGGTGCCTGCCTAGCCTCCATGCTGGAGGTCAGCACTGGTGCGCTCAGTCCGTACACGATGTGGGCATGCCCGTTTGCCTTGTTGACAGTCACCCAGGATGGCTGTGGCAGGTTGGCATCGTCCCAAGCCAGCCCGCCACCAGGTCGGTCAATGTCGTAGATGCTCCACACACGCAGGTGTGGCGGGTTGGCCTGGATATAAACCTTGGTCAACGCCTGTTTGAGTGAGCGTATCTGTACGCCTTGCTCAAAGTCGTCCGTGCAGTACGGCCTACGCGGCCACCGGCTAGCGTCGAACAAGTCGGGCTGTGGTGGGCTGGGTGGAGGTGCAATGCAGGTCATGGGTAGATGGTAGCTTGCTTTGGCACAGATACGACATACCATAATCAGATAACAGCGCCTTTGGCCCCTGCTTTCGGCCTTCAGGCCGACTATCAAGGCGTGCCCCCTGGCTGTTTTTGCATTCTTTCTCAAGCAAGCCGTGGGGGAGCCGCCGAAGGCGGGGGACGCGGCTACAGCGTCCCCCCGGCTAAAGCCGGGCGGTAAGGGTTGTCCACACTGAGCGCGTAGCGCGATTGTGGGCAACCCTGTCCTTTTTCTTTTTTGCTTCTTTTTTCTTTGTGGAAAACTTTTATCGTCGTCGTTGGCAAACGCTATGTACCAATATTTGGTATATTTTGGTAGTCAATTACGAGGATGCTTATGAGCCGAAATACATCCGTAGCCCTCGGGCAACACTTCACCAGTTTCATTGATACGCAGGTACAGGGCGGTCGATATGGCACGGCAAGCGATGTGGTCAGAGCCGGGCTAAGACTGTTGGAGGAACACGAAGCTAAGGTGAAAGCGCTGCAAGAAGCGTTGAACGCTGGTCTTCGCTCTGGCGAACCTCGTCCATTGGACTTCGAGGCGTTTAAGGCCCGCAAGCGTGCAGAGCATGCGGCGCAATGAAGACCATTGCATTTTCGCCAGCAGCGCAGGACGACATTGGCGAGATTTGGGACTACAGCGCCGATAGATGGGGGCCAGATCAGGCCGACAGCTACACGGATGCCATTCGGGATGCCTGCCATGCGCTGGCCCAAGGAACAAAGCGCGGTCGCCCTGCAGATGTCTTGCCAGACTTCCAAAAGTACTTATGCGGCTCGCATGTGGTCTATTTTCTGGACTACCCAGACCACTTGGACGTTATCCGCGTCCTGCACCAACGACAGGACGCCGAACGGCATCTGTAGTTGGCGTATGGTGCCGTTTTTGGAATTCAGATTTACAAAGCCAATAGCTTGTTTTTGCTATAGCTTATATAGCTGCCTGCGCACGTTCCACGTGGCCTAGAGCATGAAAAGGCATGTAAACATCCCACCAGGTCTATCTTTGTCAGCCATGGCAAGGTCCGTAAAAGACAAAGGGCGCCGAAGCGCCCTGATTTTCAAAACAGCTCACTTGTCATCATGGTGCCGTTCTGGCTGGTTCAACGCCGTAGCGGAACCAGACTCCAAGCCCCTTGCGGGAACCGCTCAATTGTCGGCCAGATTGAGCGAGGACACAACGCCCGCCCGTATTGCATCGACCTGGGCTGTACCCCGGTTTGAGACAAGTGGGTGCGTTTAAACAAACGACAGGAAAGTTTCATAGGATTATCCGTAACGCCTTGTTCTGCTTTGGTTTTAGTCGAATTTGGATATCCCAAATTTAGCCAGGTTTCAAAGGCAGATTTTTGGGAAGCGTCAAACCAATAGAGTCGACCATCCGGT
>JBAXKX010000358.1:0-2710 GCA_037135115.1 Rhodospirillaceae bacterium
TATGAGACGAGTCTTCGTCTCGGGCCGCTATGAGACGAGTCTTCGTCTCGGGCCGTTGGCATCACACCTTATAATGCGCTAGGTACCACTCGACGAAGCGGGGCACGCCGACCTCGATCGGGGTGGTCGGGGCATAACCGAGTTCGCGCTGAGTTGCGCCAATATCGGCGAAGGTAGCCTCGACGTCACCCGGTTGCATCGGCTGAAATTCCTTGACCGCAACGCGGCCCAGCGCCGACTCCAGCAACTCAACCATCTTCATCAACGGCTCGGAGCGGTTGTTGCCGATATTAAAGACCCGGTGCGGCGCGCCACTCGGGGCCTGATCGCCGGGCGGATGATCAAGCGCCGCGATCACGCCGGTAACTATATCGTCAATATAGGTAAAATCACGCCTCATATTGCCATAATTGTAAATTGCAATCGGCCGCTCCTCTAAAATAGCCCGGCAGAACGAAAACAGAGCCATATCGGGACGACCCCATGGACCATAGACCGTAAAAAAGCGCAGGCCAGTTTGAGGAATCCGATAGAGATGGCTGTAGGTGTGACTCATCAACTCATCGGCCTTCTTGGTCGCTGCGTAGAGAGAGACCGGATTATCAACTCGATCCTCCACCGAAAATGGCAGCTTGATGTTACCGCCATAGACCGAGCTGCTGCTGGCATAGACCAAGTGACGCAGCTTAGGGTTGTGCCTACACCATTCAAGTATCGTCAAATGACCAACTATGTTGGCGCTAATATAGTCAAACGGGTGTTCAATTGAATGCCTGACGCCAGCCTGAGCTGCGAGATGGACGACTCCGCTAACCCCACCGACTCCGCTAACCCCACCGACTCCGCTTCCCGCACCAGCCATCACGGCGTTAAAGCGCTCGCGGTCTGAAATGTCGACGCGGTGAAACGTAAATCCGGGACGCCCGGTCAACCGGGCCAGCCGAGCCTCCTTCAGATTAACATCGTAATAAGTGTTAAGATTATCGACACCGATCACGACATCACCGCGCGCGAGGAGTCGCTCAGCAACATGAGAGCCGATGAAACCGGCGACGCCGGTAACCAAAATCGCCATCACAAATCCTATGAGCCGGGGAAAAGGGCTGGCCTGAAATAAATTTCAATGACCTCTGCTGGTGCCGGCGGTGCCCGTGCGCAAGACGAAACGGCGGCTGCAATAGGGGCAGACCACACCCACGCTATTATCAACTGAAAGATAAACGCGCGGATGACCCAACGCGCCATCACCGTCGCAGACGGTGGCCAGCGTATCCACTGTGATAGTCTCGACCGACGGCATCGTATGGCTCCCTTGGCGCAGATCAGCCTGAGAGTAGGCCTTCGCCCGATTTGACCACCGGACAGGCGGGATGATACCCAATGCGCCGATACAAGCAATGACTTTGCACAATTATTGTGGAATCAAGCCGCCATGACCAGAACAAGGAAGGAGCCACTCCCCGCCGAAACTAACCCGCCCTGCCAACCCCGCCCGCCGCTGACATCCATCGGCTGGTGGCTGGGGCTGTTAGCCGTCACCGGTTGCACCCCGACCCTGCAACCGATGGGTGCGGCTTGGATGCCCGCTATGATCAGCGAAGACGCAGTGATTACAGGTGACGGCTATCGGCTACCGTTGCGAGTCTGGCGACCGGATGGAGCCATCACTGCGGTCGTACTGGCGCTGCATGGCTTCAACGACTACTCCAACGCCTACGCGAATGTCGGGCCGACGTTAGCCCGCCATGGGATTCATGCCTATGCCTATGACCAGCGTGGCTTTGGTGCCACACTGCAGCACGGTATATGGCCGGGAGGTTCCACCCTCATCTCGGATCTGGAAACGGTGACCGCGCTACTGCTTCGGCGCCATCCCGGCGTGCCGCTCTATCTTCTGGGGGAGAGCATGGGCGGAGCGGTGGTGATAACCGCGCTCGCCCGCCCACTGCCGCCAGACTCGCCGTTGAGCCGAGTCGCCGGAACCGTACTGGTCGCGCCGGCGGTATGGGGGCACCGAGCCATGGCGCCGCCGCTGCGACTGGCGCTATGGCTGACCAACGCCCTGCTCCCCGGCATCACCATGTCCGCCCCGCGCGAGCTGAACATCCGGCCATCGGACAATATCGAGATGCTGCGCGCCTACAGCCGCGATCCATTGGTGATCAAGGCTACCCGGGTTGACACCATGAACGGACTGGTCGAACTGATGGGGGATGCGCTAGAAGCAGCCCCCGATTTCCACACCCCTGCGCTAATTTTATACGGCGTTCATGAACAGATTTTACCGCGCGCAGCAGTGGCACGGATGCTGAAAAGCCTACCCAATGACCACCAGCGCATCGCAGTCTACCCAAACGGCTGGCACATGATGCTGCGCGACCGGCAAGGCGAAGCCGTGATCGTTGACATCATCTCATGGCTCAAGGCACCCGAGGCGCCATTGCCGAGCGGCGCCGACCTCGTCCCCTACACCCGAATCGCCAGCGATTAGCGCAAACCATAACGCAGGGCTTCCTTAGAGTGTGTCTGAAAAGACTCTTAGAAAAACTCTTGATCCACCACCGGATTGCTATATGTAGTTGCCAGAGAATGCAACGTCGCGTATGCTTAAAAATAATCATATATTTTATGCTGGATTATTGAACGATGCTCTTTCCCCCGCCCCAGCTCCATCAAGTTGGGCTACGACGGTTAGCTGGTGGCTTAGGCC
>JBAXKX010000359.1:0-2710 GCA_037135115.1 Rhodospirillaceae bacterium
ATTAAGTATCAGAAGCCCATCGACCAAATTTCTAGTGAAACGGTTTTGGTGTGTGGTCACGTCGTCTATCAGCCGATCGGCACGAATTGTAGCTATGCCTTCAGCCTGATCCACCCGCAACCCGGTCGGGAAGTTTTGCAGACGCAAAATCACGACATGCCCACCCGATAAACCGACAACGTCCAGACCCATAAGCCGACCCAGATCGAAGACCCGATGCACGACACCGCGCAGATTCATGGCACCTAACAGAGCGGGCGAAGATCGCGGCGGTAGAGCCAGCGCCCCAAGCGCCGTAACCTCGGCAACGGCATCGAACGGCAAAGCATAGCGCTCAACGCCAATCCGGCAAACCAGCTGCGTCACCGTTTGTTCAGCAGTTCGGTCCTTAGCGGTCATCGCCATCCTTCGTGTCCGCTCGGCCATAATAAGCCGGACCCGCCCCGAGGTTTGATCCAGGTCGTCAGCCAAGGCGGCCTGGCTTTTTTCCAGTTGGCAGTGAACTTCTGCCCAATCGATGGCACGTCTGGTCACGAGCGCCCCCTTCCTTCAAGACGAAGCCCGACCATTGCGCGTAGATCACCCGCCGTCAAGCCATCGCCCGCTGGCAGCACAGTTTCGTTGGGCATGGACTCCAAAATCCGGAGTACGTTAAGCAAGGCCCGGCGGGCACCAACCTGATCCCCACGTCCGCCCAGGATGACGCCAAGCTGGAAATGCGCGAAAGCAAAATTACGATCGAGGTAAATCGCCTTGCGGCAGCTCTGTTCGGCCTCGGCCGAGCCGGCGTTGTGGTGGTGAATCAAGGCGGACAGAAAGTGAAGCACCGGATTCATACCATCGGATTCCAAGCAACGATCGCAGAGCCGGCGGGCCTGATCCCAGCGGCCACAATCTGCAAGATCTACGATTTGAGCAAGCGATGGTTGGGGTGGCGCGGCCCGCTGGGCTGGTGGTGACGGGCGTTTAGGCTCCGGACGGCGCGGAAGCGGTGGACGGAACGGACGTGGCGGCATGGCTGCAGCCTGTGATTGCGCCGCATCGAAACTACGGACCAATGGCGCGAAAGGAGATTTGCGATAAATGGTTGTGCCGGGGGCGTTCACGGTCGCGAAAACTCGGTTGAAATCCTCGTTAGGCTCAGATGGGCCAACCAGCAACCAACAGTTGCTTTTCAAGCAGTCAGCAATGCGCGGCAACAACGCCTGTATCGTCTCACGATCAAAATAAATCAGGACGTTGCGACAGAGGATGAGGTCGAACCCGCCGCCTGCATCCGGTAATACCCCACCGTCGGTCATGGTCATCAGGTTGTGATGCGCGAAGCTCACCATACCGGGATAGGGGTTTCGCAACAGCCACTGGCCTTCATCCTCGACGAACAGCTCGGAGCGTCGGCCATCGTCCAGCGTGCGCAATGCCCAATCTCCGAAACGGCCGTTCCGGGCGCGGGACAAAAATTCGCGATTGATATCGGTGGCAAGAATGGTGATTTGCCAGTTCAAAAATTGCTCGCCCAGCAATTCATGGATTAGCACAGCGACGGAATACGGTTCGGCTCCGGTCGAACATCCAGCTGACCAAACGCGCAATTGCCGTTCCTCCCGATTACGCGCGATACAGTCGGGCAGAATAGTAGTGCGCAAGGCATCGAATTGCTCGGGATAACGAAAGAAAAAGGTTTCACCGATGGTCAGTTCCGAAACCAAAGCGTCAAGCTCGCGCCGCCCCTCTGGTTGTGACAGCAGCAGGTCGAGATAACCAAAGCAATCAATACCACCGTTCGCTGCCAGCCTACGGGCCACGCGCTCCGCCAGTGCATCATCCTTGTCTTCGTAATAAGCAAGCCCAGTCAGGCCAATAATGTGACTCTTGAGCCCGCCGAAGCCGGGATCCTGCAAGATTGAAACGACCGGAACCAGCGCCTCGCTCATTCCGCCTCTCCAAGTTCAGCCAGACGCCGTTCAGCCCATGACTGATGCTCACTGATGCACTGACGTTCCCTCTCAAGCAACAAGCTTTCAAGCGAAAGCACATGGGTTGGTGGCAAAGCATCGGCGAGTTCCGCCAGGACACAGCCGTTCAAGCTGTCAGACTCGGACACCGGCAACATGGCACCAGCGGTGACGGCTTTGATGCCGCGCACCTCGTCCACCAGGAGAGCCATCGGTCGGGCCTCCGTCCCCATCGCCCTCGCCTTAAGAAGCAACAGCGGCGCATAAACCACCGCGCCTCTACCCGCAAGGCCAAGCAGCAGGTCAAGTCGCAACACCGGCGTCGCCTGTCCACGCAGATTGAAAAACCCCGCGAGCAGCGACGGTACCTGAGGCGGCCGCGACAGCAGCGGCAAAGGCAGGATTTCACGGATGACATCAAGAGGTAGCGCCAAAACGGTATCAGCGACAATGAAAACAAGCAGGTTAGTCATACCCTTATCCCTCAATTTCAACCTTCAGGGCCTTCCGACCGATGAGCTGCTCTACCCCACGCAACACATTTCATAGTATTATGCGTCAACCCTTATCCCGATCTCAACAATCTTATCATCAGGAATTTTGTAATAATCAGATGGCCTAGCGGCATTATTGCTCAAAAAGGCAAAAAGTAACCGTTCAAACCCTTGTAAGGATTGTTTAGATTCTGTGCCTACAATTCTTTCGTGCCCCATATAATATCGTATTTTGACCGTACTGCAGGGCAATCCAAGTTT
>JBAXKX010000360.1:0-2707 GCA_037135115.1 Rhodospirillaceae bacterium
TAGGCGAGCCAGTCCATCGGGGCGAGTGTCGCTCCACAGGTCGCTGCGGTGGTGACGAAGTACGTCTCCGACAGTTAGTCCGCCAAGCGCCGCCGGCAAAGGCTCTGCCTTCCAGAGATCGATAAGCGGCGCTCCGACCGCAGTGCCACGCCATGTCAGGTCAAAAAATATCCAGCGTGCGGCGGGTTCGGCCGAAAGATCAAACTCGGCAACCCCAGTAACAACCCCCAGTCGATCGATCAAGTGATCAAGTAACGCCACTAGGCTAAAGCTGTCGCCATGCAACCGACACGGTATACCGGTCTGATTAATAGTAACGACTTTCCGCGCCATGACACGGTGACGCACCAATTCAATGACAGTACGAGAACGCAAATCGCACATTGGCCAGTTGCCGGTAAGGGCGACTCTATATTGCGAAACAAGACCTTCAAGGCGATCAGTCAATGATTCGCATTCGGCGGCAATCGCTTTTTCAAAACCGATTCGAGATGGCGCGTCCAAATCAGGATTATCTGTCAGTGTATCCACAACTGCCCGCAAATTAGCCAGCGGTACGCGCAAATCCTCGGTAGTTGCACGCAGTAGAGCATCGCGCTGACCTAACGCCGTCAGTTCATGGGTAGCGTCGGTAAAGGCCAAGACATAACCTGTAATGACTCCGCCGCCAAACGCCAATCCCGGTAATGATGCTGAATTTCCATGTAAGATTAAAGTCATACGGCCATCGAAGAGGGTGGCACCATCAAGTGTTCCGGCGATAAAGCGGGCCGCATCGTCCTGTTCATTGCCATACAGCGGTACAAGGCCGGCCTGCCTAGTCAAGCGATAGAATGTATGGTAGACAGGCTCTGCTAACATCAGCGAAAACAAGTCATGCCCGTCGCCCGTTACTTTATCTGGCCAGCAGTCGACTCGAAGTAGGCGCAGCGCCGCCGGGTTGTGCAAAACAACATGATGCTGCAGGTTGCACACCAGCACTCCCATGGGTAAATCACGCAGTATAGCCGTAAGTTGCGTGTTAGTTTCGGACTTAGACTTAGCGACGAATGCATTCGCATTATCCACATCCCGTATGGTGGCCGCCAGCCTGGTGGTGAGGGCATTGATAGCTCCCGGCAAAGGGTCAAGGTCGGGATAATCATTGCCGTCTATGAGGATGCTACCAGTGACATTTGCAGCCAAAAGGTGTATATCAGCCGCCAAACGCTCGGCCGGGCGTAGTAGGCAGCGATAAACCGCACTCCACAGCCAAAAAACCGTACACGCGACCAAACCGGCCATCACAACCCCCTCTTCCTGGGCCAGTGATTGGGCGCCGTCCGCAACCATCAAGGTTGGCAATACCGCCGCCGCTGCCGTTGCGGTGACTCCGGTAATCGTAAAAAGTAACGCAACTATGTGACGACCGGTCCGATCAGGCGCCTGTTCGAACAGCGTCTCGCCGCGCTCCGTGTGTTCAGGGGGGCCGTGCATGCCGACGCCCTCTATGAGTATTAATTCGTTTCGATTTCTAAATATCTACGAACCGTATCAACCAAATCGCGGGTTGAAAATGGTTTTGTTATGTAATCGGTGGCGCCAAGCGCCATTCCTTTTTCACGCTCGACGTCCCGGCTCTTGGCTGTCAGCATGATGATGGGGAGGTCTTTATAGGCGGGATTGGCGCGGATAGTCTGACAAACATCAAAACCATCACGCTTGGGCATCATGGCATCAAGTAGAATCAAGCTAGGGGTTGATTCCAACAGCGCCTGTATCGCCTCCTCGCCGTCGTGTGCTACCCGCACGACAAAGCCGGCCTTCTGTAACAACACCTGTAATGCTAGCAGTATGCTTGGCTCGTCGTCGGCAACCAGTATCGTCGGTTTCATGGTGGAAGTTTCTCCGCCCTCATTTTGCCGATCGCCTCAACTCATCCGTCAGGCGCGGCAATCTCTGTGGCAAGCTCCGCCATGGTACACTATCCATAAACCATCACCAACATTCTTGCCACCCTAGGCTTATCAAAAGGAGCCTGCCTCCGCAACAAATCTTGCATACATTTGCAAAGGGTGGATGCAGGTAAACACTGATGGGGGGAATGCTCAACGGACTTTCATGACCACGGCTTCCAACCCAGGGCGGTTACCAAGTTTGCGGGCCAGGGAATTGGCGGCGATGTGATCGGAAAAATGGCCGACCCTGACTACATGCCAGAGCGCGCCGGATGCATCGACCCACTCCTTATCATAGGCGTCGTATCCCTGGTCGGTAAGTACCTTGATCAGCCGGGTGGCATTTTCCGCGACTCGGAAACTACCAAGTTGGATGGTATGAAAAACCGGTCCCTTTACAGCTGGCCCCTTAACAGCTGGCTCCTTGACAGCTGGCTCCTTGACAGCGGAAGCGATGGCCAGCGGCGGTGTCGGAGCGCCCCGGACCTGGACCGGCGGCGTCACACTAGCTATTTTTACTGAAGGCAGGGTCTGGATAATGGCACCCAGCGGTGGCGCTGGCAAGGTAGGCTGCGGGGGGGCTGGCGGCAGTTCGGCCAGCGGTAGCGGCATGACGAACAGCGGCTGTGCCGGTTGAAGGGCCAGGACAGTGACCCGGGCGGGAGGTGGCTCGGGTGCAGGCGGCAGTTCGGCAACAGGAGGAGGTGCGGCCACAGGCGGCGGTTCGGCAACTGGCGGCGGTTCGGCAACTGGCGGCGGTTCGGCAACTG
>JBAXKX010000361.1:0-2652 GCA_037135115.1 Rhodospirillaceae bacterium
GGACAATGCCTACGGTGCAGCCCGTGTATGGCAGAACCTGGGGAACTGGTGGCGATCACTTGAACAGGTTGGTAAGGGCAAACGAAGGTTGGACCCCAACGTTTCTGCGGTTTTGATGTTGAATAGGGATGAGTGGCGCCTTGCCATCCGTGGCAACTCCTTCAGAATGCGGCCAAGATCGGCGATGTCGAACTGGCAATTGAAGCCAACGCCGAAATTAGCCCGGTTCGTCCGGCGAAGCGTTTCCGAAGCGAGCCGTATGGTCCATAGAATATCGCCCGGTTTTGTGCCGTGCGTGATACTTTCCGGAAATAATGTCCCAAGTTGCGGAGCAATGCCATGATGCCCCCACCATTCCCCACAAACGAGGCCGAACGGCTTGCCGCTCTTGATGGTTTGAGCATTCTCGATACCAAGGCAGAGGAGCGATTCGATCGGGTCACCAGGATAGCCAAAGCATATTTTGGGGTGCCCATCGCTCTGGTCAGCTTGGTCGATACTGATCGACAGTGGTTCAAGTCACGGCAAGGGTTGGAAGCGTCTGAGACACCCAGAAACATTTCTTTTTGCGGGCATGCCATTCTTAATGAGAATATTTTTGTTGTCGACGATGCCAAGGAGAGCCCAATATTTTGTGACAATCCCCTTGTTGTAAACTTTCCTAATATTTGTTTTTATGCTGGCGCGCCTCTTCATTCTCCCGACGGGTACCGTGTCGGAACCCTTTGTATCATTTCTCAGCAACGCCGAACGGTGACGGCTGACGACTTAAAGGTTCTTCGCGATCTTGCAGATTGTGTCGAAAGCGAACTAGCGCTGGTGTACATTCGGAAAATCGAGCGCGAGGAAGCCACCACAAATTATAAGGGCCAGATTGAGGCGATAAACCGCTCTCAGATGATAATCGAGTTCACGCTGGATGGTTCTATCATCAAGGCGAATGCCAATTACCTTAAAGCGTTTGGCTATGCCGAGGGCGACCTTGCGGGGAAGAACCACAGCGTCTTCGTGAGCGAGGATTACAAGGCCAGCGCCGAATATCGGGAGTTCTGGGCGGGACTTAGGGCGGGGAAGTTCCAGTCCGGTGAGTTCGAGCGAATTGGCAAGGATGGTCGCTATATTTGGATCGAGGCCAGCTACAATCCGATCATCGGACCGGACGGTAAGCCCGCAAAGGTGATAAAAATCGCCACTGACGTCACCGACAAGGTCTGTATCCGCAGGGCTTTCAAGGACACGCAGGCCCGTTTGCGCGCTATTATTGATAATGTCCTGGACGGAATCATCACTATTGACACCAAGGGGACCATTGCTACCATTAATCCGGCCGTTGTGCGGCTGTTCGGGTATGATGATTCGGAGTTGATCGGACAAAACATCAAAATACTGATGCCAGAACCCAACCGTAGCAATCATGACAGATATTTGGCCGAATACCATTCCAAGAAAGGAAGCCAGGCCATTGGGGTGGAACGTCAGTTGGAGGGCCTTACCAAGGATGGTCAGACTTTCCCGATTGAACTGACGGTTACAGAGGTTGATCTGAACGGTGAACGGCTCTTCGTCGGGCTGATCCGTGACATCACCGAGCGCAAGAATAACGAATCGCTTCAAGCCAGTTTCAGCGCCATCATAGAATCGTCTACCGATGCCATCATGAGCAAGACCCTGGATGGGATTGTCACGAGTTGGAACCCTGCTGCCGAAATGTTGTTTGGCTACACTGCGAGCGAGATGATCGGCACACCAATGTTGCGGCTCTTCCCACCTGACCGAGAATGCGAAGAGCAGGAAATCCTCGAAAAAATCCGACGAGGTGCGAACATTGAGCATTTTGGAACATTCCGCAAAAAAAAGAATGGGGAGATATTCCCTATTTCCGTCACAATTTCCCCAATCAGAGACAATACAGGAACCATCACCGGCGCAGTAAAAATTGCCCGAGACATCACCGAGCGGAAGAAATTTGAGAAAGCACTGGCAGAGAGCGAGCGCAAGACACGACGTATCCTGGAGACCTCAAACGATGGCTTCTGGATGATCTTCGGTGACACGCGGATCGTCGAGGTCAATCCTGCAATGTGCAAAATACTAGGGCGTGATCGCGAAAACATTCTAAACCGTTCCATTTTAGATTTCGTTGATGACCGTAATCGCGATATTTTTCTCAACCAGATCGAGGAAAGAAAGAAGGGGCTAAACAGTACCTACGAAATCGAACTACAATGTGCTGATGGCTCGGCCGTTCCTTGCCTGTTCAGTGCGACGCCGATGCACGATGACGCTGGCATCCAAGTCGGCTCCTTCGCCATGGTTACGGACATCACCGAGCGCAAACAGGCCGAAGTGGTGATGCTTCGTGCGAAGGAAGCCGCCGAGGCTGCATCGAAGACCAAGGCCGATTTTCTCGCCAATATGAGCCACGAAATCCGCACGCCGATGAACGCGATCATCGGCATGACCCACTTGGCTCAGCGTACCGATCCGACGCCGAAACAAAAGAACTACCTGACCAAGATCGACAGCGCCGCCCAGTCCCTGATCGGCATCATCAATGATATTCTTGATTTTTCCAAGATCGAGGCAGGCAAGCTCGAATTGGAGCGTATTCCTTTCTCCCTCGACGAGGTTCTAACCAATCTCGCCGATATC
>JBAXKX010000362.1:0-2643 GCA_037135115.1 Rhodospirillaceae bacterium
CGCGGGAAGACGCCTTGCGGCACTGGCAGCTTAGTTCCAGCGATCAATTCATGACCTGGCTCAAATCCGGCGAAGCTGCGGTCCTCCTCCGGCACCGCCAGCTGATCGAGGATGCGGGCAGAGGCACCTGGCATCACCGGCTGCGTCAAAATGGCGATATATCGAATGGCTTCTGCCAGTACGTAAAGCACGGTGTTCATCCGTGGCGGATCGTTCTTTTTCAATGCCCAAGGTGCCTGAGCGTCAACGTAGCGATTGGCGTCACTAATAACCGCCCATATATTGTCAAGCATGATATGAAATTTTTGCAGTTCAAGACTGCATCTAGCAAGTTCCAGCAAAGAGTTGGCGGAAAGAAGTAACTTTGTATCGGCATCAAGGAATGCGCCGGGTGACGGCACCTTGCCGCCGCAATTTTTGGCAATCATCGACAGCACGCGCTGGACCAGATTGCCATAATCGTTGGCGAGGTCACCGTTAATGCGGTTTACCATTGCCCGGTGGGAAAAGTCCCCGTCATTACCGAACGGAACCTCCCGCATCAAGAAATAGCGGGTTGAATCCAGGCCATAGGTGCTGACCAGCGCTTCAGGGGCGATGACGTTGCCTACCGACTTGGACATCTTCTGGCCTTCAATGGTCCACCAGCCATGGGCGAACACCCGTTTTGGCGGCTTGAGCCCGGCGGCCATAAGAAAAGCCGGCCAGTAAATGGCGTGAAAGCGCAAAATATCCTTGCCAACCATATGGAGATCGGCGGGCCAATAGCGGTCGAAAAGTGAACCATGGCTAGTAATCGGATAATCAAGAGCAGATATATAGTTAGTCAATGCGTCTAGCCACACATACATAATGTGTTTCTCGTCGCCAGGAACCCTAATGCCCCAGTCAAAAGTAGTGCGGCTGATCGACAGATCGCGCAGGCCCGATTTTACAAAGGCCATTACTTCGTTGCGCTTGCCCGGCGGCAAAATGAAATCAGGGTTTTGCTCATAGAAGTCGAGTAGCGGTTGTTGCCAAGCTGATAGGCGGAAGAACCAGCTTGGTTCTTCAACCCATTCGCATTCAGCACCGCTGGGGGCAAACTTTTTGCCGGCCGGGCCGTCGCGCAATTCGTCCTCGCCATAGAAAGCCTCGTCGCGTACCGCGTACCAGCCAGCGTAGGAGCCAAGATAGATATGCCCGCTGGCTTCAAGAGCCAGCCACAGCGTCTGGCAGGCCGCATGATGGCGCGGTTCGGTGGTGCGAATGAAATCATCGTTGGTAAATTCGAGTGCGTCAATAAGAGCCCTGAAACGTTTAGATACCCCATCGGCGAAGATAAGTGGCTGTATGCCAACCGCCGCCGCCGACTTCTCGACCTTCTGGCCATGCTCGTCGGTACCGGTGAGAAACCGCACATCCCAGCCATCCAGGCGCTTGAAGCGCGCCAACACATCGCAAGCCAGCGTAGTGTAAGCATGACCGATATGGGGGACATCATTGACGTAATATATCGGTGTAGTCAGATAATAAGTTGGTTTGCTGGCCATGTCTGCTCCGAAATAAACTGCTAGAAATTGGTCAGTCGGCAGCTGCCGCCTCGCTTTTGTCAATCGGCCGCTGCCTCGATGCCGAGCAAGGCAGTAAGCATCACATGCTTGCGGTCGAGGTTGGCTGAGTTCGCTCGCGCGAACAACCTGACGATATTTTCCCATACCTCCAGCCAGCGATCAAGGCTGTTGGCGGCCAACCTGATTACCAGCGCCGTCTCACCGGCCACGATCTCGACAGGAACCTCGCCCCGGGCCAGCGTGCGCACCAGCCGGGCCAGCCACCACACCAACAGCGCTGTTGCGGTCTCCCAAACTGCGTCGTCACCCTTGCGGGTCAGGCTGTCGGCAAAGACATGGGCGGCACGAAGGTCCAGCCGTGGCAACGTCGCCAGCATTTTGATCATTTGCCGGTAAAGATCAAGGCCCCCTGCCCCGGCCAGATTGAGCGCGTGGCCGATACTGCCCTCGGACAGTCTGGACAGGGCCTGGCTATCGGCGTAGGTAATATCCGGACGATGTCGGCACAGTAAATCGTTTACCACGACTTCGGACAGCGGCTCCAGAGACAGTTTGCGGCAACGCGAGCGGATGGTCGGCAGCAGCCCGCCCGGCGCCTCGGTGACCAGCAGCAACAGCGCCCGTTCGGGTGGTTCCTCAATTATTTTAAGCAATGCATTGTGGCCGCTGGCGTTCATTTGCTCAACGCCGTCAATCACGACCACTCGCCAGCCGCCCTCCGCCGTCGTTCGATGAAAAAAACCGGAGACTTGGCGCACGTCATCCACAGCGATGTCTGTCTTCATCTTGCCGCGCTTCTCGTCAAACCTGCGCTCGACCGTCAGCATGTCGGCGTGAGCCCCTGCCCTCACTCGTTTGAATACTGGATGTTCAGGCGATATATATAAGCTGGATGGCGGCGGCCCGCTCTTCGCGCCGTTGGCGAGTACGAAGCGGGCGAAGCGAATGGCTAGCGTCGCCTTGCCTATCCCTGAAATGCCGCCGATCAACCAAGCGTGGGGTAGGCGGCCGCCGTTCCAGGCTGCGAGCAGGTCACGTTCGGTGCCCTCGTGGCCAAACAAGTCGGGATTTCCGCGTGGTTCCGGGATTG
>JBAXKX010000363.1:0-2637 GCA_037135115.1 Rhodospirillaceae bacterium
GACGTTGGCACGTGCGCATCGCTCCGAGACCGAGGCAAGGCTGCGTCAGGCCCGGGGTGTTCTCAACGGACGTTCGGTTGATACCGCTTCGGTGGCGGAGGTGCTCAACTCGGCAACCATTCAGTCCCTTCGCCAGCATGAGCTGACAGTCCTGCGCAGTCTTTCCGAGTTGGCGAATACTTATGGCGAAAAGCACCCGAAACCTCAGAAAGTTCGCTCCGAGCTGCGGGAAATCCGGGACAAAATTCAGCTTGAGGTCGGCCGCATCCTTCAGGGTTTGGCCAACCAAGTCGAGATTGCCCGAAGCCGGGAAATCGAGTTGATCGACGGGCTTGACCGCTTGCAAAATACGGCGGCTGAGCAAAATAAATCCGAGGCGCAGCTTCGCATCCTGGAACGTGAGGCCCAAGCCAACCGGGCGATTTTTGAAAACTTCCTCACCCGCTTCAAGGAGACCAGCAACCAATCCGGTATGCAGGAATCCGACGCCCGCATCCTGTCACGAGCGGTCGAACCGGCGCAGGCAAGCTTTCCCGACAAGCGCATGATCGTCATGACCGCAATGATGCTGGCCGGGTTGCTGGGCGTCGCGTTGGCCTTCCTGCTTGATGAGATCGAATCAGGCTTCATCAGCGTCGAACAGGTTGAAAACGAATTGCGGGTGCCGGCGCTTGGCCTAGTGCCACAGACTCTGACCAACTTGTCGGTGGTTGACAAGCAAAACCCCCTGCATTGGGCCGTTGCGCGCCCGTTGTCGGTCGAGGTGGAATCCCTGCGGCACATCGCAACCAGCCTCCTGATATCATGCACCGACCAGCCTCCGAAGATCATTCTGGTGACTTCGGCCCTGGCCGGTGAGGGTAAGACCTTCATGTCCTGCGGGCTGGCGCAAGTCCAAGCCATGGCCGGCAGTAGGGTTCTTTTGATCGACTGTGATCTGCGCCGTCCGAGCGTGCATAAGGCCCTGGGCGTCCCCAATAAAAAAGGTCTGGCGGACATGTTGGCCGGTAAGGCCGGGGTAAACGACGTGATCAATATCGACGCTAGATCGGGTCTGAATTACATTACGGCGGGTTCCCGTGTCGGCAATACCATGTTGCTGCTCTCTTCAAAAACGCTGCGCCGGGCGATTGAACTTTTCTCGCAACAATACGATCTGATAATTCTCGACAGCTCGCCTATTCTCCTGGTTGCTGATGGCAGAGTTTTGTCTACCGTCGCCAACGCCACCGTGATGGTAGTACGCTGGTATTCGACAAGGCGAAACTTGGTCGTAATGGCTTGTGAGCACTTGACATCGATAGGTGCGACTGTCGCCGGGTTTGTACTTAACAACGTCGATATTAGCCAGCACAGCAAATACTACAGTTATAAGGATTCTGGACTCTACAACCCCGGCTATTACAAACAGTATTATGGAAATAATGGCAAACGCGCCTGAGATGCAGCACATATATCCTGGCATACCGCGCCTTCGGCTCCTTCATGTCATCTCAAGTATCGCACCGGCCCAGGGCGGACCCAGCCTGGCGGTGATCGAGACCGTTCAAGCTCTCGAATGCCTGGGTGCTAGCAATATGATTGCAACCACGGATTATGGCTTGCCCTGCATCATCCCTTCGACGGTCAAGGCGGTCATCCATCATGCTCCGTTTTGGGGACGGTTCGGTTTTTCCCCTGGCCTACTTTGGTGGCTGATCGTCAGGGCACGCGATTACGATCTGATAATTGTCCATGACTTTCATAACTTTTGTACAATAGCCGCCCTGATCGCCAGTGTTTTGTGTCACCGGCCCCTGGTCATCCGTCCTTGCGGGGAGCTTGCCGGGCATACCGGTCATCGCAAGAACTGGCGCGAGCGTTTGGGCGCCTTGCTGCGTCGCGGCATGTTTCGTTGCATCTGGGGGAGGTGGCTGGTCCGCCGTAGCGTCTTTCACTTTACAAGCCAGCAAGAACGTGAAAGCGCCATTCGCCACCTGCGCGAACCGGGCTTGCGCTGCTTTGTGGTGCCGCTCGGGATTAGTTTGCCCCCAGTTCTCCAGCACCCAGTTCGAGAGGGAAATCCGAACGAGCGGAAAGTGCTTTTCCTGTCGCGCCTGCACCCGCAAAAAGGGGTGGAATTTCTGATCGAGGGTTTTCTCCGGGCGCTGCCTGCGGTTCCCGACGCCTCCTTGATCATCGCGGGCGGTGGCGCTCCGGCTTATGTCGAGCAATTGCATCGCCAAGCCGGGGGCCATCCCAACATTCGGTTTCTCGGCATGGTGGAACCGGAGCGACGCGAGCGACTCTTCCGTCAGGCCAGCTTGTTCGTGCTGCCTTCTTACCACGAGAACTTTGGCCGGGCGGTTGCTGAGGCGCTGGCGCATGGCGTGCCGGTACTGGTCACAGCCGATGTCCAAATCTCTGGCGATATCGTGGCGGCAGGAGCCGGTGAGATCATCTCCCGTGATGCAGTGGCAATAGCCTCGCGCTTGGCTGCCCTGTTGCAAGCCCCCAACCAGCTGGCGGCGATGTCGGCGCGGGCGGTGCTTTTGGCCGAGCGCGCCTATTCCTGGCCAGCGGTAGGCCATCGGCTGCTTGAGTATTATCGGGCGGTTATTTGAAGTGTGGGGGTTATTTGAAGTGTGGGGGGCGGTC
>JBAXKX010000364.1:0-2637 GCA_037135115.1 Rhodospirillaceae bacterium
CCGCCACTTTTCATTTCTATACAAAGCCAAGGCTGGTCGGCTGCTGCTGATGGTCGAGGATGTGCTCGACCATGTCGCCAGGGGTAACATTATACTAACGGCAGAATTGCTTGCGCTGTTGCGCTCTACTCTCAAAGA
The DNA here is from genome assembly GCA_037135115.1 of Rhodospirillaceae bacterium. GTDB lineage: Bacteria > Pseudomonadota > Alphaproteobacteria > Azospirillales > Azospirillaceae > BOG-933. The sequence goes on from JBAXKX010000364.1 coordinate 139, forward strand.
TATCACCCCGGCTATGGGCCAGCCCATTTCCGATATGGATTCTAGCAGCGTTAACGCGACCTTGGCAGCGTTTGAGGAGGCCATTCGTGCTGCGGCATTGGGCGCTGCGCTAGCGCCTATCGGGGCGGGCGCTGCGCTAGCGCCTATCGGGGCGGGCGCTGCGCCAGCGCCTATCGGGGAGGGTGCTGCGCCAGCTACGCCAGCTGCAGGCCGTCAGGTACTGCTTGATCTTGGCGTAACGGCAGAGTTGGTTAAGCGGTTGAGCGCGTCCTTGGTCCGAGAGGTGGTCGAGGCGCTGTCCGGAGGCTCCAGATTGTGGGAGGTAGTGGCTGCCCTCGAAGAAGCCGAGGAGAGGGCCGAACGCTTTGCCACCTGGCTTGAGACGAACTGTCAGACCTTGACTAGCCGGGCAATACCTGGAGCCGTGGCTTTGTCGTTTCAATTTCTGGTGCTGACTAAGCTGGATGATACTGCGGTGTTGGCGGCTTTGGCCGGCATTGATCCCGACGGCCTGACCCTGACGGCTCGACGCTGCGGCCAGTCGGCCCCGGCTTTGGCCCCGGCTTTAGTGGTCGATCCGACCGCTGTGCCGTCTGTATTGGTGGATGAGCGGGGCACCGGAGCCGTTGCCGCCAGTCCTGGCGGTAACGTCTTGCGGGTACCTGGCACGGTGGTCGATCAGTTCCTGGTGGCGATCGGCGAGATGGTGACGGTCAGTGGTATGCTGGACGACGCGGTTTGGGGCGATGACCACCGCTCGCACCTTCCCCTCGATCTGAGGCGGCTAGTCAAGGAAATGCGCGCCCACGGCGGCGCTGATCCCGTCCACCTCGACGCGCTGCAGAAATTTACTGTCGGCCAGGGACAGCGCAACCGTGCCTTGCGTCAAGTTCGTGACCGCTTAGCGGCGACGCTTGGCCGGCTCCAGGAGTCCGCGCTGGAACTGCGGGTGGTGCCGGTGGAAACGGTGTTTGGTCGGCTGCCGCGCCTTGCCCGCGATCTGGCGGCGAGCCAGGGCAAGCAGGTTCGGGTCAGCGTTGATGGCCGTAACGTGCGGATCGACAAGAGCATGGTCGACCACCTGCTCGACCCGTTGATTCATATGGTGCGCAACGCGATCGACCACGGGATCGAAACGCCGGCCGAGCGACTGGCTGTCGGCAAATCGGCAGTGGCGACGCTGAGCGTGTGCGCCGACCAGCGTGATAACCGGGTGGTGATTGAGGTTACTGACGACGGTCGCGGGCTGGACGCCGAGGCGATCCGGCTCAGGGCGGTCGGCCGTCAATTGGTGGGCGAGACGACCAGCCGGATGCTGCATGAATCCGACCTTTTCCGAATGATTCTGTTGCCCGGCTTTTCAACTGTCGATCAAGTGACGTCAACATCTGGGCGGGGGGTAGGGATGGACGTGGTCCATACCGGCGTTACCCGGCTTGGCGGCGCCATTGACATCAGATCCGAAATCGGACGCGGTGCCACCTTCACCTTGCGACTGCCCTTATCGGCGGCGATTCAAGATGTGCTGCTGGTCGAGGCCGAGGGCCGGCTCAATGCCATTCCTGTCCGTCACCTGCTGGAGCTGTGCAGTGCCCGGCCCGGCGACATCCAGATGCTCCACGGCCAGCCGGTAATGCTGTTGCATGGGGCGTTGCTGCCGTTATATCGGTTGACCGACCTGCTGGCCGGACGTGGTGGCGACCTCCCGGACGGCGATCTGCCGATTGTCGTCCTGGGTGACGGTCGGCGCCGGCTCGGTCTCCAAGTCGACCGGGTGGTAAGGCGTCAGGAGCTGTTCGTGCGTGACATCCATCCCCGCATTGCTGCCATTCCAGGTATTGGCGGGGCGGCGCTGCTTGGCGACGGCAAGGTTGTGCTGATCATTGATGGAGGCGATTTGTTTCAGTTGGCCGAATCCCGCGAACGAAGCCTGCTGACAACGGCTCTGGTGCGACCGGAACTCATGCCATGAAGCAGTTTCTTGTGTTTGTGGTCGAGCCCTACCGAATGATGGTCGAGGCGCTGCAGGTGCGCGAATTGTTGGTGCGCGGCGGTGGTGGCAGAATAAGCGGTGGTGGCCATATAGCGTGGCGTGGCAGATTAGTGCCCGAGATCGGGCTGGCCGTGCTGCTCGGGTTGAGTGGTGAGTTGGCGGCCTGTGGCGTCGATTTGATCTATGGGGAGGGTGATGCCGGGGCGCTGGTGATGCTGCGGGCCGACCGGGTGATTGGCCTTCGTTCGGTTGTTCCGTCAGATTTGCTGCCACTGCCGCTGCTTGCGCCTGAGCTTCCGAAATTATTCTCGGGAATTGTCCTGGACCCGGCGGACGGCAAGGGCATACTCTGGCTAAACGCCCGGCCGGAGGCGTTTTTGGCGATGGAGCGCTCGCGGCACCGGGTTTTTTCGCCTGCTTTAGCGTTAAACTGACCCGTGTCGTCTAGCTGACCCGTGTCGTCAAGGTGGCAACAATGAACGATCCTGTGCCGGAGATTGATCTGG
>JBAXKX010000365.1:0-2607 GCA_037135115.1 Rhodospirillaceae bacterium
CCCCGGCTCAGATAGTCAACGCCGCTATTGAAGAGGGCGTGCATGTCGTCGGGCTGTCCATCCTCTCCGGCTCGCATCTAGCACTAGTCGCCGATGTCATAGAGCGAATGAGCAAGGCCGGCCTTGCCAACATTCCGGTTGTTGTCGGGGGGATCATTCCGGCCGAGGATGCCGAGAGCTTGAAACGCACAGGGGTTGCTCGGGTTTATACTCCCAAGGATTACGACCTGAACGCCATCATGGCGGATATTGTTGAGTTGGTAGGCTTGGCCGACTATGCCTAATGAAAAGGGTCCCGACCGTCCCGAAGGCGGCCGGGCATTCCGTTTGGTCTCGGAGTTCCGACCGGCTGGCGACCAGCCCCAGGCGATCGAAAAGCTCTGCCAAGGGCTACTGCGGCAGGAACGGGATCAGGTATTGCTTGGCGTTACCGGCTCGGGCAAGACATTCACCGTGGCCCAGGTTATTAATATTTTGCAACGACCAGCACTGGTGCTGGCACCCAACAAGACGCTAGCGGCCCAGCTCTATGGCGAGATGAAGTCATTCTTCCCGGATAATGCGGTGGAATACTTTGTCTCGTATTACGATTACTATCAACCTGAAGCGTATGTCCCGCGCACCGACACTTACATCGAAAAAGAGGCAGACATCAACGAACAGATCGACCGTATGCGTCACGCAGCTACTCGATCATTGTTCGAATGCGACGACGTCATCATCGTCGCTTCGGTGTCGTGCATTTACGGCATCGGCTCGGCCGAGATGTACAGCGAGATGGCCTTACCGATTAAGGTCGGGCAAGCGGTTGACCGTAATGAATTGCTGCGCCGACTGACCGACCTTCAGTACCGCCGCAACGATCTGGCATTCGGACGCGGCACCTTCAGGGTACGCGGCGACACCGTCGAACTGTTTCCCGCCCACATGGAGGACCGGGCCTGGAGATTCTCGTTGTTCGGCGACGAGTTGGAGGCAATCCACGAGATCGACCCGCTGACTGGTGAAAAGTTGGTGGCACTGCCGGAGGTTCGCATCTACCCCAACAGCCACTATGTGACGCCGAAGCCGACCATGCATCAGGCGATCGAGAAAATAAAACGCGACCTTTCCTTGCGTCTTGGCGAGCTGAACGAGCAAGGACGGCTGGTGGAGGCGCAGCGACTCGAGCAACGGACCAGATTTGATATCGAGATGCTGGCCGCAACCGGCATTTGCGCTGGCATCGAGAACTATTCGCGCTACCTCACCGGCCGCGCTCCCGGCGAGCCGCCGCCGACCCTGTTCGAGTACCTGCCAAAAAACGCCCTGCTGATCGTCGATGAAAGCCATGTCATGGTGCCGCAACTCGGCGGCATGTACCGGGGCGACTTCGTACGCAAGACGACGTTGAGCGAGTACGGCTTTCGTCTGCCCTCGTGCAAGGATAACCGGCCGCTTAAATTCGAGGAGTGGGAGTCGATGCGACCGCCGACGATTTTCGTCTCGGCCACTCCAGGTCCATGGGAATTGGAGCGAACGGATGGCGTTATCGTCGAGCAGGTAGTGCGGCCAACCGGACTAATCGATCCACTGGTAATCATCCGTCCGGTCGAGCACCAAGTTGACGATCTGATGGCCGAGTGCCGTGAACTGGCATCTCGTGGCTTACGTGTGCTGGTCACGACATTAACCAAAAAAATGGCCGAAGCCCTGACGGAATATTTCCATGAGAACGGCATCCGTGTTCGCTACCTTCACTCGGACGTCATGACACTGGAGCGAATCGAGATCATCCGTGATTTGAGGCTGGGTGTCTTCGATGTGCTGGTCGGGATCAACCTGCTACGTGAGGGGCTAGACATTCCGGAATGCGCGCTGGTCGCCATACTCGACGCCGACAAGGAGGGGTTTTTGCGCTCAAAAACTTCGTTGGTTCAGACGATTGGCCGCACAGCCCGCAACCTAGAAGGGCGCGCCATACTTTACGCCGATAAAATCACAGAAAGTATGCGTTATGCCATCGACGAAACCAACCGGCGACGCGAGAAGCAACAGGCATACAACGCCGCCAACGGCATTACCCCGGAAGGCATAAAGAGATCAATCACAGACATACTGAGCAGCGTATACGAACGTGGCGACCACGTTACCATTGACACCGACACCAACACCGACATCAACACCCTAGATGCCAACTTGATTGGCGGCAATCTTAAAGCTGCAATGGCCGACCTGAACAAGCGTATGCGTGCGGCGGCCGCCGATCTGGAATTCGAGGAAGCGGCACGCCTCCGCGACGAATTGCGCCGCCTCGAAGCCAAGGAGTTGGGGCTGGACCGCCCCGGCATGGCCCCGAAAGCCGTGGCTGCCGCCAAGCCCCAGGGTAAGAGCCAAAGGCGAGGTAAAAAGAAATAGTGAGGTAAGGCCCCCCAGACCATCACATTTCGGCCAAACCGCTTCGCGGAATGTAGATATTACGGTGAACAGAGACACTAAGGAGTAAACCAATACCAATCATCAACGTCAGCATTGCGGTGCCGCCATAAGAAACCAACGGCAGGGGAATTCCGACCACGGGAATCAGTCCCATTACCATTGCCGTATTGACGCAGACATAAGGAAAAA
>JBAXKX010000366.1:0-2585 GCA_037135115.1 Rhodospirillaceae bacterium
GAGCCCGCAGAAATTCAGCGAAATATGCTAACAGTCTGTTAGATTGAGAGCATTGGGTGTTGATCGAGTTGCGCATTCATCCAAAGATTGAATTCATGCATTGGCTTGGCGCTGTGTGCCTGGTGGTAGAGAAGACGTTCTGCGGGGGACATCTTCTGATCGCGGGCCTGTGCATCGTTAGCGTAGATCGTGCCAAAAATGTCGATTACATAACCGCATTCTTGCGGGAAATGATCAATCACGTCAACGAAATTACGTCGGCTGTGGGTCATGCATTTGGCGAAAATACGAACTAACTCGCCAACAAAATTGGACGCCAGGGCATCGCTCATCTGAATGGGTGGTTCCAACTCGCTGGCGCGTAGTGCCAGGACATTGGACAAATTCGTTCCGGCGTGAGGATGACCGGTGAAAAACAACACCACCTTGTTCCCCTGCGGCAGGTGGGAGAGGATACAGCTCGTATTGATGGCCTTGGCCTCGGGGATTTGCCCGGCGGCTTCGATCTTTTTACGCGCGGCAATATCTGACAATATCTTCGCCGGGGTGTCGTCGCAGTGCAGCACGTCACCCTGTGCCGCCTGGCTTATCAGTTCGGCAAAGACAGCCGCTGGTGCCGGCACGGCATCCAACACGATCTGCCATTGGGTGGAGTCGGGCAAGGGAACATTCAGGCTCCCCTGCAGGCCTTCAAGTCGGTAGAACGGCACGCCACTGCCGTAGCGAAGTATAGCGAGCATGCTGGCGCAACTGGGGTCGTACTTTGATGAGCTGGTGCCCTCAGGCAGAGGCGCGGTTACGGTTGCATCGCACAGGCGGCATCGCAAGTGTTGCAGTTTGTAGACCGTGGCCGTCAGCGGGGGTTGGCCGACCACTTTGACGATGGTCTTGGGCGGCGACTCATAGACCTTGCCGACCTTGCAATTCGGACAGGGATCGCCCGACTTTAAACCAGATACGCTAATCGTGATGACCGGCGAATTGCTGTATTTGGCGGCGCCATTACGGCCATGCCCGGGGCGTCGCGGCCGTGAAAACGGTTTCACTTTGGGATCGCTTTGGGCCTCGGACGTAGACGGTGGCGTATCATCGCCTGGCGGCATACCCTCGGCCGATGGCGGTTCGCTGGTTGCGCTAGTCATTTTTGCTAGATTGCGCGCGCTCTCCGTGCTCGCGCCAAACAGCATATTGCGAAAGCGTTTAATCGACGTCTTTGCGTCTTGCAGGGATCGCATGACGTAGGAAAAGGTGGCGAGGATCCCTATGAGTAACTCGTACTGCAGCGTCGGAAATGACATCTTGGCCAGCGCCAGGATTTCGTCGAGCTGCTCCGCAGTGGCGCCAATGAATTGGGGTGCCGTCATAACGCCCCCTGTGATAGCCGCTGGCGGAAGTCTTTCACCAAGGGATAACCGAGCACTTCCTTGATCGAACGATTGGGACAAAACGTCGGCGCATCCTTTCCGCGCCCAGTCGTTACCCCCAGTACCGTCCAGTTGGCGGCCAGATAACAGGTGCCGCGAAAACGCTGCGGATCTATAAACGTTTCGAGAAAGTAAATCGGGTGCTTGTACAGGTTCTGCCAGTCAGCCGACAGATTGCGCGCCATGCGCCCCAAAATATGAGAGGCCAGGTGCGGCACCTTTACCCAGGGCAGAATAAGGAATCTCGTGTTATAGGCAATATGCCGAATGTTGCGAAGTCGGGCCTCTTTACCCCAGCCAATGAATCGGTCACGGCTACCCAGATGACGTGGCGCCGAGCACCATGCCATGCAGGCTACCGGCCGTCCCCCGGCGCTGATCAAATATTTTAGATGCTCGCCCACGGGCCTCGTGTAGCCCAGATAATGGTGCTCCTGGAGCAGGCTGTTGAACAGGCCTTCCTCGGGTGTGCGCCGCACTTGACGAACCTCCAGCGGCCCCAGTTCGGCGAATCGCGCTTGCAGGAGGGTCTGATCGACACTCACCAGAATGGGTTGGCTGCGATATACCATCGGATTGCGAATAACACGACGCACCGCGGGCAGTTCGATCAAGCCCTCGCGATGCAACATCAGCATCATTCCGCGGCACACCATGTCGCGCAGCGCGCCATTGGCCTGAACCCAATTCCACGCTTCACACAACTTTCTGGATAAATTCCTTCGGCTGGCTTCTGGGTGCTCGGCGATGAGCGCACGAATGAATGCGACGTCATCTTCGCTGATCACGCGGTGCCGATAGGTCAGTGTTGTTTGCATGTGCCGAAGATTAATCTACCTCCGGTTAGAACGCAAGTTTTCATGCAAACTATTTCTTTACTAACTGTTGCCGCTAACAGACGCTATCGCCAAATTCAAGCAAGTTTGCGGGAGGGACACGAACAATATGACGTTTCCAGGACTTTTGTTTATTTACTGAGAAATGGCTTAAAAAAGGCTGGCGAATTTATTTTTGGTGAATCCGGGATCGACACTCTCCCTTGCACGTTGCGGGAAAAGTCAATCGAGGCGATGGTGTCGCTACGTATGGAGGGGGGGTGCAGTATTGAAGGCACCTCCACGTTCATGAAACGTCATGGGCTTGAATTATCCTCTACGGGTT
>JBAXKX010000367.1:0-2576 GCA_037135115.1 Rhodospirillaceae bacterium
CTCTGACCATCAATAAGGCGACTTTGACGATCACTGCAAATTCCGCGAGCAAGATTTATGATGGCTTGGCCTATGGGGGTGGTAATGGTGTCACTTATGTTGGCCTCGTCAATAATGAAACTACCTCGGCGCTGACCGGTGTGCTCAGTTATGGCGGCAGTTCGCAAGGTGCGATCAACGCAGGCAATTACGCGATTGCTCCGGGCGGTCTCGGTTCGGGCAACTACGACATTCACTTTTATGATGGCACCCTGGTGATCACGGGAAGCGCCCCGGTAATCTCGTCCGTGCAGGTGAATGTCGCAGCAGATGCCGTAGCCAAGGCCGCCGCCGATGCCGCCGCCAAGGTCGTTGCAGATGCCGCAGCCAAGGTGATTGCTGACGCTAAGGCTGATGCCAAAGCGTTAGCCGATGCCGCTGCCAAGGCCGCCGCAGATGCTGCTGCTCGGATAACCACCGACACCACCGCCTATGCTAACGCCGACGCCGACGCCGACGCTTCGGCGCAGACCGATACCTCCACCAAGGCACCGGCCTCCAGTAGCTCCACTACTACTGCAACTGCAACTGTTGCGGCAACCACTCCTGCGGAGGTTGTCGCTGCCGTTACTATGGCTGTTGGTGTAAGGCCTGCTCTGAATACACCAGCCGCGCCGACGACGGCCCAACTCGCACAGACCCCGGTTGTTCAGCAAGAGGTGCGGACAATGGAAACGGCGGTCGCGAGCGGCTCGGTCCATAACAGCATCGTTACCATGGCTACTCAGGGCAGCTTGTCGATGCCGGAACAAAAGGCCGTGTTCGCCGGTGTTTCGTCTGTGTGGATCGTCGCTAGCCTGCTGGCCGATCCCAGCCCGATCGCAAAAGCGGTTGGCGCCGAACTTAAGGCGGTGGCTGGCGGCGATCTCAAGGTTCAGTACGCTGACGTGAAGAAGGTTCTGGCGGCCAGTGGCGCCGATCCGATGTTGGCGCGCACCTATCTTGGGCTCTATCAGGTAGTGCAGAGACAGGCGATGACCAGACTGCTGTCGGGGGCGCTGTCAGAACTCAGGCAAAATCCCCGTGCCGCCTCGGTTGGCATCACTGGCGGGACAACAGGAATGGCTCGGCCGGGCGCTGGTCAGCGCGGCGTTTCGGGGATAACCGCGACCGGCGGTACGGAAGTCGGGGAACCTGCGGTGGCGGCGGCGATGGCCGGAAGCTTCAAGGTTGAAAGAGCCACTCTTGCCACCGACAAGGCGGGAAACGCGACACTAAAGGGCAAGATCGACAACTGGGTTCCCGGCTGGATACTTAGTTCGTTGCAAAAATCCTGGGTTGAGGTCGCCGATTTGACCCTGGCGCGGATCGAGGACCTGTTGGGACCGCAGTCGGCACAATTGCACCAGGCTTCCCTGACCGAACTGGCGGAGGCGCCTTCAGCGGCGGCTGCCCCGGCCAGACTGCCCGATTGGACCGGCGGCCGGCAGGTTCGGCTTAATGGTCGCTGGTTGTTCGTGCATGATGACGGCTCGTTCGATATTCCACTGAAAACGCGGGGCCTAGCGGAAAAGCCCAAGCTGACCATTATCGACGACCAGGGCTTGGTTCGAGAGCAAATAATCGAGGTTGACACTGCAGGGATGCGGAAAACCCAGCCCCAAGCGGCAGGCAAGCCGCGCAAGGTCGCAGTTTTATTTGCCAATAACGTTTATCAACATGCTGAATTGCCGAGCCTTGGCTCTCCTGGCCGGGATGCGGCGCTGGTCGCCGGAGAACTTAGCAGCCGCTTTGGGTTCGAGACCAGGATCATCGCCAATGCTACCAAGGACTCTATTGTCGGTGCCCTGAGGGCGCTGCATGGAGAACTGAGTGAGCGCGATCAAGTTGTTCTTTACTACGCTGGTCATGGCTATGAAGACGATCAGACGGGCGTCGGCTATTGGCTGCCGACCGATGCCGAGACTGATAGCGCCGGACACTGGTTGTCGACCAAGGATGTCGCCACTATGCTGCGCGGGGTTCCGGCCAAGAACATCATGGTCTTTGCCGACAGTTGTTATTCTGGCTCGTTTACTAAGGAACAGAGGGTCGAGACCGCCGGCCGACCGGCCAACATCATGGAGCTTAGTGAGTTGCGCGGCGTCATTGCCATGTCCTCGGGCGGTGATGAGCCGGTCATGGACGGGGCCGAGAATTCACCCTTCGCGCGGGCGCTGGCAGGACGGCTCAAGACAATGCCGGCCATCTCCCTCGGCGAGGAACTATTCGTCAAGGTCAGGGACGACGTGGCCGCAGAAACGCCGCAAACCCCGCAATATGGCGTGGTCAGTTCGGCTGGCTATGATCGCGGAGCCGACTACTTTTTCGAGGCGCAGTCAAAGAGGATCAGCTCGAGGTGAATATTTGATCATCAGCTTGCCACTGCACCGGTCTTGGGTCTTCGATAACCTACCGGCGGCGTGGCCCAGGGCTGGCGGGCGGACCCTGCCATCCATCCCTACATACTCAACTTTCGCTACAGCTTGGTCGATCTCGGGCGCTACGAGTCGGGCTGCTGATCCTGAAGCACGGAAGGAAGGCCAGGAAGGACCGTA
>JBAXKX010000368.1:0-2560 GCA_037135115.1 Rhodospirillaceae bacterium
GGCAATCGCTCCGGCGATGTCGAGGCGTTTGGTTAACGTCACCTGTGGCACCAAAACGAACATCAGGATTGACTTGACGACCCGGCCTTGGGCCAGCCTGCGCGAAGTATTCCGGCGAAAACCATGACCGGAGCTGGCAGAAACAAGCTCATCCATAACCAGATAGGCGACCCGTTGGCCTGGTTGGGCAATCAACCGCAAGTCGCGGTTAAAATTGGCTTCGACTTCAACTGGCGTCATTTGCTTGCGTATGTGGTCGCCGGGGGCATTTGACCCTTTCGCACGTGGCGGCACGTTGGCGGTCGGAATTGCCAGCCAGCGAGAGCCGTTGCGCGGGATTATCGTGGCGCCCTCCTCAAACCCCTGCATAATCAGCGGCGATTTGGTCCAGACATAACCCGAAATAACGGTGGCGGTGGCCGGGTTAAGTTTGCTTTGCCATGTTTTCGACAGCGCGACACCCAGCCCGGCCGAGACCACTTGACCGCGCAGCCGGTCCCGCAGCGACGTGGTGGCAGTGGCGACGCTAGACGATATGCCCGCAATAATATCTACCGATGCGTCAAGCAACCTAGCATCACCGGTGCGAGCAATCGTAATGCTCATCGGTAGTCTTTCACAAGCGACGCATTTATTATTGTGCAGTTAGCGGTATGCACACCCGACTGACTACCCGTCGTTGTTATTTTAGTGCCAAACGAGGCGTTGGCCTTGCTCGTGGCTAGGCTAAACGTATTAGCGTTGACCGCGATCACCCAGTATGTTGTTGCTACGGCCAGGCCGGTCGGCAGCGCGCCGGTGGTCGTCAACCTGAGATAATCACCGGTGGCCAGCCCGTGCGCCGTCCAAGTAATAACGCCGGGGTTTGCTATCGATATGGTCACCGTTGATGTTTTAGATTTGACGACATTGTAACCTAAAACATCTCTGGCCAAAGCTGTAGTAGTTAATACCGGGACAACGCCGCCAGGAAATATAAACGGGTACGAATAGGCTAGCGTGCGCGACCCGGACGAGTCTTGCTTGATGTGTATATTACCAGACTGACCCGCTGTCCCCATGGTCGGTATGCCGAGTGTACGATTTCCCGCAATATCGAGCGAAAAATTATTACCAAGTGACAAATCGACTGCAACTGTTGCCGCGTCGGTCAAAATAGAGACTTCACTTATAATCACATGCGCGGAAACGGCGGTCATGATCAGCCCATCGGCACTAGCCAGCTCACTAACTCGACCAGAGGCAAATATTAGCGGCGCGCGAAACGTCATGATTACACCCTAGACGGCTAATTTTACAGGAGTGTCAATTGTAAGTTGCAATCTCGTTGTAGAGACCGCCCTGCCGATTAGCACCACCGACCCAGTCACAGGTGGCGTGGTCGTCAGTAGACCGGCCGTCGCGGACAGAAAATAATCGGCACCGACCGTCAGTGTCGCCGTCCCAGCAGCCAGCGTCCAATCCGCCAAAAAAAAGACCCCGTCGGTGCGGATCATGACCGTGGCGTCCAGTGCCGCAGCGGCGCTTGCCAGCCCGATCACCGTGGCAGTGGCGTCGGCCGAGGCGCTCGCTTTGAGCACCTGCAATGCAGCACTAATATAGACTGCCATTCCGGCAGACAAGATTACCTTAGCCTGAGCATCAAACCCCTCGACGTCCTGAACAGGACCGGCCAGAGTGTCGCCAGTCGGCAATAATGCCTTGCGTCCTGTTGACAACAGCACTAACGCACGATATAGGGCCATGGACAACCTCCATCAATCTAAAAAACGGCCGGTCCTTGAGTAGACCGGCCGCCGTTAATACTATTACAGACCGATTGGGCGCTCGATGCTGATTTCCATCTTCTGCGGAGAAATGCTCCGGCCGATATAGACAGAGTTGCCAGTCGTTGGCGGCGTGTTCGTGATAAGACCTTCGACGCCCAGGAAGTATTGCGCCCCGCTTACGAGGAAGGTATCGGTTCCACCAGTCGCCGGACCCCAATCGGCCAGTTCCAGGACGCCGTCTGTTTGTACGTTAACATATGCATCGACAATTGCCGAGGTCCAAGCGAGACCCAGGACATTGGCCTTTGCGTCTGTCGCGGCGTCGGCCTTCATTACCTGGAAGCCGCCATTATTATATACGGCCATGCCGGCATCGAGGATTGCCTTGGCCTGCAATTCGACGACATCAACCTCTTGGATTTTGGCCGAGAGTGTATCACCAGTGGGCAGCTGGCAAAGCTTGCCACCAATCAGGACAACGGGACGATGAATAGCCATTTGTATTTTTCCCTTTTAGATTGTGGTCAGTTTCTGACCGGTGTGCCAGGCTGGACGTGTAGGACCGTGGGCGCTATGGCGTGACCCACGGGGACGACCCAACTCCCAATTGTGGTAGGTGGGGTTCGAGTAATCCCGCCCGATTGTATCTCGGACAGGAAATAGACGGCACCGGGGACCAGGAGAGCCGAGCCGTCCTCGGTGATCGACGACCAGTCGGATCGCTCGACCGGATGGTCGACCGTCCATTGAGCGGGGTGACCTGCGGCAGCACCAGCAACTACGACGCCCGC
>JBAXKX010000369.1:0-2552 GCA_037135115.1 Rhodospirillaceae bacterium
CAACCGCCCCTCCAACAAATTTTGCTTAACTGCGGCCAGTACGGCGGCGGCAACTGTGTCTTGATCGGGAGTGGCGTCAACGACGGCAAAGCGTTCCGGATCCAGGCGGGCGATGTTGAGGAAGCCGTCACGAAGCCTGCGATGGAACGCCAAATCCATCCCTTCATAGCGATCGGCCGCGCTCCGGGCCAGCGCGCGAGCCAGCCCCGCTTCGGCCGGCAGGTCGAGCAAAATGGTCAGATCGGGAGCAAAGCTGCCCACTACCAGCCGATAAAGCCCGGCCACCAGCTCGCAGTCAAGCCCCAACCCCCAACCCTGGTAGGCCATAGTGCTGTCGGCGAAGCGATCGCACAGCACCCATGCTCCTCGGTCCAGCGCTGGCCACACCGAGCGTTCCAAGTGATCGCGACGGGCCGCAAAGTGGAGTAGTGACTCGGTGGTCGGACTCCAGCGACCAGCTTCGCCGTTGACCAGCAGTTCCCTAATCAGTTCGGCTCCGGGCGATCCTCCCGGCTCACGACTCGTGACAACCTCAAATCCGCCCGACTCAAGGGCGCGGGCAAGCCGCCTCGTTTGGGTTGATTTGCCTGCCCCCTCCCCGCCTTCGAAGGTGATGAAGCGGCCTTGGGTCCTCAACTTTTGCTGCCGAACACCACGTGGTGGGCAGCCGCGCCAAGTCGGCCGAAGAAGCCGAGACGCTCGACGGCGTTGCCGGCCACCAGCGGCACCTCGCGGGTGATAAATCCCGGAGCAGTTATTACCAACTTGCCCACTGTTTGCCCCTTGGTGATGGGAGCCGGCATCGGAACCTGCGCCTGCATGGTTACCTTGAGGCCGCGACGCTCCTCTTGGGCCATGGTCACTCGCAAGCCGCCACCGGTAACAGCAGTGACCGATGGTTGCTGGCCTAGCCACACCGGCAGGTCGTCAACGGCCTCGCCCGGCTTTAACAGGTTGAACACGCTGAATTCGCGGAATCCCCATTCCAACAGCCGGGCCGGTTCGTCCGCCCGTGTCTGCATGTTTGGCAAACCGTTGACGACCAGGATCAGCCGACGGCCGTCCCGCAGCGCTGAGGCGATTAGGCCATATCCAGCGACCTCGGTGTGTCCGGTCTTCATACCGTCCACCCCCATGTTGCGATAAAGCAGCGGGTTGCGGTTGCCTTGTTTGATGCCGTGGTAGGTGAAATCACGTTCAGAATAGAAGTGATAGAACTCCGGGTAGTTGTCGATCAGCGCTTTGGCTAGCGTCGCAAGATCACGGCAGGTCGAATAGTGCTCATCCGACGGCCATCCTGTGGCGTTAAGGAAGTTGCTGTCCTTCATGCCCAGTTCGCGGGCTCGTTTAGTTGCCTGACGGGCGAAGGCGTCTTCGTTGCCGCCCAGGGATTCCGCCAGCACTATAGAGGCATCGTTGCCCGACTGGATGATCATGCCGCGAATCAAGTCTTCAACCTTGATCCGCGCTCCCAGCTCGGTAAACATTTTGGAGCCCTGCATCCGCCACGCCCGCTCGCTAACTTGAAGCGTGTCGTCAAGCGACAGCCGACCAGCTTTCAGCGCGTCAAAGACCATGTAGGCGGTCATGACCTTGCTCATCGACGAGGTTGGCATGTGCTGATCAGCGTTCTTTTCGAACAGCACGGTGTTAGTGGTGGCATCGATCAAAATAACCTGGCGAGCCATGGTGTCGATAGTCGCTGCGCCCGCACCAGTAGCGAACGCCACCACCGCAGCGCCAGCGGCGAACGCTAACACAGCAACAACCAAACTTGATCGTAACCAGGAGCGGAATGAAAGCATCATGAACCTCTCTGCAACTCGAAAAGATGCCGCTACGACCGGGTGCGCCGGTCGGCGGGACTGGCGGACTGCCCCGAGCGATGCGCTCAATCTACGATCATCCGTGCCTCATTGCTGCCGACATTGACGACGCGAGACAAAATGCCGTCTGCTTGCTCGATGGAGCCGATCGGGCCAAGCCGGACGCGGTAGTAGGCGACGCCGCCGACTTGGGTTTGACTGATAGTGGTGGGAGCGATGCCAACGACTCGATCTTTAAGCCGGCTGGCGTTCTTGTATTGGGTGAACGCTCCGGCTTGAACATAGATAAGCCTAGTTCCGGTCACTGGCTGGTGGCCAACCACCGCAGCCGGAAGGAACCTCCCGCCCTTGGTATCGCCGGGGATAGTGTTCGGGGCTGCCACCGGTGGTCGCGGAACTGGAGCCACTGGTACGGGCAAGCCGGCGACCTCTATCCTGCCGGATGGAGCCGCAGCTGGCGCCGGAGCAAATCCGCCTAATCCACTTAATCCGGTTGGAGTGTTGGAAAGGGCGGCGGCGGCGATGGCCCGACTCTCGTTGGCTAAAATCTGGACTCGCACCTTGGCGGTTCCAACGGAATCGAATCCGAGTAATTTGGAGCTGCGATGGGACATATCTATGATCCGGCCGGCGACAAATGGGCCGCGGTCATTCAGCCGCACCACGATCGAGCGGCCATTGTCAAGGTTAGTGACGCGGACTAGGCACGGCATGGGAAGTGTCTTG
>JBAXKX010000370.1:0-2548 GCA_037135115.1 Rhodospirillaceae bacterium
CATCTCAGGTGACCTCTCAGATTCAGTTCTATGACAGTCTTGGCAACTCGCGGACGCTTCAGATCACCTACCAGAAGGTACCGGTGCCGGCGGTGATTGCCGCGCCGTTCCAGGCCGGCGACGCTAACGCCTGGGAAGTGATCAACGCCTCGATCCCCGGTGTTTCCGACGGTGTGTTTGGCACCACCGACCTTCAGGTACCGATAACCGCCGGGACCATGATCACCTTCACCAATAAGGGCGCAATTAACAATATCACGACAGTTGCCGGTGGCCCAGCTGCTACCAACGCCGTCTTAAATGTGCCGTGGGGTAACGCCCTGTTCCCGCCGGGTTCGGTGGCGCCCCAGCCGATCACTCTTGATGTCGGAGCAGTGGCCACCGCCACAACGCCTGCGTCCGGCTCGACCCAATATGCCGGCACCGCGCTCGAGGTTCGTTCGGTGCTTGATGTCACCGGACAGTCCCCTGGCTCGTTTCAAAAGGCCAATATTGACAACAACGGCTATGTTGTGTTTAGTTACACAAATGGTCAACAGTTGAAACCTTACCGTATTCCGTTGGTATCCTTCAGCGACGCGACCAAGCTCGACCGGGTGACCGGCGCTGTATTCTCCGGTAACGACACTCTGGCGGGTAAGCCGGTGGTCCGCTGGGCGGGTACTGGTGATACCGGCACCATAGTCCCCGGTTCGCTTGAAAATTCCAACGTGGATATCGGCGACGAGTTGACCAAGATGATCATGGCTCAGCGTGCCTACTCTTCTAACGGCAAGACGATCACCACGGCGGATGAGATGATCCAAGAAGCGTTGGGGCTCAAACGGTAACCGACCGTGAGGAATTTCAACCGGGGCCATTGTGCCCCGGACTCCGATGTGTTCTCCGATGTGTTCTTCGGATACTTGACCAGGACTGTGCGCCATGACCCCAACACTCGCCCCGCCCGCCATGGCAGACCCGCCAATCCTTGGTGTCATTGCGGAAAGCGCTGACCTTGCCCGCAGTTTGCTTGATGTTCTGCTGCGCGAGGCCGAGGCGCTGGGGGCCATGAAACTCAAGGCTCCGACCGGGTTTGCCGAAGTCAAGACCCGGTTGATCGCCGCCTATGCCTTCAAACTGGAGGAGCTGCGGGAGGTTCCGATGGTCCCCGCAGCCGAGTCGGCGCTTGCCGAGCTTCGCGTACTCAATGATCGGGTAATGGATGCGGCCCGGCACAACGCCGCCGCCCTCGAAGGCGCCATCGAGGCGAATAAGCGTCTGCTCGAGATTGTCGTTAAGGCAGTGGGTGAGCAGAGCGCCCCGCCCACAGTCGGCTATGGTCGGATCGGCAACCGCTCGGCTGTCCTGCGGCAAGGCGGTCCCGGCGTCTCCATGATGATCACCCGGAAATTATAGCGGGGCAGGGGGAAAAATCTGCCGAGTCGGTGTTTCATAGTTGGCCCGATTGTTGCGTGTTCCCTGCAAGTCCAAGGTAAAGGCTCTGCAAGGATTAGCGGATCATGGGTATCTTTGATGCCATCGCCATGGCGGCCAATGGGTTTCGCGTAGTTCCAACCGGCCCCCAGGGCGCGCTCGACGCTGCGCTGCGTCTCCCTCCGGTGGGTTCTAGTGGTTCGTCTGCCCCGCTACAACCAGCCGCTCCGGCTCCGGCCCTCGTCCCTGCTCCCGCTCCGGCTCTAGTTATCGTTCGCTCGCTGAGTGGTTCCCTTCGCGCACAAAGCGATGATATTGCTGCACGCCAGGGGGCGGCGGTGGTTCGCGACGCCTACCTAAAGGAGATTGGTCAGCTGTTCGAGGCGAGTGAAGGCAGTCCCGATCTTGTGTCGAGCTTCGACGCCTTCGTCCGGTCCTGGCAAACACTGGCCGACAATCCCGATGATCCGGCGGGGCGGCAAGCCGTAATCGGCAGTGGCGATCGTTTGGCCGGAACTGTGCGCCGTCTGTCGCAGGGGGTGGAAAAGGTTGCCGAGCGGCTCGGTAGCGATGTATCCGCTGGCGTAAGCGAACTTAACCAGACCTTGACCGACATTCACCGGGAAAATCGCGGCATCGTCAGCCAAGCCGCGCTCGATCGACCGACCGGGGAGGCGGAAGCCCGCCGCGAGTCGCTGGTGGCCAGGGTTGTCGAGTTGACCGGCGCCAGCGTCTTTGCGCGCGAGAATAAAGGCATCGCCCTGTTCACCCCGGGCGGTCAGCCATTGCTCGACCAGCGGCCGACTAGTTTCACCACTGACGCCGCCACCCCCTCGGGGGCGAATTCACCGGTGCGGGCGGAGGGCAATATCACCAATGGCAGGCTCGGCGCCCTGCTCAACCTTGCAGCGGGCGGCTCGCAGCGGCCTGATCCCCTGCGCTCCAATCCCGACCCAGGCAGTGAGGTCGTGCGCAAGCTGCGCTCGCAGCTCGACGCAGTCGCCACAACAATGCTGGGCCGTAGCCGCCCGACGCAGCCGACTGCCTTTGCCGACGCTTACGACCCGGTCCTCCCTACCGCGAACGATCAGCTTGCCAACGGCTTTTTCGTCGGTAGCGGCCGCCTGACTAT
>JBAXKX010000371.1:0-2536 GCA_037135115.1 Rhodospirillaceae bacterium
CATGCGATGGCTGACGCCAGCCACCCGGCCGACCATCCTGCGACAGCCGCGCCCCTGGATATCAAGCGCTAGCCAATGGTATCCGCGCGGGCGTTGAGGTCGAGGTGATTGACGGTGGCCAGAGCGGCCTCGCCCAAATCGCGAAATGGTCCGAAACCCACAGTGGCTATGATGCCATACATATCCTGTCCCACGGCACCGAGGCGGCGCTGCGTATCGGCACCGACACCGTTACCAATGCGACGCTCGACACGAGCGTTGGACAGCTGGCTCAGGTCGACGTGGCGTTCCTGCGCTATCAACAATCGGTCGACGAATACACCACCGCCAACGATCAGGCCGATGTCGAGCGGCGCATCTTCCAGCAGTTGAGCAACGCCGGTCAGGTGATTCCGGCCGCCGTTCGCGTTCTACAACGAAGCGGCCGATCGGCGCGACCACCATCACGGACTCGCCAACGCCTTCCGACTGAGTTATCATCATCCCATGGCACATCCAGCACGCAAGCCCCCGATCGGCACCGAGCACCCAGAAAGCGCCGTAGACATTCTGCGGCGGCTGGAGCCGGTGCTATCCAAATTGGACGAACGCACGCAGCGGATCGAGGGGGAGCAACGTCGGCAAGCCGACGTTCAGCGTAATCAAGGCGAAGATATAGCGGAACTAAAAGGCCGACTCGGTGAACTATCAGCCCGCGTTCCCACGATCTGGACCCTTGCCGCCCTGATCTTCGCCATCTTCGGCGCGTCGTTCGTGCTGATCCGGTACGCCAGCGGGCACTGACGGGAAAATCCCGGTATCCCGCCAAATGCCCCGTGATGCGCCGTTTGTTCCAGGCTACCACAGTAGCGGGAGGGCGGTGGCTTCGGCGGTGAAAACTATGCTGATTGTGTAACAGTGGGCGGGCGGGAAAATATTTAATTCAGTTTTGTGTAAATGCTAGGTCTGTGGCAGGAATTTGAAAACACAACGGTCGTGCTTGAAGTCCCGCTTGAACTGGCTGAAGTGCTCAATCGTCCGCATTCAGGTCCGCCATCAGTGCCTCGACGCTGGTGAAGGATGCCCCCCGGCCAGCAGGCGCCTCTTCCATGGCCTCAATCGTTGTGGCGTTGGGAATCAACGGCTCGAACGGTAATGCCTTGTCGTGGGCACGGGCTCCGCGCAGAAGGCCCTCGGTACTAAGGTCCTCGTCCAAGTCGGGCCAGTGGATGCCGAAGCCGCCGCCCGCCACTTCCCAGCGTCCGCGTTGCTCCGAGGTGGCGTTGAACAATCGGGGATACCAAGCCAGGGGGACGGCGATGGTGCGGCCGTCCATGAGATCAACAGCCAAGCGCTCGCCATCAATGAGGACGCTCATGACGCGCTCGTCAATTTTAGGTGCCGAAAAACCCATCCCAGGCCTCCATTAGTTGTTCGCGATGTTTGCGGACTCGGCGTACCGACTCGCCAAGCTGGGTCGGCGACAAGCCGACGTTGGCGGCCACGGTCACCGAAGAGAGCCATACTTTTGCGCTGCCGCCGTCCTTGTCCACGTGGACATGAGGCGGCTCGTTCGGTTCGTGGCTGTAAAAATAGAACCGGTAGCCGTCCTCGCGGACGATCGTCGGCATATCATCCTGTCCCTTCACCTCCGACGCAGTGACAGTGTACACGGAAACGCCGGTGATGTGGCCCTAGCTTCGGGAGTCCGGTGCCCCAGACCATGGCAGGCTAGGCAGCATTATTCGAACAACTCGGCGTGAGTGCCTGCGCGTACAAAGATTACCTGCTCGTCGGTGCCACGACCAGCCAACCGATAGATCAGCAGAAAATCACCGCCGATATGGCACTCGCGATGGTCGGTCCAGCCACCTACGAGCGAGTGATCCAGCCACTCAGGCCCGAGTGGGCCGTCGTTGGCTATGAGCAGCACCATCACCTCTTTGAGCCGCCGTAAGTCGTAGCGTCCGGAGTGGGATAGGCGCGCCCAGTCCTTATCGAACGTCCTGGTTCGATCTGCGAATCGAGGCGGACAAGCTCGTTTAGTGCTGGGCGGCGTCTTCGATGTCATGCAGTAACTCGTCAGCCGAGGCAAAGCGCGCCTGTCCGATTCTCCGCGCCTCTTCCATGGCGGCGCTGGTCTCAGCGTTCGGGACCGCGAGCGTGAACGGTAGGGCGTGCTCCTTGGCGATTCGGGTCAAAACAATACGCACGACATCCGAGATCGTCAGGCCCATTTCCGCCAGTACGGCGGCGGCTTGGTCCTTGAGGGCTTCGTCGATGCGGGCGCGCACGAAAGCGGTTGCGGCCATGGTGGCCTCCATCAAGAGGGTGCAGTGTGAATGTAGCTCATCCGAGCAACAAGTCAATCTCAATCGACATGTCGCCATTCAACTATTTTGCGACTTTGAGCGGGCTGTCTTTCTGAGGGAGCGAAAACTGTTTCTAATCGGTAACAGTTGACAAAATTGGTGCTCAGGGGGGAGGGCGGGGGACGGAAAGATATTTAATTCAGTTTTGTGTAAATGCTAGGTCTGTGGCAGGAATTTGAAAACAC
>JBAXKX010000372.1:0-2536 GCA_037135115.1 Rhodospirillaceae bacterium
GTGGTCGAGGTGCGCATGGGTCAGAATAACATCCGTAATTGTCGCGGGCGGCACGGGAAAGGGTTCCCAGTTGCGTGCCTGCAGGTCGCGTTCCTGATAGAGCCCGCAGTCCACCAGAATACGGCGGGCGCCAGTATCGATGAGGTATCTCGAACCGGTGACGGTTTGGGTGGCTCCGAGAAAACGCAGGGTAATACTCATATTCCTCCCCGTTTAACAGCTTTTTGCCGTTTTACCAACAGCCTACAGCCTGAACCGCTACAGCCTTGGCGTCCCCATGGGACGCCAGTGAACAGAAGTCTAAATGTCTAAAGGACCGGACCGCCAGTGCCCGGCAACAGTTCTGGCGGTAATTCAATTCCGTGGTAAGTCAGTAATCCTGCGGCATCTTTTTTGCCAAGATAGCGTGCCAGCATGCGCGGCTCGGTTTTACGCAGATCCACCATGATCAGTCCGTCGAGGCAGTTGCCGAATTTGGGGTCGAGGTTAAAGCCCAGCATGCGCCCGCCGACGCGCAGATACTGCTTGAGTAGAATCGGGACCCCTTTTTCGTCGCTCTCGATGTCCGCAAGCAACGCGGCCAGATCGTCGAGGTCGGTTACCATGGCGCTGGTCAGGTTCGGGTCGAGTCCGCCATGGAAGCGTCGCCGCCGCAAGGGCTTGCGGGCGCGCACAAGCCGCGCCAGTTCCGGCAGGAAGCACCGCGCGCCCACTTCCGAGTCCGTAGCGCCCGCCACCAGGGAAGTCATCTCAATCCGGCCTATGCCAGATTTTCCAGATGTGGCCTCCATGGTCACATGCCCCGACATCGAAACTCTAACTCAGGCGGCCGAGTTGTTGGCCTCAAAATTCCAGGTGACCTTCCTCGATCGGGACGGTTCACAGCGCAAGGATCTGGACGGCCTGCTCGCGCAGCAAGCGCGACTCGAGGCGGAACGCAAGGCAGCCGAACTCCAGCGTGAACGTGAACTGGCGATTGGCAGGGAAATCGCGTCGCTGATCGACACCGTATCCAAGGGCGAGTTGACCTCTCGACTCGACCTTACCGGCAAGGAAGGTTTTTACCGGACCATGAGCGAAGGCGTTAACCGCCTGACCGAAACCGTACAGGGGGCCATTACCGATATCGCCAGAGTGGTCGGGGCACTGGCCGAGGGTGATCTTAACCAACGCATCACCAAAGATTATCAGGGCGCCTTTGACGGCCTGAAGAACAACATCAACGCTACCTCGATCAAGCTGGGTGAGATTGTCGGTGAGATCAGCGGCGCGACCGAGGCGATTTCCCAAGCTGCGGCCGAGGTGTCGTCTGGCAGTGCCGATCTCGCCGAACGCACCGAACAACAGGCCTCCAGCCTCGAGGAAACAGCGGCATCCATGGAAGAACTGGGCGCCACCGTGCGAACCAGCGCCGAGAATGCCCAGCGGGCCAATAAAATGGCGGGCGAGGCTCGTAGTGCCGGCCAGCAGGGCGGCACGGTAGCCAGCTCGGCAATCGATGCCATGAAATCTATTGCCGCTGCCTCACGCAAGATAACCGACATCATCGGGGTCATTGACGAAATCGCTTTCCAGACCAACTTGCTGGCGCTTAACGCGGCGGTCGAGGCGGCACGGGCCGGCGATGCCGGTAAGGGCTTCGCGGTGGTGGCGCAAGAAGTTCGCGTGCTGGCGCAACGCTCGGCTCAGGCTTCAAAGGAGATCAAGACCCTAATCCTGGACAGCGATAATCAAGTTCAGAACGGCGTCGAGATGGTCAAGAAGGCTGGCGAGTCGCTGTCCGGCATTGTCGAGGGCGTCAAACAGGTAGCGGCACTGATTGGGGAGATTGCTTCGGCCAGCACTGAGCAGGCCACAGCTCTCGACGAGATCAACTCGGCGGTAGCGGCGATGGACGAAATGACCCAGAAGAATGCCGCGCTGGTCGAGGAAACCACGGCGGCGGCTCAGTCGATGTCCGGCCAAGCCGGCGACCTGCGCACACTGGTCTCGTTCTTCCAAATCGAAGACCACGGCCATGGCGGGGGCCACGGTGGTGGCGGCGGCGGTCGTTATGTACAGGCACCCCGGCACGAACCGGCAGCAACCCGGACAGTGACCAAGGCCGCTGCGTTCCGGCCCACAGCCAAGCCCGCAGCCAAGCCCGCGAACCGACCTGGGGCAAGGCCCGCAGCTAAACCGACATCTGGCGGCGGCGGCACCCTCAAGCACGCAGCCGACCACCACAGTGACGAGGAGTGGAAGGAATTCTAGACAAGCCACGCTTTGGCCCTAGGATATATGCTAAAAGCCGCCGGCTAACCCCGGCGGTTTTCTTTTGAAGAAACCGGTATCCGATATGGGCCATTGGTCGGTGGCCGGGTATGTGGTATTTTCATAACTAGGCACTGCGGCTGTTTTCCGCTGAGGGGCTGAGTGAGGGACGGACATGACCGCTATGACGATTGCCGGGCTGACAATCCAGGCACCGCTAAAGCCCGGCTATGAGATACTGCTGACGCCGGAAGCTTTGGATCTGGTGGTGGAGCTTGAGCGG
>JBAXKX010000373.1:0-2532 GCA_037135115.1 Rhodospirillaceae bacterium
ACCTTCGACCGGGATGAATACGAATCCTTGGTCAAGGCCTATCGCAAGTTACTCAAATCATCACAGCGACTGACTAGGCTTAGTGACCGCAATGAGGAACGCATTAAGGAGGCCAAAGGCCGGATTGAACAACAACAGTCCGAACTGGAACTTGCCAATCTCAAGTTGTCTCAGCATGCCGACGTACTTGAAGAGCGAGTCAATGATCGAACCAAGGAACTGGTCGCCACTCAGGAACGATTGCAGAGGTTGGTTGAGCTTGGTATTGCTCTGTCGCGCGAACGTCATCATGGCCATTTTATTGAAAAGATTTTGGATGGGGCCAAGGCACTTACTAATGCCGACTGCGGCATCTTGTTATTGCGCTCCGACGATGACCGCATGGCCTATGAGTTGCTGTCGGTCGATTCTCTTGACCTTCGCTTGGGCGGTAGTTCCGGCAGGCCCATCCCCTATTCGCCTGTTACGCTGCACGATGCGGTCTCTGGCCGACCCAATTACTTCGATCTAGTCGCCCACGCCGTGCTTACCGAGCGTTTGATCAACATCGCCAACATCGCAGAATCTAAAGAATTTGATTTCGTTGACACAAAAGCCTTTGACGAAAGGCATGGTTATTGCTCCCAGTCACTGCTGGCTGTGCCGCTTAAGCCCAGACAAGGACAAGTAATCGGGGTGCTTATTCTGGTCAACGCCCGCAACCGAGTTGGCGGCCGGGTTACCACCTTCACCCCGGCCATGGCGGAATTCGTTGAGGCGCTGTCTTCTCAGGCGGCGGCCGCGCTCGATAACCAGAACCTAGTGAAAGCTCAGGCTCGCCTTTTCGATTGCGTGATCAAGGTGATAGCTGGCGCGATCGACGCCAAATCGCCTTACACCGGCGGCCACTGCGAACGGGTGCCGGAACTGGCAGCTATGCTTGCCCGCGCCGCATGTAACGCTGAGGACGGCCCGTTCGCCGATTTCTGCATGGACGAAGACGAATGGCGCGAATTCTACCTCGCCGGCTGGCTCCATGACTGTGGCAAGGTAACTACGCCTGAATACGTAGTCGATAAGGCGACTAAAATGGAGACAATTTATAATCGTATTCACGAGATCCGCACCCGTTTCGAAGTTAAACTACGCGATTATAAGATTGATTATCTTCAAGCAACGATTGACAACGTAGCGCCCGTTGAAACACTCAAGGAACAACTTGATCAAAACATTGCAATTCTTAAGGATGACTTTGCATTTGTCGCCTCGTGCAACGTCGGTGAAGAATTCATGGACAAGGGCAAGGTTGAGCGTCTGGAGAAGATCGGGAAACTGCCTTGGCTGCGCCATTTTGACGATCGCCTCGGCTTGTCCGAAGCGGAGCGCCTGCTGATAGAAGAAGTGGCGCTGTGCCCCCTGCCAACTAACGAAGCCCTGCTGGCCGATAAGCCGGAACACATCGTTCCGCGTATTGGCCAATCAGCCACGCCTTACGACCCTGCCAGCTATGGCTTTAATGTCAAGGTTCCACAGCATCTTTATAACCGCGGTGAACTATACAATCTGAAGATCGCCCGTGGGACGTTGACCGAGGAAGAAAGATACAAAATCAACGAGCACGTTATCTACACAATTATTATGCTTGAACAGTTGCCATTCCCGAAGACAATGGCGAGGGTTGCCGAATTAGCAGGTAGTCACCATGAAACCATGAGCGGCACTGGATATCCGCGCAAATTGAAACGCGATGATATGCCTGTACAAGCGCGCATTCTGGCCATAGCAGATATATTTGAAGCTCTGACCGCCACTGATCGCCCTTACAAAAAACCCAAGACCCTGAGTCAGGCGCTAAAAATCATGAACCTTATGCGCAAAGATAAGCATATCGATCCAGACCTATTCGACTTGTTCGTTAAGAGTAATATTTATCAGGAATATGCTCTACGCTATTTGAAGCGGGCGCAGATCGACGCTGTCGATATTATTAGTCTTACTTCTGTAATGTGCTAATGATATTGGGGACTCCTCTATACGACTCGTGGGGTGACTTGCATTGTAGTAGTTGCCTGTCCGCAATGTTCGCCCGACCTTACTGTGAGACACGACGCACCATTTTTAAACTCCTTCTCCATTTTCCTCGCCGCAGATGGAATTTAGTGCAATATAGCAATTTTACGCAGCGTAAGTCACTGGTATTATACATATTTATTGGGTCATGTGGCGAAGTTGGGCTAATTGTCCAGGAATCGGTATCCAGCTAATTTATCTTATTTTCGACGCCACTTGACATTTACTGGTTTTTAGGCGATCCCGGTACTTGATGTTGACTTTCAAGGAGAGGCCAGATGAGAATGAACGGTGGTGTCCGCCAGTCCTGCCGTAATGCGCTTGTTGAGTCAGGCCTGATTTCGCTGTTGATCCTTCTGGTTGCTGCATTGACTATTGGTACCCTCTGTCAAAGAGCTGTCGAACGCGAGGGTTTGATTCTTTCGGCTTTAAGTGAACAGACGTCGAGTCTGGAGCTATTTGTCGCCGATCTTGCCAACCTTC
>JBAXKX010000374.1:0-2510 GCA_037135115.1 Rhodospirillaceae bacterium
GGCCCCAGTTTCAGGCGACCTATCGCCAAACGATCTCCTAGCCAGATCGTTCCGGCAAGGCCGTGAGGCCCGGCCACAAGCAGACCCGTGACAATTGCAATCACGACATCCCACCCCAGGTAACGACCAATGACTGGGGCGGTGGCACAATCGGTACCCAAACCGGCCATGGCTCTCAGGTAATGAACCGCACTACCAAGACTGTCAGCACGGAAGAAAACCCAGGTAACCATCACGCACAGCAACACATAGGTATGGCGCACGACCGTTGGTAACCGCAGCAGCAACCGCCCCATCCCAACCCGCTCGAGCACCAGAAAAGCACCATGCAGCAGCCCCCAAACTACGAAGTTCCAAGCGGCTCCGTGCCAGATACCGCACAGCAGGAAAACAATGAGCAAATTGACATAGGTTCGCCGTGGCGACCCACGATTGCCACCCAGCGAAAAGTATAAGTAATCGCGGAACCAAGACGAGAGTGAAATATGCCAGCGCCGCCAGAAATCCGTCATTGAGCTGGCGATGTATGGATAGTTAAAGTTCTGTGGAAAGGTAAATCCAATCATCAAGCCGAGACCAATAGCCATATTTGAATAACCATCAAAATCAAAGTAAATCTGTAATGTGTAGGAGATTATTCCAAGCCATGACAGTTCTGGGCTCAATTGATTGGCAGGCAAAGCAAAAATAGCGTCTGCGCTGACAGCAACAGTATTGGCGATCAATACTTTCTGCGCAAGCCCAATTATAAAAAGACGGATGCCGTGCGCAGTACGCTCAACGGAGCGCACCGGATGGTGCAGTTCACCGGCGATGGTCTTATAACGAATGATCGGTCCGGCGACCAATTGTGGAAACATCGAAATATAGAGCATCAGGCTGCGCAGGCTGCGTTCGGCTGCGACATCCTTGCGATAAACGTCAATAAGATATGACAACGCGTGAAACGTATAAAAGGAAATGCCCAGCGGCAAGTATAGATGCGGCCAATGCACGTGCAACGGCCTTAAACCAACCCAAGAAAACAAGTCACTTGTAATGGTCATTATCAAAAACCCGGAATATTTAAACACGATCAGTGGAATCAAATTGGCAACAATCCCAAAGATCAGCCACAAACCGTCACGCCCGATGGCGCACGACTGCTCGATGAGTATACCGAATTTGTAATTCATACCGATCGATAGCAGCATCAGCAAAATATAAGTTGGCTCACCCCACGCATAGAACACAATACTAAACGCCAAAACAACCACTCTGCTGCAACCAAACACGAAAAAGCAAAGAAAGAATATCGGCAAAAAGTAGAATAGAAAAATAATTGAGCTAAAAACCATTTTAGGATCACCCTTGACGGCGCATTACGACGAGCAGGTTTTTACCCATGACGCAAGACAAGCCCAAATCAAGCAGTCGGCTAAGCGGAAAAACCAAGCGATCATAGGCAATCAGCATGCGTTTATTGACGCTACCCCGATTGTCACCGATTGCCATATAAAGCAAGGTCGCGAAAAAGCCAAGCGAATCAACATATTCACAACGAATAACAGAAAAGTTACAACCTGGCAATAAGCGCTCAAAAGAATTTCGACTATAGCGTCGGTAATGCCCAATTTTCTTATCCATACTTGTGTAAAGGCACTGAAAAGCTGGGACGTAAACCAGAAGAACTCCTCCGAGTTTTAATTTAGAATGTAACAACTGTAGGGCGGCGCGATCGTCCTCAATATGTTCAAGAACGTTAAGCGTATAAATAAAATCTACTGAGGCATCGTCTAGTTCTGCAATGTCGGCATGAGTGGACAAACCCTGATCCAGCAACCGCTGGCAGAGGACGTTATCCGACTCAATGCAGATCAGGTCGTATCCGCGTTGGCGCATCGGACCGGCATAAGTGCCAACTCCGGCACCGAAATCAACAATCCGATCGCTCGGCTGACAATACGATACCACCAGATCAATCAAAAATCGGTTATAGTTAATCGCATCCTTCATAACCTCAAGATTCTCGGTGCCGGTATAGGATTCGGTGGCTTGGTCGCACATATCTATCCCTTTGCGCTCGATTGAGTGGGTTTCGCACACATCAATTGAGTCTTAACCCAAAAGCCTGCGCACGATGCGCTTGATCATGGGTATATCCCGTAGGCGCTGTGGAATCAAATGCGCCCCGAGACGCCATAGTGCCCATTTTGGCTGACGCACTCCACGCACAATGCAATATGATAAAAGGTCAAATACACGATATCGTCGACGTAATTGTGCAACGCGAACATTCAGCGATAATGCTCTGTGAGCAGCTAGTATCATCTGATAGCCCTTGATCCCACAACGGGCGGTATAATCAATCCGTTGGAGCAGAATCGGGTGGGCATTATCTTCAAAATACTTGTCCGCAGCCCGGCGTGCGCCTTCAAAATGGCCGTAATCATCAAAAATTACAACTCCACCGTCCTGCAAATAAGGGTAAAGATAGTGTAGCTCTATGAATGTAGAGTGATAGTAGTCAG
>JBAXKX010000375.1:0-2502 GCA_037135115.1 Rhodospirillaceae bacterium
TCCCGCCGTAGTCCGTCCGGCGACGGCCAAGAGGCGTCCCGTCGCTCATCCCAAGTTTCGCTTGCGTGTTCGCCTATTGCCGATTCTTATTTTCATAATGGTTCTGATGCTTGGTCTGCGAATTGGCGACTTTTGGCGGGTCATAACTCGCAATGGTGGGTTTCCCGAGCTTTATTCCCTCCAGGCCGAGACGGCACCCCCAGCGGCCGGCAAGGACGCCGCTAAGAAAGAGCCAGCAAAGGCTGCGGGTAAGGAGCCAGCCAAGGATCCAGCCAAGGGTGAGAGCAATCCCCGTGCCGCCGATGACGGTCTGTCAGGGAGGCCCAAGCCCGAGACTATTGATGTGGAGCTGGTAAAACAGCTTTCCGAACGACGAATGGAGTTGGAACGTCGCTCCAAAATGATTGACCAGCGCGAGGCGCTGATGGTTGCGACGGAAAAACGCCTTGAACAAAAACTGGCCGAACTTGAGGGTTTGCGCGTCAAGATCACCGAGCTGCTCAAGCAGGTTGACGACAAGCAGAAGGCTCAGTTGGAAAGCTTGGTTCGTATCTATGAAAATATGAAACCCAAGGAGGCCGCCCGTATCTTCGAACAGTTGGAGCCGGAGGTCTTGATCAGGGTTGTCGAGCGTATGAAGGATACTAAGACTGCGGCGGTGCTGGCTGCCATGGACCCGATCAAGGCCCGGGATGTCACGACTAGGCTAGCGGAACAGCGTCGCTTGCCGAACGTTCCGTAACGAAAGGGCGCCGTAATGGAAAAAGTGATCGTCGCGGCGCGCAAGTATTGGCCGCCTCTTTGTTGGATTCGTGTTATATTGTGGGTCAGGATCCGACTGGATGTGTCGGACCAGCAGGAGAGTCGCCCAGCAGGAGAGCCGTGTTGAGTATTGTCACCAGTCGTAGCGCCGACAAGCAGTTCCGTCAGCGCCTGGATCAGGCGCGCGTTGACGCGCTGACGCCGCTGAACCGGAACGATGTGAGCGAAATCGTCCACCAGATACTCGCCAGCATGGGCGGCGACCTCGCTGCGGGTGATATCAAGCTCTATAAAGAGCTGGAGGAACTGGCTCGCTACATTCATCACGCCAAATCGGAGATTGCTGCAATCAGGCCGCAGGATATCCGTGAAACCCATATTCCTATCGTCACCGATGAACTTGACGCCGTGGTCGGGGCGACCGAGGTTGCCACCAACTCGATCATGGATGCTTGTGATGTCATCAGCGCACTGGCGGCCAAGCTCGAGCCGGAATACGGTAATCTATTGATCGAAGAGGTTACTCGGGTCTATGAAGCCTGCAATTTTCAAGATATTACCGGACAGCGCATTACCAAGGTGGTGCGAACGCTCAAGACCATCGAATCCAAGGTCGACGCCTTGATTGTCGCTTTCGGCGAACAGGCTACCCAGTCAGAAGCACATGCCGTCAACGGGGCTGAAGCGCCCGCCGCCAATGGGCCAGAAGTGGTCGCAGTGGTTGGGGCTGGGGCTGAAGCGGGGGCTGGGGCGCTAGACGCAGATTTTGATTCTGATATGGCACTTATGCACGGGCCGGCGCTGCCGGGTAGTGCAATCGATCAGGATGAAATTGACCGGTTGCTGGCGTCCTTCGATTAGTCGGCATGTAAATAAATATATAGGAGGGTGTCCCAATGGCATCGTCCGGGATTAAGGTCCCGGTTTCTGGCAACGCCACGATCCTGATCTATCTGTCGCTGTTCCTGCTGCTGCTGGTTTTTTTTATTGTACTGAGCGCCCATTCGGTGCCGCGCGACTATCGGATGCGTGCTGTGCTGGGCAGCGTCGAACACAGCTTCCCGTCGTCTGACGGGGTCGCTCGCAGCCCAAGGGAGGGGCGGGGTGGCGTGGGTGCCGTCGCATTCGCCAAGCTGAAACTGATTGGTGATTTGTTCGAGACCGACGTTGCCATCGTCAAGGTTGATCAAGTCGCAACGGGACGGCTGATGGTGGCTACCATGCCTGCCGATGAGTTGTTCGTGGATGGCAGCTCCTTCATCCGCCGCGAACGCATGGGTTTGCTTGATCGTATCGCCCGTGAGATTGGTGAACAGGGTGGCGTTCGTTTTGATGTTGACTTTTTGGTCGCATTTGGGCCGGAGCCGGCGGGCGGGGTGTCGGCGAAAAAGCCGCCATTGGGTGACCCGGTGGCCCGTGCGGCGGCGATGGCGCGGGCGCTGATTGCCGATCATGCCCCGCCCGATGCGCTGTCGGTCGGCATTGAACCGGGCGAGAGCGGGACCGTGCGTTTTTTGTTTTCGGCGCGGAACCCGGCGGGAGGCGGCCATGTTGCACGCTGAACGGGAGAGGCTGCGTCTCTGCCGTTCAAGTGTTGTTCGCATCGGCCCGGCTCGGCCGGTTCGGCCGCTTGGCGGTGGCGGTGGCATCAACACCCGTGCGGAGGCACGTAACATCAACACCCGTGCGGCGGCACGTAGTATCAACCACCTTGCGGCGGCACGTAGTATCAACCACCTT
>JBAXKX010000376.1:0-2498 GCA_037135115.1 Rhodospirillaceae bacterium
GTGCTTCCCGGCTGGTGGGCTGCCAGTTGCAATATACAAAATTTGTTCATGCCAATCTCTATGCCGCTGATTTACGATCGGCCAACATGGAGTTTGCCGATTTTCGGCGGGCTGATCTTCGTGGTGCCTCCTTACAGGGAGCTATCATGAATGACGCTATATTCATCGAAGCCGATTTGCGCGGTGGTGCGGTGTTCCGTCCGAGTCCAGATGGCAGTATAGCACGCATAGGTGGAGACAGTGCCGATCTTGGCCAGGCATCGGCGCAGCGGGTAGACCTCAGCCGGGCAAAGATGAGCGGTGCCGTCATTCTTCAAACCGACCTGACGAATGCGGTCCTGCGCGGGGTGCGATTCATCCGGGCCGATCTTCAACTATGCAATCTGACCGGGGCCGATCTGGCCGGGGCCGACCTCAGCGAGGCCAACCTGTCCGGTGCCGACCTGCATGGTGCGGTGCTCACCAACGCTTGCCTAACAAACACCAAACTGCGCGACGCCAACCTCAGCGGTGCCATTCTCGACCAAACCGACCTGTCCGAAGCCGACCTCACCGGGGCGATCATGGCCCGGCGCTTTGATCATGTCCAGGATATCTTAAGCGCCCACCAGCTGTGGGTGGTGTCAAATGGCTCCGAAGGGATGCGGGCTGATTTATCGCTGCATGATCTGACCAGCACGGTCCTGGCCGACGTCAACCTTTCGGCGGCCAACCTTCGGGGGGCGGTGCTGCGCGGGGTCAACATGGCCAACTGCCGCCTGGCCATGGCGGATATGTCGTTTGCCGATTTACGCGGCGCCAATCTGACCAACGCCGATCTGCGTGGCGTCAATTTTAACCGAGCGACGCTGACCGATGCACTTTTGGTGGGAGCGCGGCTGCGGCCGGTCGACATCAGGGGTCCTCACGGTTCCCAATGTGCTGCCAATCTCATTGACGCCCGTCTGATCAGGGCCAATCTGACCGGAGCCGATTTACGCAGGGCTGATATGACCCGCTGCAATCTCAGTCACGCCAACTTGACGGGCGCCGACCTGAGGCGGGCCGTGCTGCACGGTGCCCTGTTGCAAGGTGCCGATTTGCGAAATACTAACCTCGAGGAGGCCGAACTCGACCAGGGCACGCTGACGGGGGCGATCGGTCTCGGCGTCACCTGATTTTGCACCCGCTATCAATGTTCCATGTTCTTAACTCCTGTTGACAGGGTGGGCCGCCGGCCCGACAATGTTGAAAGGTGGACGTCGGTGTCCACCTTACCGGGAACGGCGATGGTTAATTTCTGCCTGACTGAGCACCCCATTAACGAGCAAGGCGGTAGCGACCAAGCTAGTTCCTGGGCGGCTTTAGCCCCATATTTAAGTGTCCTATTTCCTTGCCAACAATGAAATCAATCGCCGCCAACTTGTCAACTTTTACCATGGAGGTAAGCGGCCAACAGCGCCGTCTCCCCAAACGAATCGTGTTGACCACTGTTTGTCTTTTTGTAATTACGCTGATGCTTCTGGTGCCAGCGCTCCTGTATGCAGGCCATGGAACGCGGGATGTTGTTTTCGAAGTCTTTGTCTGTCTTATATTGGGAGGCTGGGCGACCTTCCGGCTAGTGATCCGACCGGCGCGTGAACTTGACGCGCTAATTTCTCGCTTCGCCGCGACCCAGGATCACCTGCGACAGCGCAATCTGGAGCTGGAAAGCGCGCTTAATGAGGCGCGTTCCGCCCGCATCAAAGCCGAAATGGCCGAGGAGAGGGCGCACGAACGCGAGGGCCGGCTTCAGGACATCGTGGAGTTGTCTACCGATGGATTTTGGGAGTTCGACGAAGATTTATGCTTCCGTTATGATTCCCGGCCCATGCCCGGACTTGATGTGTTCGCGGTGTTTGGCCCGGTTCCCAGTGAGCTAATTGCGGCCGACCCGGTTGCCAATGCTAATTTCGATACGCTGCATAATGCCGTATCGCGGCGGTGGTCGTTTCGCGACTTGGAGTTCCGAGCCAGGGGCGATGGCGATAGCGTACATGTTATTTTGGTCAGCGGAGTACCGGTGTTTGATAACACCGGCGTGTGGCGGGGCTATCGCGGCTCTCTTTCGGACATAACCAACCGCAAGGCTGCCGAGAATGCCCTGCGCGTGGCAAAGGAACAGGCCGAATCGGCGTCACGCGCCAAGTCGGCCTTTCTTGCGATGATCAGCCACGAAATACGAACGCCGCTCACCGGTGTGATCGGCATGCTCGATCTTCTGCTCACCACTGAACTTGGAGACAACCAAGCCGAATTCGCCCAGATCGCCTATGAATCGGGGCTGGGGCTGCTCAACATTCTGAATGATATTCTCGACCTGACGCGGTTGGAGGCGGGCGGTCTGCGTATCGAACCGGTGGACTGTGAACCCTCGCGGATTATCAACGATGTCGTGCGTGCCATGCGCCCAGAGGTTGATAAAAAGAAAATTGGTCTCAGCGTTACCGTGGAATCATCTGTACCTGTGTACGTCACTA
>JBAXKX010000377.1:0-2496 GCA_037135115.1 Rhodospirillaceae bacterium
AAAAACAGGGTCGAACAGTGTCTTGTGATTGAACTCATTGATTAAGGATGCCCAGCGCTGTGGGATATGCGCATAACCAAACAGTTTCCTGATTACCGAACCATTTTTACTTTCAACTAAAGCATTGTCGTTGGACTGCCTTGATCGGGATGCAAGTAAATTTAATCAGCAGTTTTTCCAGTAACGCAGCCATTCAGCCGACATCGCTTAATCAGTCCATGGCTTGCGCAGGGCCTTCCGTTACAGCCGGGTATTCACGCGCAGCCCGTAAACGAAACTGTCGCTGCCGAGGCTCGTGCCCGGCGAGACGAACTGAATGTCCGGCGTGACGTTGAGCCACGGTGTCACCTGGACGTTGTAGAACATCTCCACGCCAGTCCCGTTCCTGGGATCCAACAGCAGACGCGGCAGCGGTCCGAAGGCGCTACTAGTTCCGTTGAAGTACCAGCCGATGCCGAAGTTATCCTTCCGTTCTCCACTGAACGGGCTATCCCCGCCGATGCCGAGACTGAGATTGTATCTAAACGGGGTGGGGTTGCCGTCGCTGATCGAAGCCTTGCCGAACACGCCCCAGCCCCGGTTCGAGTCCTTCGACCAATTGAGCAGATACTGATCGAAGCCGTAAAAGATCGTGTAGGCATCGCGCTTGGTCGGTAGCCCCTGGACGGTCGGCTCGGGATATACGCCGGGCGTTGCTGCACCCAAGCGAAGGTCGGTCATCTCGTGATGTTTCCACATAGCGCCGATATGCTGCTCCCCCGGCAGTCCGAAGAAGCGGGTATTGACTTTGACTTCGCTACCGACGATCACGCCTGTTGAGAACAGGTCGCCCAAATCGAAAAATTCGGTGGTGCGGTCTTTGGCGTCGTAGACGAATACCGTGGCCCGGCCCCAGTCCTGCGGTGTGACCATGCCTATCGCATAGGTGGAATACGGCAAGCCGATCAGGAAAGCGGGGTTTGCTATTAATGCCTGGTTGACGAATTGACGGGTGCCGTCGCCGCCGGCGAACTTGTCTTGGTCATGAGCGCCAATCAGGTCGCGCTTGCCGAGAAACACTGCCAGACGTTTTGTGAGCGGTTGAGTATAGAAGAAGTTTGTGAGGTACGGCACACCCGGGTCGTTAGGCGCTAACGGCAGGAGGGCAGGAAACACAGCCGGGGTGAAGCCACCCGTCCTGAGCGACACATTGCCATAGTCACCGAACCAGTGCTCGGCGCGCACCAGCAAGCGCCCTTTCGGCAGTCCCACGAGTTTGTCCAGATCGAAGACCAGATCGTATTCTCCTCGACCTGTATAAGCGCCGCTGTCACCCTTGCCTGCGGTGGTATTAAGTGGACGGTACATGCCGCCAGCGATCCCGAAGCCAAATTGGGTCACCCGGCCGTCGAACGTGATGCCGAGATCTTCCATCTTGGAGCGCAGGCCAAACCAGTCACCGGTCAGGGTCGAACGGTTCAAAAAGTCGCTGTCTTTGCCCGTGTTGCCTGCGGTACTCGGGCTTTGTGATGGGAACGCCATCTCGCCGTCGAATTGCGCCTGATCAGGGGGTGGGCTTGCGGAAGTGTCCGCCGCCCAACTCGGGGAGGCACCCAGCAACAGCAGCGCGACCAGTCTCGCGACGCCGGCGAAGGGGTTCCAGGCAATATCTTGTTGAAGTAAACTCTGAAATATCACATCATTCACCAGTAGGCGGTCAAGCCGACAAAGGGGCCGTGTAAAGTGGCTTTGACGCTCATCAGCGGTTCGGCATTGACTTCATATCGGATCGCTTTGTAGCCGGCCTGAATGGATAGGGGGGTATCGAAAGCCGTCAGCTTGTAGCCCACCGCGCCGAGTGCGCCCCCGGTAAACGAGACGTTATCGGCGTCGAACCCACCGCCATTAGCATCTACCATCACGAATATCTCAGGCGTGAAATCGACAGTAAACCGTCCCCCGATGATCGGACTTGTGAACGAGTGGCTGGACGACGGGGTCACAACTCGTCCTGATGGTAGCCT
Organism: Rhodospirillaceae bacterium; assembly: GCA_037135115.1. Lineage (GTDB taxonomy): Bacteria > Pseudomonadota > Alphaproteobacteria > Azospirillales > Azospirillaceae > BOG-933. Next base: position 2,004 of record JBAXKX010000377.1, read on the forward strand.
GAGTTCTATACCGTTGCCCAGCAAGAGCGTTCTCGCTCCAACATAGACGTCCAACCGGCCGGGCTGCTTCTTGCCCTTCCAACTGGGTGCCTCCGCCGCCGTCGGCCCTAAGATCCGATAGCTCACTCCGTAATCCATCTGTCCCAAATCGGTGTCGAGACCGCGACTGAAATTCGAGAATGCGGGACTCAACCGAATACCCACGTAACCGCCACTGAGGAAGACGCCAAAGCGGTCGTAATTGGCTTCGATTCGGCCATTGAAACCCATTGGAAAGCGCCTGGATTTGTCAACGATGTCTATGAAGTTGGAATCGACGGATTTGCTGAGTGGCCCGACGGAGAAATCTCCCGTCAAGCCCGCCAGCCAAGTATACAAGGACAGATTAAATCCCCAGTGACTGTCTTGTGATTTTGGTGTCTCCTCGGCTTGGCAGCAAGAACCGAAGGCGAAAATCGAAAGCAGGGCTAACTGTCTTAATTGATTAAACATA
>JBAXKX010000378.1:0-2480 GCA_037135115.1 Rhodospirillaceae bacterium
AAAATGAAGCGTTAAGGACAAGTTATTATCAATATCAAGATGAACCCCCTTTAATCTGCTGTCCAAATTAAAACATTACAAGTTGATCATCGGGAACAAACGGTGGTGTATTCACCGGATCATCGAGCCAATGAACTGAATCGCGATATGTAAAGAGATTGAACCGAAGCATGGCTACAAGGTTAGACATCGACCATGCAAATTGCGCCATCGCTTTTAACATTTTGAGCAACTGAAGCGCAATGAGCGCGGTCCACAATTGAACTTTGTCAGCATTCGCGCTTGTTCCGATAAAAGTCTTGATCTTAAAGCTTTGTTTTATCGTTTAGAAAAAGGTTTCAATTTGCCACCGGTCTTTATAGATGGCGGCAATTGTTGTGCTGCCGAATTTCCAACATCTCAGAAACAATGCCTCCCCCCATAAATCAGTCCTGAAAGGTACCACATGAAATCCATTATCGTCATTCTCCTCTCTGCGGTCTTCGCCGCACCTCTCGCATCCCAATGGGTCAACAACCAGGCGGCCGAATTTGTGATCGGCCAGCAGAACAAGACAAGCTCTGGTCCGAGGGGGGCATCGAGCACGACATTTAGCGGATATTCATACGGCATCGCCTTCGATCAGGCGCACGGCAAGCTCTATATCGCCGATGGCGAGGGGAACCGGGTTCTCCGCTATCCGTATCCCGTGACAGGGGACATGCCGGTGGCCGATCTCGTCTTCGGCCAGACGAATATGACGTCGGCGTCGCAAGGGTGCAGCGCCACCGAGCTTGATTTCCCGAATGGGTGTGTCGTCTATAACGGGGACCTCTGGGTGGCAGATATGCACAACCACCGCCTTGTCAAATATCCCTCGGCATGGAGTGCATCGAGCAATGGTCCGGCGGCAACAGTCGTGCTCGGCCAACCCAATGATGTCTCAAATGCTTCCTCCTGTACCCAGACCGGTTTGAATCTTCCGAATCATGTCTGTTTCGACGGTTCGGGCAATCTCTGGGTGTCCGACCTTCTCAATTTTCGGGTGCTCGAATACGCGAACGCATCGGCAAAGGCGACGGGCGCACCTGCGGACAAGGTGCTCGGAGCGCCTGACTTCACGACAGTCAACGAAGCTCGCGTCGTGTCGCAAAAGGATTTTCCGTATCCGTACGGAGTGTGCAGCGACGGCACGACACTCTGGGTTGCCGAAGGATACGCTCATCGCGTGCTTCGGTTCGACAATGCAGCCTCGAAGTCGAATTATGCAAATGCGGATGGTGTGCTCGGAGCGGCAGATTATATTACCCACAGCCCGTCTGCATCGGCATCGACATTTAATTTTCCCGATGCGACGGCAATCGATGGCTCGGGCACTCTCTATGTCGGCGACTGCAATAATTATCGGGTGATGATTTTCAAAAATGCCTACGCGAAGGCAAACGGGGCCGCGGCTGACTTTGTGCTCGGGGCGACCAGCCTCGATTTGGCAGGCTATTCAACTCCTACTTCGGCCTCAAGCGTTTCTGGTGTGTCTGGTATGGCCATCGACAACGCGACAGGGAAGCTGTTCGTCTCCGTCGCATTCGACAGCCGCGTCCTTATTTTCGCGAGCGTCGCGGGATCGCTGCCGGTAGAATTAGTCTCATTTGCTGCAAACGTCAACGGCTCTTCTGTTACGTTAGATTGGAAAACTGCAACTGAAGTGAACAACTACGGTTTTGACATCGAACGTAAGTCGGCAATCAATTGGAGTAAGGTCGGATTCATCGAAGGCCATGGCGCTACGAACGCAGTACAGTCGTACAGCTATTCCGATAACAATGCAATCGGAAAAGTGTCGTATCGTTTGAAACAGATCGATCGCGATGGAAAATTTATATATTCAAAAGAAGTAGAGACGACAGTTGAGGCACCAACTGTATTTGCCCTGTTGCAGAATTATCCCAATCCTTTCAACCCGACAACCGTCATCGGCTATTCGATCGCATCGGCATCGCATGTGTCCCTGAAAGTGTTCGACCTGCTGGGCCGCGAAATCGCTGTTCTGGTTAACACTCAGATGGCGCCCGGATCGCATACCGCGCAGTTTGACGCCTCGCGTCTTTCCAGCGGAGTGTATTTCTACAAGCTAGATGTCGGGAGCTTTTCGGATGTGAAGCGGTTGAGTATCATGAAATAATACAGTAGGTGACATTCAATGAAACCCGTCAGAATCATTGGCGGGTTTTTGTATGCACCTACGAAAATAGGGATCCCGTATTTAAGCCATACCTGAGTCTCAACCCCGCCGAAGGACCCGGAGTAAAGGGGACGGGCGCTTGCGGATACGGGAGGAGCGGCGGTTCTGGATATTTTTTAATAATTTCTATTCTTCATAGATGGGAAAATGTACTTTGGCTGGGTTGCGATATAGATCTTAGAACCGCTTGCGTAATATCCACATTATTTCCTCTGTAACGCTGGTGTGGCCTATATTGTCGCGAAAAAGAAACGAATGA
>JBAXKX010000379.1:0-2459 GCA_037135115.1 Rhodospirillaceae bacterium
CAGGTCCCAAGGGTTCGGCTGTTCGCCGATTAAAGTGGTACGTGAGCTGGGTTTAGAACGTCGTGAGACAGTTCGGTCCCTATCTGCCGTAGGTGTTGGAGTATTGAGAGGAGCTGTCCCTAGTACGAGAGGACCGGGATGGACGTACCTCTGGTGTACCGGTTGTCGCGCCAGCGGCATCGCCGGGTAGCTAAGTACGGACGAGATAACCGCTGAAAGCATCTAAGCGGGAAACTTACCTCAAAACCAGTACTCCCTGAGAGCCGTGATAGACCATCACGTCGATAGGCCGGGTGTGGAAGTGCAGCAATGCATGAAGCTAACCGGTACTAATCGCTCGATAGGCTTGAACGTCAGTTGCTGCATGAAAATGCAGTCAATGCCACGCGTAGCGGTAAGGTCGCACGCATAATATTATCACAATTGCAATCCAATATGCTTCAATCCTCACAAACCAAATTATGACATGCTAAGCTAAGTTATGGCAAGACATGTTATAAAAATTGCGTGATCCGCCGACCTGGTGGTCATAGCGAGGGGCCCGCACCCGATCCCATCCCGAACTCGGCCGTGAAAATCCTCAGCGCCGATGGTACTGCGTCTTAAGACGTGGGAGAGTAGGACGCCGCCAGGTCTGCCGATCACGCAATGTTTTAACAAACACAAACCTTCTTTTCAATTTAATGGCCCGTGCAAATGACCCGGGTAAATGTTCTATGCAAATGACGCGGGGTGGAGCAGCCCGGTAGCTCGTCAGGCTCATAACCTGAAGGTCGTCAGTTCAAATCTGGCCCCCGCAACCAGAATTACTTTGGATAACCTTCTCAGGCCTGGAATTTCTTGGAAGAACTCAAGCAATTCCGGGCCCTTGCGCGTCGACCTGCGCACGCCAAATAGACCGAGGATGCGGGCGTCAGGCCGCCGCAAGACGACTACGTTGCGCAACTGTTTATCACCAGGACGCCCTAGCAGCCTGACCATGGCCTTAAAGAAGGCCGGTGACATGACCGGGGAATATTCAAACAAGGTTGGAATTTCGTGAAACCAAAAACCATTATAGTGGTATTCGTTACCGGTTACTTCGTAACGTGACTGAATATTTCTTACCCAATCCATCCAGTCAATTGGATCAGGCTTGTCCAAGGATTCCATCGTTGTCACGCGGCCACGGAAGGGTTGGTTTAGACTAAGTCCAATCAGTTCCTGAAGTGTAGCTACCATCGGTGGCTTGGAATGGGGAACGGCATACAGTCGAACTCGGTTGTTCACTGGCCAAGCGTAAAAAAGGCCAAGGCCAAGCATCAGTGCCATTGCAGTATGCATGGCGATACTGTTAGCGGCGAATGTAAACCGGCCAGGGCAATATCGGAGAAACAGCCGAATCGGCATTGTCGTGATACCCCATGCTGCAAAAACCGCATAGAAGGGCCACAAGCCAAACTCGAAATAAAGCAGCATCGGCCCACGCCAAAAATCCCAGCGTAATGTGCTCCAACCGACCACGTAAATAGCGACAACCAAGGCCAAGCAACCGAAGGCGATACCCTTTAGCCGTCGGTCGCCGAATATCGCGGCCATAACCATACCAAGCGTTCCAAACGCCATCAAATATGGGCCAAAAGGGCCAGTGGCGCCATTGCCGTACCAAATTGAAATGGAGCCCGGGTCGGTAAATCCTGGGGGTCTCTCTAGTAAATCTGTTCCCCAAAAAGCCGCCACCGAGTATTTGAACATTCCCAATACGAACATCGGAAGCCCACTGGCAACTAAAACTATTAGAACCGCCGCCATAGCAGCAAGCTTGATTTTGCGCTCATGTTGCCCGGCGGTAAGAAGTAAGCTCAAGCAGAGAGCAAAAGCGACTGGGGCCCAAATCATCACCCAGGTTGGCGCCCACGCTGTCAAATGGGCAACCAGAGCAAGAAGTAATAAGGTAAGTGAGGCTTCTTTGAAAAAATGCCCCTGAAGCGATTCCCTTCCTCGCCCTATAAGGCCAAAAACTACCACAATAAGCAAAAGCTCTGTGTCTTCGGCAGACAACCATGGGGTCAGCATAAATATGGGATAGAGCAGGGAGTACCCAAAGTAGGGTTCCGCCATTAGCGGTAATGCCCAAGCCGTGATTAGTGCCGCCCCCCAAGCCAAGCCGAGGAAACGCCCAATGACCAAAGTGCCAATAAAAAGCTCGGTACTAGCGATAGCATATATGGCAACAAGGTACCGAGGATCTGATTGGAGCGTATTAGCAAAGAAAAAAGAAGTGATGAAGTATTCAGGGATTAAGCTGAAATTGAGCGGATACCATATATTCCCAAGAGACTGAAAAACATTTGAGTACATACCAAATGAAATAGGCAGCCATTTGGTTTGGAGGGCAGCGCTTGATACGGCAAACGCACCGTCATTACCAAAAAAGATGTATCCAATGTTTTATTCGAAGGCGTAAAACAAAAATATTA
>JBAXKX010000380.1:0-2454 GCA_037135115.1 Rhodospirillaceae bacterium
TTCTCGACGAACTCCAGACTGGCCCCTTCGGCAGTTCACTACATCAAAGTGATTACGTTCCCGGAGGGACACCTGTCATCAACCCCGCAAGCCTTCAAGACGGTCGTATCATACCAATTGAAAAGATGGCAGTCGGCCCTGTCGCATTAGAACGGCTGTCGTCGTTCAAATTGTGTCCTGGTGATATTGTTATGGCTCGACGAGGTGAAATGGGGCGCTGCGCACTTGTGAGCGACGCTGAAGCCGGATGGCTGTGCGGAACGGGCAGCCTTATCCTTCGACCATCTACAATTATCTATGGTCCATTCTTGGTTCTCCTCATCGGATCTCCGACATCGCGAAAATATCTTTCTGGTACCGCTGTCGGAACGACGATGCAAAACCTCAACCAGTCAATCTTGACCAACTTACCTTTCGGTCTACCACCGCTCGCCGAACAGCACCGCATCGTCGCCAAGGTCGATGAATTGATGGCGCTGTGCGACAGCCTGGAGGCCAGCATCGGCAACGCTGACGACACACGTAGCCGCCTGCTCTCTGCCCTCCTTCACGATGCCGTCTCGGACCCTGCAATCCCGCGAGAATGGGCTGATAGTCCGGAAATGGAGGCAACGTGAACCAAGCGCTAAACATTACCGATCGGCTGAAAGCGGCATCAGCCTTACCAGACGGTGCCCGATTTTACCGCTGTGCGCTGCAGGTGAACCCATACGCCTATCTTGGCCGGCAGAACAAGCAGACGACATTTCAAGATGAGGCGACCTACAACGCCGCCATCGTCGCCACCTGCCTGGAACTCGGCATTGAGGTCATTGGCGTGACCGATCACTACCGGGTGGACGGTTCCGCCGGCTTAGTGAAGGCTGCCCGCGACGCGGGTCTGTTCGCCTTCAGCGGGTTTGAGGCCGTGACCAAGGACGGGGTGCATTTTCTCTGCCTGTTCAATCCTGACCGGGATACCATCTTGGAAAGATTGATCGGGGCCTGTGGCGTTCGGGATCATGACACGGCCTCGCCGACCGGAGACCTGGATTCTCTGGAACTGCTGGAGAAAGCCAAACAGTGGGGCGCCGTCTGCGTTGCCGCCCATGTCGCGGCGGATGGTGGCGGTCTGCTGAAAAAGCTCTCCGGCCAGACTCGGGTCAAAGCCTGGATATCACCTGACCTGCTTGCTTGCGCCCTTGCGGGGCCGGTCAGCGATGCCCCGGATAATCTCCGGGCTATACTGCTGAACAAGAACGAGGAACACCGACGCGACCGACCGGTTGCGGTCATCAACGCCCAAGATATCAATTCCCCGGATGATCTGCGCAAACCGGGGTCAAGCTGCTTCATCAAGATGTCGGAAATCTCGGTGGAGGGCTTACGGCAAGCCTTTCTTGATCCCGTGTCGCGGGTGCGGCTGAACAGTGATCCACCTGCCGAACCCCACGCGGAGTTTGTCACCATGACATGGGAGGGCGGGTTTCTCCGGGATACCGCCATTCACTTCAACGAAAATCTGAATGTGCTGATTGGTGGTCGCGGAACCGGCAAATCCACGGTGATCGAGAGCTTGCGCTACGTGCTTGGCCTCGATCCGCTTGGCGATGATGCCCGGAAGGCCCACGAGGGTGTCATCCGCCACGTCTTGCGGAGTGGAACAAAGATTTCACTGTTGGTTCGCTCGCACAAGCCGTCAGTCCGTTGCTACCTGCTCGAACGGACTGTGCCGAACCCGCCAGTGGTCAAGGACGATACCGGTAAAGTGTTGACGCTTACCGCCAGGGATGTCATGCCCGGCGTGGAAATCTTCGGCCAGCATGAGATTTCCGAACTCACCAAGAGCCGCGAGAAACTGACGCTACTGCTTGAGCGGTTCATTGACCGGAACCCATCCCATGCAGGCCAGAAAAGCCGTTTGCGACTTGAGTTGGAGCGGTCGCGGAGCCGTATCGGCGACGTGAAGCGTGAGATCAAGTCCATTGACGAACGACTTGCGGCGCTGCCCAGCCTCGAAGAAACTCTGAAGCGGTTCCAGGAAGCCGGCCTTGAAGACCGGCTGAAGGAAAAGAGCCTGCTCGTGCGAGAAGAGAAACTGCTTGGCACGATCAGCGAACGGCTGACCCCAATCCGCACACAGCATCAAGAGCTGTCGGAAATCCTTCCGATTGATACTGTATTCATCTCGCCAAAAGCACTGGCTGGCCTGCCCAATGCTGACGTGCTTGGTGAGGCTGAAGCCATCTTCACCCGTTTGAGTGATCGCCTTCAGGCCATAGCCGGCCAGTTTGACAGGGCGTTGAAAGAAGCCGATGCTGACTTTGCAGGAATGCGCCAGCGTTGGGATGAGCGATGCGCAATTGTAGAGGCAAATTACGAGAAGCTCTTGCGCGAACTTCAGAAATCGAAAATTGACGGGGCGGAGTTCATTCGCCTGCGGCAACAGATTGAGGAGCTTCGCCCCTTGCGGGA
>JBAXKX010000381.1:0-2431 GCA_037135115.1 Rhodospirillaceae bacterium
GTGATCGATGACATCTTTTCTCGGGTGGCCAATCGGGAGATATTTCTTAATGCCGAAACAATTGCGCTGACCCGTAGCGCGCTGTCCACAGTGTTTGGTCCGGTAGTGGACCGGAACTGTTTGCCCGAACATTGGAGTGATGTCAGGCGCGATACCGCGACTCAGTTGATCCAGGAGTTTCGCGCCTCGCTGTTGGGGGATCTTGATCCGGCACGGTCTTCGTTGGCTCCGTTGAAGGTTGGGCAGCGCTTTTTGGCGTTGTTGGAGATAAAACCGGCTTTACTGGAGATGCTGTCGCCAGATAATATCACCGAGCTTATGGACTTGGTCCAGCTTGGGTATATACATATTTATGAGGTACTGGCTAACCCGGAGAAGACACCAGAGCTTACACGGGCTTTTCTTGGTTGGACTGAAAGACAAGTCAAGTTGATCACCAATCGTTCGGTGTTCATTAATGGCGAGACTTGGTTCGAGTTTTTAATGGTTTCCGTCGATCCGCCCGACGCGGTAATCAAGGGGGCGGCCGAAATCGACCCCGGTGGCAGTTTCATTCAGGTAATGCCGTGCCGGGTCAGGGCCAAGGCTGATGTGTCGCTTGGGCCGGTGGGGCCGGTGAAGCTGGGGGCGCCATTTGCCAAGGTCGTGCGTCCGGCTGCAGCCGGTGTTTATTCGTCTTCAACAGGTACCCCGTCTTCACTAGGTACCCCGTCTTCAACAGGTACCCCGTCTTCAACAGGTACCCCGACTCCGGCCCATGGGGATCCGGTGTTGCGGGTTAGCGGGGAGGCGATTGACAGTTTTCTCAATCAGATAGGTGAGTTGATTACCATCAACGGTGCGCTTGGCCTTGCCGTCCAGGATGCCAGCATCGGCGGTGCGCTCCACATCTTGCGGCGCGGCATTCAGGTACAAATGGAGGACGCAGCAGGCGAGGAGAGCGCTGAACTTGTCGAGATGGCCGGTGCGGTCGAGGTTCTGCGTCGGCATTTGGATAAGACGCGCCTGATCGAGGACAGCTTGACCGAGGCTCTCGACCGGCTTCAGGTCGGGGTGCTTGATTTGCGTGTAATGCCGATCGATACCGTCTTTGGCCGCTTTCCCCGGCTGGTGCGGGATATCGCCAAGCAACTTGGCAAGCAGGTCCGACTCGATATCATTGGCGGTGATGTACGTATTGACAAAGGTATGGTTGAAGTCCTGGCCGACCCTCTCATTCATATGGTGCGCAATGCGGTGGACCATGGTATCGAGATGCCGGAGAGACGCCGACAGGCGGGTAAGCCGGCGATTGCAGCGATAACCTTGCGCGCTACCCGTAAGGGCAATCGGGTGGTGGTTGACGTGCGTGACGATGGCGCCGGGCTTGATGCCGCGATGATCAGGCGTTTGGTGGTTGAACGCGGGTTGGTTGATGCCGGGCAGGCGGCTCGGCTGACCGACCAGGAGCTTTACCGATTCATCTTCCGCCCCGGCTTTACGACGACCGCCGCCGTTACCGGGACATCGGGCCGCGGGGTCGGAATGGACGTTGCTCTGACCAATGTCAGTCGACTCGGCGGTTTTATCGAAATCGAGAGCGAGCTTGGTCAGGGCACCAATTTCAGCCTTTCGCTGCCCCTTTCGGCGGCCATTCAGTCGGCCCTGATCGTCGATGCCGGGGGCGACGTGATGGCTATCCCGGAACGTCACCTGAGTGAAACCGTCCAGGTTGTTGTTGATGAGATGCGGGTCGTGCGTGGCCAGCAGGCTATATTGCTGCGCGACCATTTCCTGCCAGTGTTTCCACTGTCCCGCTTGCTCGGCCGACCTAATGCCGCTGCCGAGAGGGCTCGGGCTAGCGTTCCGGTTGTGGTAATTGAATCGGGGCGGCAGCGGATCGGTTTGATTGTTGATCGCGTGTATCGACGTCAGGACCTGTTCGTAAAGGACATTCACCCCCAGCTTACCGCAATTCCCGGAGTGGGTGGGGCTTCGATGCTAGGAGATGGCCGGGTGATTCTGATTCTTGACTGTGACGACCTGTTCCGGCTGGCTGAGGCTGCCGTCGATTTCCTTCCCGGCAGCCTGGGGTTGACCCTCTCACGAGTGGAGTGCTCGCAGTGACGGCTGAACCGCAGTTGCCGCCGGTATCGGGCCAAGTTGCGCCGATTCGTGTCTTGGTCGTGGACGATTCGGGATTTATGCGGTTGGCCATTCGCAAGATGGTTGACAGGGTTGAGGGCATAGAGGTGGTCGGGGAAGCCCGCGACGGTCGCAGTGCGATCGAACTCGCGCGTCGGTTGAATCCAGATGTTATCACCATGGATTTGGAGATGCCCAAAATGGACGGGCTAAGTGCCATTAGGGAGATAATGGACGCTTGCCCGACTCCGATAATTGTAGTCAGTAGCCTGAGTCAGCCCGGAGCCGATGATACCTTGCGCGCCTT
>JBAXKX010000382.1:0-2412 GCA_037135115.1 Rhodospirillaceae bacterium
CGCCTATGTGCGGCCTCCCATGTCCGGAATTAAAGGAAATGCGCTGCCGCAGGTCACGGACCCCAGCGTCGCGACCACTACGGCTCCGTACATGAGTCCGATCTATCGATTCGACCCGATCGCTAGGCTAGCAGTCATGAGTTTTCGTGACACCGAGACTGGTGATGTCAAGGTCCAGTATCCTTCGGTTAAGGTAGTCGAGCGCTATCGCCGAACTCGTGGCGATACGGTGGAGTCCGACGCTGTAAAGGCTGCGGCAAAGGAGGCTGTTGCCAAGGCACCGCTGGCGGGTGCTGCTGGTGCCTCCGTTGCTGCTGGTGCTGTTATTCCTGCCGTACCGGAATCAGGCCAGTCAAGGCTAGCCACGCAAGCTTCACCGCAACCGACCACATCGGAGCCTGTTGGTCCTGTGAGTTCCGCGAGTTCCGCGAGTCTCGTAAGTTCTGCGAGTCCCGCAAGCCCTGCGAGTCCTGCGAGTCCTGCAACCGGGGCGGGCGCTGGCTCTGAGACTAAGCGTTTATCGATGAGCGTGTAGCGCGTAACATTGCTACAGACGGGAGCGGTGGCCGCATTGGGGTTCGGCTTTGACTTGCCCGATATATAGAGCTTCCCCCAAAAACAGTTTCCCCCTAAAACAGTTCTATCGTGCCTTCGATCTGTGTTGTACGTAGCTTCGCGACGAAGGAGGCTTCGCTGCGCAGCACGTCGCTGGTGCCGGCAACGCCCAGCAGTCGCCTTTGCGAGCGTCCCCCAACCGGGAAAAACCTGATTGATCTTGCTTGGTTGCCACCAACATCCCAGCTTACGGTCGGTATCCCTTCGTATGCCAAGTATGACATAACGAATTCGATATTGTTATTGCCAATCGAGTTATTCATACCGTTGATGGCGCCGCCACCGAAGATCTTGGCTCGCAGGCGATCGCGCCGACCGGTCCGGCCCAACATACGGTTAATTAGCTGTTCCATGGCAGCACCGCCATAGCGGGCCGAGGCACTGAGGCGGTCATCGGCGCTATCGGCCAGTAAAAAATGATTCATACCCCCAAGCCCGGCTTGCTCGTCAAATAAACAAGTGGCGACACATGAGCCAAGGGTTGTGGTGATTACAATATCAGATTGATCACAGACTACACAGTCACCAACCACTACGCTGAGCACCCGCAGACCGATGCCGGGATTGTGGTAGACGTGGCTTCCGCCCCGACTAGTCCGGCCGTACATATCGCTCACCTATGCCCCCAAGCACAACGAGTAAACCACTACACAACGAGCAAAATACTATAGGTCAACCCGGACCGTAGGCGCGGCGGTATGTGTGCGCCCGCGATCCGGACAATTTAATCAAACCACCGTTTGCCGCCCACCTTTGGTAGCGCGTACCGTTCCAGCAACTGGTGTCGACTTGAAGGTATCGACCAAATAAGGACCAAGTACCTGTCGCATTGAGCGCAGCCAGTCGTGAATGACGATCAGCGAACGCGAAGCTACTGGCGGCGACATACCCAGCTTCACCAGATCTTCACGGGTCATGGTCGCGACCTGATCAAGTCTATGCCCGGTCAGCCGCGCCCAGGCCGGCGCGGTGCAAGTCGGCATACTGATCACGGTAACATTTTCGCGCTCGACCATCTCGGCCTTGCGCTTGGCGTAGTGTGATTCCTCCAATTGCGAGAACGAACCGGAGAAGCCGTTTTCCACCAGCACCCGCTTGGCCCCCGGAGCGACGGCGGCAATTCGCTCAAGCGTGGCCATGCCGGTCTGGAGCGAAGCCAGATCAACGGTTACCGGCACCATGAAGGTTAGGCGGGCGCCGTCACCTACATAGTAATCAAACCCGGAAACCTCGGCCCAATTGAAAAACCATTGGCTGATGTTACCACCGAAATCAAACAGCCTGCCACCACGCTGCAACTCAGGGCCAATATTGTCCCAAAATTCAAAGAAACCGTCGCCACCTGATCCCATCAGATTAACAAAATCCTGAGATATTCGCCGATGTTCAACCAGCTCTGGTCCGAACAACCTTGCGAGGCGTTCGTTAACCTCGTATTCGACCACGCGCAAGGCCATTCCCTCGAGCATGGCAGTGGCGAGAAGGTGGTGAGACAACAGCGTCTTGCCCACTCCACCGCGATCATTCAGGACAAGTATAGAACCAAGCATTGGAAAAGCCTTTCACTGTGTATTTCGTCATCAAACCCGTCAAACACGGCCCTACGTCACCGTTCCGAGTGTTCCGGTTGCCACCGAATTTGCCCTAGCGCGTAAGTCACATCGCCCCGTCAATGCGTTGCGTCCAGTCCCATTTCATAGCTTCGTCAGGCGTCAATCGGGCAGTCCACAGCTGACCCGCCCTGGCAGTCACCAGTTCAGGTTCAGGTTCAGGTTCAGGTTCAGGTTCCAGATCCGG
>JBAXKX010000383.1:0-2410 GCA_037135115.1 Rhodospirillaceae bacterium
ATTGCCACCCCGACAAAATTTGCAATTTTCTGGACTTTTCAACGACATACGAATGCAATACAGTCGTCATACATGATTTGCATAATTTCATACCCAAAGGGCGGTTATGTTCAGTAAACCTGATGGCAAGCACCGTCAAAAGCCGCGTGGCGTTGCGCTCGATCCACTGCTAAATGTCCCTACAAGATTTGGCGGCCCATGCGCTCCCAAATGCTGCACTGCGACCGCCAAATACAGCGGCCTGAAGTGCGGCACCGTTGCCGTTAAGGGGCGGGCGGTCTGTCGTCTTCATGGCGGCTCTGGCGGGCGTGGCCATCGGCGAGACCTGGTTAACAAGCCACTGACAGAACGCCAACTAAGGGCTAGAGCTATTCGAGCCATCGTTCTGGCGCATCGGGCTGATCGTGATCAGTGGTGTGGCAATCCAAGTAAATATGACCCAATCCGCGAAGATGCAAAGCGGTCGCTTGCACCTGTATTCACACAAATCCCTGAATGCTACTGGGAAACCGGCGTTACTGCGTATCTGGATAGTTATCGTGCTTGGGCAGATTACAAAAAAACTCACGGGCTTTAATCCCCATGAGGGCTTTCGGCAACCAAGTGCCGAAGTCTACCCCGACTGGGGGGTTGACACCGCATTCAATCCAGGCATCCCTCATCGCGGTTTGAGCTGGTTGCCTTTCGGTTTCGGTCATTTCGCGCCAATGATAATGATTTTGCCCATCCCAGCAGTGTGTTTGCTGAGCAGCCAAAACTAAATGGTAGTCAGGAACCAAGCTGATTGTACGCTCGTCTTCGGTTTCCTTATCTGCGGCATCTTCGTCGGGTAGCATTGCCAGCAACACGGGCTTTGCGTGCCGCAGTCGTTCCAAAAGGAGGGCCGGCGGCGGCTTGGCCGACTCCAGATCGAGCCTGTCACCGCAGCGACGAACGGTCAGCCCGACACGGTGGCACTCGGCCATCAGGTCAATAGCCGCCGCAGTCATAGTGAACCCTTCCACAGGGGCGTTTCATCCGCTACACCGCTACAAATGGCGGTTTCCTGCGGGTTTTCGGGCTTTTTCGAACCGCTACACCCTACATCGCCATCCGCTACGTAGCGGTTTGAACCGCTACATTCTTCGGTGTAGCGGTTGTGTAGCGGTTGGGTTTCGACCGGAAACCCCTGTGTTCCTGCGGTTTGTAGCGGTGTAGCGGTTCCAGAGGGGGGAATAGGGATGTAGCGTGTGAAGGCATCACGGAACTGTTCGAGGCGATAGCTCTTCGCGACATGACTATGTGCCCTCAGGTTGCCGGGGGCGATGTTGAATGGCGCCAGCAGCCGGGCGAGGCTGTTCTGAGTGATTGGCCGGCCACCCCTCCATTCGCACCAGGGGCGCCCCTCCATTCCCACCAGGGCAGCAACCATGTCAGCCGATGGCAGACGGTCGGTGCTCTGGTCCTCGAACGCGGCACGGATGTCTTCAAGCAGCATGACTTTGGCGGACTGGACATCGGCACCAGCGCCCGCGACGACCTTCTCTGCGATACGCCGCGCGCAATCAGGCCACTCGCCACCGGCAGCGTCGGCGATGGAGAGTAGCGGTCTCCAGTTGTCAGCAGCCCGGTTGTTAATGGCCGACGGGATTGCTGGGTCACTTCCCCGGAGTGTGTCAAAATTGTCGGCAGCCCACCGGGCCACTTTGCGAGCCAAAAGGTCAAGGTCGGGGGTGCGATCAACTCTGAAGGCCGTGATGGTCTCTTCTGGAAGGCGGCGCCGCAGCCTGACGGGGATAGAGCGGTCTTCCAGGGTGTCGGGCAACCGGCCGATCATCGCAATGACGGTGGCAGCCCATGTCGAGAACTTCCGGGGTTCGTGATCGTCGCCGACTAGTCGCAGAACGAAAGCGGCAGAGCGACGGTGCCCACTGTTTAGAATACCTCTCATTTCGTCGTTGTCGGTAAGAAAAGTGTCGGCCTCATCAATCATCAGGGTCGGTTGTGCCGCTTCGATTGTCCTGAAGATAGCGGCGGCCGTAGTGTTCGCAGTCGTCAGCGGACGCGGAACCAAGATGGCCACCACGTCAATGCAAGTCGTCTTGCCGCACCCCTTTTCGGGACTCGTGATCGCCAACCGGGGCGAAACGCTGAAGGCGTTGACAGCATGAGCATGAACCACCCACAGCGCCACCGCCTCGGCCGCTCCGTCCTCCATCACCATGTACTTGCGCACCCCGGCCGTCAGGTCGGATAGCAGGGCCGCACCGTTCACCGGGTGATCCCACGGCTTGGGCGAGGGCAACTCCAAAGCCTGCCCCTGCCCCTTGGTGTCGGCGTTGGTGGCGGTGGCGACTAAGGCTTTCACCAGCTTGTCGAGGACTGAGGTTCTCACCCTCAGTCGTTTTGCGGAAGCCTCACGCTCCCTCTC
>JBAXKX010000384.1:0-2403 GCA_037135115.1 Rhodospirillaceae bacterium
GGATTGCTGGATGAAAAACTCACGGTCAAGCGTCAGCCCTGATTTTTCAAGGATTTTTAAGCGTTTTTTTTTACCTGGATCTTTGTCTGCAACCTCATCAGCAGACTCAATTTTTGATATGTCCAATAGATCATTAATTAGTCTAAGTAGGTGCGCACCACTTGAGTGTATGTGTCTGACATTCTATGAAACCTGGGTTGGTAAAGTATCACTATAGGGGAATCCCATCAATATTTCTGAGAATCCTATAATAGAATTTAATGGGGTTCTTAATTCATGACTCATATTCGCCAAAAAAGCACTTTTCGCCTCACTTGCCATTATCGCATCTTCTTTTGCTTTCTCCAGCTCGACATTAGATTTGGCAAGTAGCTCGTTCATATTAGCTATTGCCGCTGTGCGTTCTGCAACAATGGCCTCAGCTCGGTCCCTTTCTTCGGATCGCTGGCGAAGAAGATTAGAAGCCCGGACCAGCGCCTGCGCCACCTCTTCAGCTTCTTTGAGTGGCAAATGTGCTATCGAAATTGGCTTGCCCTCACCAACCGCAATTGCAGGAGCGGTCAGAGCCTTGACCGAGACAACAATGCGCTGACTAATAATCCACGCCAGCCCGAGACCTAGCAAGAGCAATAGAGCCGTGTTGAAGCCTGTCAGCCAGAGTGAATGCCTAAGATTTTGAGTTAGAACGGCAGTTGAGACAGAAATACCGATGGTCCAACCTGAAACCGATGAGCGGCTGAAGCCGACCGAAGATGGAATGTGATCGAGGGTTTCAAGTTCGAGCACGCCCTCGGACGATTCTTTCATTCTCTCTACAAGCACAGGAACTCCCTTGTGCCCAACCAATTTGTCTGCACTATGTGTTCTGGCCATAATGATTCCTTGGCGGTCAAATATTGCCGCCATCCAGCCAGGTGAGAGCTTCTGCGATTGAAGAATCGCATTAAACCTTTCCAAAGGAAATGATATCGCTAGATCGAGTATGACGGCTCCATCTCTAAAAATAGGTACGTCAATCCTGACAACAGGATTTTTTCGAACTGCCCCAATATAGAAGTCAGATATTACTGGCTTGGCAGTCGTAAATAATTCGTTCACGACCTTGATGCTACCACGCTTCGGTAGACTTGTTCCAAGTGGCGCGAGCGTATTGAATTGCTGATTTCCCTCGCTATCTGCTAAAATAATGTTAGATCCAGGATATAATGTTGCTACATCATTTGCCAATTCAAATAACGAAACGAGGTCTTTATTAACAATGCTTTTTGACATCGCGAGAACTTGTAACGATGACTGTATGCTTGCAACATCGAGATCGACAGCCAGCACGAGTGCCCTGGTCGTCGCCAGCAAATCTCCCTCAACGCTCGCCCGCTCTCGCTGGTAGGAATCGAATGCGATGTAGGCTGCAACAAAGCAAGTAGGGACGACACACACCAGAACCAGCGCACCCAGCTTGGCGCGAATCGGAAAGCCAATGAGAAATCGGTTGAGAACCATGGTCCGCTCCTCCTGCCGTTCTGAACGAGGGGTATGCGCTTCGCCTATAGCTGCAAAGCAAACATTTCATGCTCACGTCACACTATCACATCAGCCGTCGTCTGCATGCCCATACTGTCCCTGCTCCAGTCGTAGCGATTGATTCGGGGACGGGTCGGTTTAGGCGGAGATTGGCGATGTGAGATTGTCGGCGGCCGTGGTTCCCTTCGGCACTTCCAATGTGCCTAAGCGGAAGGTACAGTCCATTGCCGTGAAGGTATACCGCATGGGTATCGGGGGCAGGAGATGAGCACGGCCACACATGTTGGCGAAGGGGATGTGATGGTCATCCTGGTGCGCCATCGTGCGTTCGTTAAGGGTGATGCGCGCGGACATAAGGCAGACTTCTCGTTCACGGACATTTCTGGGATTTCCCTCACAAAGGAGAAGCTGGAGGGCGTCTCATTCAAGGGCGCCAACATAGCAAAAGGTTCTTTGAAGAATTGTGATTTAACTGGTGCTGATTTCTTTGGCGCGGATATAGAAGGAGCTGACCTGTCTGGATCGAATCTTGCTGGAGCTGATTTTGCGGAGCTAATCTACACCGGGCCACACTTTCCAATACCAACCTTCGCAGTGCGGACTTTCGGATATCTGGTGCTGTCAACGGGACGGCAAGTCGGAATGCCTGTCTCACCGAAGCGAAGATCGATCACGCCATCCTCTGTCAGGCGAACCTCTCAGATTGCGACATGTCCGGCGCGGACTTGGTAGACGCTGACTTGTCCGGCGCGGACCTGAGCCAGACGGTGCTTCTCGGTGCCGACCTCAGCGGCGCCAGCCTGAACGACGCTCGCCTGAGCAATACCGTACTGGAACTCTCGCGGTTATCTGGCGACCAGATAGGGCAGATTGGTTCAACTG
>JBAXKX010000385.1:0-2387 GCA_037135115.1 Rhodospirillaceae bacterium
GAATGGGTGGCCGCTTTCAAATCGGAATGGGTGGCCGGATTGATCGGAATACGCATTCTAGCCCAAAACTTCCTAAATAGGCTTGTAACAGATAAGAAATTAAACAATGAACACTAAAAACTTCCTACTGACAACGACGATCATCGTGTCAGCATTGCTATTGAACTCTGGTCCTGCATATTCTAAGACGTTAGCCGAAAAGCAGGCTGGGGTCAGCTCTGCAATTGACAGGAGCACTAAATTCACCGATCCGACCTTGCGAGCTATACTCAAGGACATAGCGAAGGGTGTCGTGGCCAATCCCAGTCTGCAAGCCAGAACTGTCAGCGGAACGATACTGGGTCAGAATGTGACTGTGGATTCTGCAACAGACTTCAAAAACATTCCATTATTAAAAAAGCTGACTGGATCAATTTCTGGTCACAATGTAGAGGTAACAACTAGCGCAGTTAACTTCGCTAGATCTAGCACTACTGACACGTTAGTAGTAACTGTCGATGGAAAAATTGTTTATAGTGGGCGGATAAAGGATATTAAGCAATCAGATCTTTTAAATGCTTGGAACAACCTTGGGCAGACCAACGCCAACCAAATCACCAGTCGTGAAACAGCGCGCGCGGCCTCCAAGGCCATTGTTTCTGGCATCTCCCAGCGAATAGGTTTCTCGCTGGCACCACGAGCACGCAAAAAGGATACGGGACAAGTAATGCTGGATGGCAACCTTGTCGGCATTTCATCCGGTGATGCTTCTCAAAAAATTGCCGTTTGGAGCAATTTTTCATACACATTTCTGTCTAACACCCAAGAACTTAGCAAATATGATGGTCACTTGGTTACTGGTTTGCTCGGCAGTGACTATTTAGTTACAAATGCTGGCGGAATCGGTGGTGATGTTTTGCTCGGCCTCGCGGTTTCACGAGAAAGCCTTGGCCTTGATACCAAATTCAATACCGGAATCCTCGGCACGGATGGCACCAGCCTAGTTCCATATTTTGGCTATCGCTTGTTTGATGGCGCGGTAGTGTTTGATGCCTTATATGCTCATACTTGGCTCGACAGCAGCGCTTCTCGAAACCGTGAAGTTGGTGAAGTTACTGGTAATTATGGCGGTAGCCGAAACGCTTGGAAGCAAACCTGAACTATCACCATATTATGGATAATTGGGTTATCAGCCCCGGCGTTGGTATGGTATATGCTCATGAATTGCAAAGTAACTTCAACGACAGTGTTGGTGCCGACCAAGCGTCAACCGAAACCTACGTAGGAGACCTGAAAGCAGGCGGCCGCATCACCTACGCCCCAACTTCAGACATCGAAATCTATACCTCACACTATTATTCTTACGACATGATCCCGTATTTTGCTCCTAGACTGCTCTCCTGCGCCACCCCATTAGGTGGCTGTTCCACAATCCGTGGTGAGGTGCAAAGCTCTGTCGGTACCAACTTCTACAAAGATAATTTTTCCGGATTCGGGGACCTGACGGTTACAGGTGAACTCGGCCACACCTTCAGGGAGAATACACCATCATCGATGGTCAATGCATCGGCCCGCCTAGCATTCTGATGCTACAAAGACGAGCCTCTTGCAAAATAGGATCGGGGCACCTAGCGACAGCCCCCCTTCCACGTTAGCGAGTTTGCTCCAGGAGGCGCAGGAAGACTAACTGATTGAGCAACGTTGCAGCCACCTCCTCTTCCCTACGGCCTGCTTCGGGAAGCGGTCCTGTGCTGTCCACAAACGCCACCTCGTGTTCCGCAACGACCGCGAGGAGGTGCAGTGTGAGGCGGTTTGCAAATGGTTGATCGCACGCGACAAAATCGACACCCCCGTACATTAGGTTGGCGATCACGGACACCGACCGTGCAAGACGATCAAGTTTGGCGATGAGCAGAACTGCACGATGGCTCTTTGCCAGCGCCACGGCTTCCGCCAGCTTTGGCCGGTCGGTCTTTATGCCTGATCCCACCTCTTTCAACTCTGCGATGAGATCGTGAGTATGGGCATCATCGACCAGACCGCTATAAATTCCGATCATTGCCATGACCACGCCCAGCAGAAGCCCAAGGCCAACGCAAGTTAGTAAAAATCTTCCCAAATGATGATTGATATCACGCCATGCGAGCATCATGGCGTGGCCTCCGGAATGGCAAGGCGGCCAGCCGAGAGCTTAGTATTTATCGTGGCAAGGACCTCCATCCCGACCGGAAGTGCGCTGATAATCTCAAGTCGGCCATCCAACGTTCGGTGACCGAAGGACATCTGTCGCTGCACCAACCGCTGATTTTCCAGCGTCCAAACGGTGCCTGTCCGGCCATTGAAGCTCTGCACAGCGGCTTCAAGCCCTACGGCGCAACCTTCCTGATGTTCTCCGAGTATGCCCGCAA
>JBAXKX010000386.1:0-2378 GCA_037135115.1 Rhodospirillaceae bacterium
AACAAGTATTTTTGCCATGGTGATTACCATGCAGGAAGTAATGTCCATAAATATCTAAGAGGCATACCTAACAATCATAATCACGACAGCCTCAATATGCTCCATATTAATACTGGCTTGTTGCTATCAAGTCGTCATGATACGCATGAGCGGGCAAATGTTGGCAGGTTTATGATAGATATTCCTGAAAAGGTCGAATTATTGATGGGAAGACTAAAAAATGCCTTACCGGTACCGACAACTATACCTGCATTACTTGCAAATCAGTTATCTGAAAGGTCTTCTGGATTTGATATCCCGAGGAGGTGCGATATAATAGATGTTTTTTACACCGGTGATGCTGGTGGCATATTGTGTTGTCTAGATATTGGAAGCAAAGACCCACACTTAGTATCAATTACTCTTTTATCATTCAATCGCCATCACCATCTTGCAAGAGAGATTGAAGCATATCAACGCCACCGTATAAAGAAGTTGAAACAGCAACCAACATTTCATTGAGTATAATACTTCGATGCGTTCAAAGTATGTACAAGTATTTGCACTGGCAGTCACCGTCAAGTAGTCGCTGCCAGTGCACTTATGCTCTGGAATCCATAACGCTTGATCAGGTTCAACACTGATGATCCATGCCACTGCCCGCCCCTGGCCGTCTTGACGCCACGCTCATTTAGAGCGTCTGCTGCCGAATGAACGCTTGTAAGGCAGTTGATCCAAACTCTCGCCGCGCAAACCCTGCCCTTTTGGGCCGAGAGTAGTCACCATCCCTGTCAAGAGACACTTTTGCCACGCCAGCAGCCCCCCCCCCCCAAAAAAAAAGGGGGGGGTGAACGGGTACCCTCAAACTGCACGCGAGCGGGTGGCGGCTGCCTTTCGCCAGCAAGAGGCGACCATGCTGCGCATGTCGGCCATGGTCGCGCTGCCGGTGCCACCCTTGGCCATGAAGGCGTCCCGGCTCATGAACAAGCGGGTCGCTCGGTGGAAGAAGATGCCGGCCCCCAAGTCGCCGTGGCCTGCCGCGAAGCCGAGAGCGTTGAGCACCGACAGCACCCACTTGAAGTCGCGACGGAGATTGGCGCCCTCGACGCTCTTTACGGTCAGGAACGGCGTGATGCGGCCGACGCCGTCCAAGCGGACATCGGCGACATGGCGGAGGCGCCGGTTAAGGCTTAGGGTTGTGCGCCCCTCGGCGTGGTCCAGGGCCAGGATGCAGTCCAGGTCGGTCAGAGCCTCGGTTGCGACCTCGGCCAGGATATCAAGGGTGGTGTAGCGGCCGATCAGTGCGAAGAAAACCAGGCCAAGTCGAGCCGCAGCGGCAGAATCGGCCAGCAGAGCGTTACGCTGCTCCAGGAGCCCGGACACATTGCCGGCGACCTCCCGGCCGGAAAACTCGTCACTGGTTTCTGCGACGAAGATACGGTTGCTGCCTCCAGCGGTATTGGTGGTGAGGATCGCTGCCAGTCTGCCGTGGCGCACATACCAGAGCGTCTCCTGGCCGGTCTCGCGGTTAATCATTGTCACCAGCCGATCGCCATTGGCAAACCGCATTCCCGGCGTCCGGGTCAGCGCCTGCTCCAGCGTGACGAACCTCTCACCGTCGTGGTAGAGGCCAAGTCTGGCGAGGCTGGAGGTCGCCCCGGTCGATGGGCGCTCGCGCCGAGCCATCAGGTTGAGCAGACGGCAGCAGACCGGCGTCCGCGCCGCTGGCAAGTTGCTCCACAGCCCGACCAAGCCGCCTCCCGCCCCTAACTCGATCGTCGCCTTGCCGTCGGGAGCGGACAGCAAATATACGTCGGGACCGGTCGCCACCAGGAAGATGTCGACGCCATCGTCGCTGGCGATTAGCAGGCCCCGGGCGGGATCGGTGGCCGCGACGAAGTGGCCGCCGCAGTACATGACTCCAGTACCGCCCAGGTCGCGGCAGCTGGTCCACAGCCTCGCATGAACTGATTCAAGGAAATCGACGACAATTCCAGCATAGCGCGGCGAGATCGGGCCGTTCTGACGCCCCTTCGCCTGGAACAGCGTAGGATTGCATCCGTCTTGCCGCAGCTCCATGGTGGCGTGGGGCTCGTTGGCGGTGTCGCGTACCGAGGCAATCAAGACACGGCCGGTCTTCACGTCGAGGTCGTAGAGGCCGGAGCCGACGCAGTTCCCCATCAGGCTGCTCTCACGGTCGAGGCCAGCGGGCGAGCAAATGCGCACGACGCGGAACCCGTGCCCGGCCATCAGGGTAATGGCGTCCTTGGCCGGCTCCTTCTGGGCGATGCGGCCACGCAGGCGCACGAACCACAGGTCCGCCGCAACCTCGGCGTCCGTGATGGTGAGCTTCGACAGGTCCGAGAGACTGCGGCCGGCCTCCTCCCGGTCCTCCTGCT
>JBAXKX010000387.1:0-2361 GCA_037135115.1 Rhodospirillaceae bacterium
GCCCAGACCAAGGCGTGAGTTTCGCCGCTGGTGCCTTTCCTGGCTCACGCACCACCTTCGTCTCGCCCGCGCCTTCCATGAGATTTTCGGCCATCCGGGTAGCGTGGTTTTTGGTGCCGGGCAGCTTGCCGGCCGGATTGTCTGTAACCATTAAACGCGGCGTCATGGTGCTCCTGCATTCCAGCGTGGTCGCCGTCGTCGTCGGCTGGTGCGTCCTGACGAAACTCCCGGCACGGCTGACGAAACTCCTGACGGACTTTTGCCAAGAGCGGCCGAAAACGCGCATAAAATCAATCAGTTGGAAGTCGGCTGACGAAAATGACGAAACTCGGGCTATTAATTATCCCCTGAAATGGGGATATAGCGATGCGGGTAGATTTGATTACTATACAACTTTTTCCTCGTCCGCGTGGGTTGGTATATGTCCCGTTTCACCAACATATTAATGGGCAAAGTTTCGTCATTTTCGTCAGGATGTCCGTAACGCATTGATACAACGTCGATATTCGACACTTTTCCCGAACAGGATCGTCAGGAGTTTCGTCAGGTTTCGTCAGGCGGCGGCGCTTCGTGATCGCTGGCGCTTTCCGCCAGCGCCAGCACCTTCCCAAAACCGCTCTTTGTTCAATGGCGCGCTCATGCTGCGGCCTCGCTGGCGTAGTAGCTGCCGATGATGGACAGGCCGAACACGGCGCTCCCGTGTTCCGTGCGGTCCACCCTGTACCCGAGATTGATCAGGTTGGCCTTCATGGTGTTGCGAGCGGGAACGCTCCTGATCCCGGACTCTTCGGCCCATGCGACGAACTGGCGGTAGAACTCGGCGATCATGATTCGGCTGTTGGCGGCATCATTGCAGCGTTCGGACAGAAACGCGGTCAGCGGGTTGGCGTGAGCCAACCATTCACCCTTGGCCTTGATGCAGTCGGCCGGCTCCAGAAAATCGCCACGCTGCCGCAGGCGCTGCAATCCTTCGATGGCGCGGTTCAGGATGCCGGGCAGCTCGTTGCGCCAAATCCTCGGAAACAGTCCCCTGTCGTCTTCGGCCGGCGTGAAGATGCGGTTGAACGGAATGATCTTCGCACGGCGCCGTTGCCCATAGGACAGGTCGGCGCACAGCGGGAAGTTATTCGCGAGCAACACCGGGAGGCACGTCGCGATGAACTCGAAGCTGTCCTTGAACTTGAGTTCTCCGGTCAACAGTTTGCGTTCCGACAGCTTCTTAAGCAATCCGTCCGGCAATTTCGTCCCGGTGTCAACGTCGTCGTCAAGCAAAATCAGCTTTCCAGCAAGAGAGCCGGTCGCGAACTTGTTTCCTTCGATATTCGAGAGCCGGTCGCTATAGATGCACCGGGCGTTGATCAGCTTCTCGATGGTCTGCATGAATTTGGTTTTGCCGTTGTTGCCCTGCCCCTTCAGCATGAAATAGCAGGCTATGTCTCGGCACGGTTGAATGGCATAGCCCATAAATTCAAGGGCGTGCCGAACCATGTCCGCAGGATCGGACGACTTCGCGAATATCCCGAGCATGGTCTTATCAAACGTCGGGCAGCGAGCGGCGGGTTCATAGTTCACGTCGAGCGCATATGTCAAATAGGAGTCGTACCGGTGCGGGCGCAGCGACACCGAACCATTGGCGTCGATCCACAATTCACCGTTTCGGCAGTTGATGACCGGCGGCGGCTCTTCAGTCAGACGCAGGACATCGGTAGATACGGCCCGTTCGGCGACCAACAGGTTGAAGGATGCGTTCAGCGCCGAGTTGAAGTCGCGTTCGTCCGGGTCGACCATCTTCTTGACCACTGTCATGAGCTTATTTTTGATCTGTTCGTCAGTCAATCTTGACCAATGCGTCCCGCCGTAAGCCCAAAAGCTCTTATCGATTGCGCGGATCAGGTGGGCACCTCCGGCGTAGAACTGTTTCAGTGCCGCTTCGGCCACGGCCAAACCAATATCGGCAGCGGGACCACGTTCCTCACGCCGCTGTTCGTTGAACCCCTTGTTGATTGCGTCCAGGGGCAGCCCGGTGCGCTTCTTGATCACCTCGAACACCCGGCGCTGTTCGATGGCCGAGAGCTTGGCCTTGGCGGCGGCGCGAAGCACCTTGTCGATTTCGGCCGGGCGGCTACTGGCCGTGAGATTGTCGGCGCCCGTGATGCAATCGTTGAACCCGTTTTCGTCGGGTTCCCCGTCCTCTCCGTGGAACTCCGGCGCGGTCAGATCGCCGATGGTCAGGCCGCCGCGTTCGAGGATCAGCTTCAGGAAGTGCAGCCGGTCCAGACCCGTGCAATGGGCATGGCGGCAATGGTAGACGAACCCGCTGTTATTTGCCTCACTGGCGTTGACGATGAACGTCGCCCCGTC
>JBAXKX010000388.1:0-2350 GCA_037135115.1 Rhodospirillaceae bacterium
CGCGCCAGACTTCTACCCCAAGGCGCTAAAACGGCTAATTTGACGACATTGACCTCCAGGTGACAGCGGCGGGTGCCAAGACATGGGTGTTTCGGTTCAGTTTGGCCGGGCGCAGGCGAGACATGGGATTAGGTTCGGCCAAGACGTTCAGCTTGGCTGAGGCCCGGCAGCGTGCGCTCGCTGCGCGAAAACAGGTGGCTGACGGCATTGACCCCATAGATGCGAAAGTCGCGGCCAAAGCGCCGCCCACGGTGCCGGTGTCGGTGTCAACTCCGATCGTGACATTCATCGATTGCGCCGAGAGCTACATCGAAACCCACCGGGCGCAGTGGGGGAACCCCAAACACTGCGCCCAATGGACCGCCACCATGCGGGCCTACGTCTTTCCCGTCATCGGTTTGCTCTCCCCCGACGCCATAGACACCGCCATGGTATTGCGCATCCTTGAGCCGATATGGCCGATCAAGACCGAGACGGCAAGCCGGGTGCGGGGCCGGATCGAGGCTATTCTCGATTACGCCAGGATCAAGGGCTACCGCACTGGCGATAACCCTGCCCGCTGGAAGGGTCATCTGTCTTTCGCCCTGCCGTCCGCTGTGAAAATCGCGCCCGTCGAGCACCACGCAAGTCTGCCCTATAACGAGATGGGGGAATTCTGGCCGAAGTTGCAGTTGCATGACGGACTGAGCGCGCGGGCTCTGGAGTTCGCCATTCTTACCGCATGTCGCTCGGGCGAGGTGTTCGGAGCGCGCTGGTCAGAAATCGACATCGAAATTCAGACCTGGACCATTCCGGCAGGGCGGATAAAGGCCGGAAAGGAGCACCGCGTGCCGCTGACCGCGACATCGATGTCGCTGTTGCGCAAGTTGGCGTCACTCAAGGAGGGGGCGGACAGGTTTGTATTCCCCGGCCAGAAGAGAAAATTTCCCCTGTCAAACATGGCGATGAAGATGGCGCTGCGCCGTATGAATGTAGACGTGACGGCCCATGGTTTCAGAGCGACGTTCCGCACCTGGGCGGCGGAATGCACCGGGCATCCCCATGACGTGATCGAGATGGCCTTGGCCCACACGCCGGGCGATAAGGTCGTCGCGGCCTATCAGCGCGGGGATCTTTTTGAGAAGCGCCGCCGTCTCATGGAAGATTGGGCGACGTTCTGCACCTCATAGAAATAGCCGGGAGATTTTTCCCCAACCCTGGTTTCGTTTTTCCGCATTATCGGTCAACGGAGGCTGGCAATTGTACGTCGTTTGTCTTCCTGAAAGCCATCCAGGAATTCTTTCGGCGGAGTGCGCACCACCGATCGGCCATAGACCTTAACCATTTTGATCGCATCAGGATTTCTCTTCCTGATAGTATAGAAGGTCGGGACGCTGATAGATACTGCAGCGCACCACGACTTTATCCGCCAGCCGACCGGCGCTTCGGGTTCTTCCGGTTGAGTCATTGGATAGCCTCCTGTTTGGTCGTTAACTAAATATTCCTCGCCCAGCCATACCATGCCCGGCCCTGCCCTGCCCCGCCAAGCCTTGTTCCTCGCCACGGTAGCGTGACGTGTTGTGGAGTGTTGTGATGTTGGTATCTCTCGACACCGGATTGCCTAGCCGAAGCTAGGCACCCCGCTGTGGACAGCGATTGTCATTGGGAGGCAACAACCAAATCTCGATTTTTGGCATCGGCCAGCACGCTGACCGCGCCGCCCTCGACCCAATATGTGACGCACCCCTCGCCCAGTGCGGCCAGATTGGGCGCTTGTTGTGGGCGAGTTAGCGTGATACCAATCAGCGCAAACATTATCGGGCCGCCATCAGCCGCTGCTGTGTCAACAAGGTTAATCACACTCTCGGTTGCGCCACTGTCGAGGGGTCTATCGATATCGACCAAAATCGCCTGTGAGCCGTCGATTTGTGCAACCGCCGCCTGGATGGTGGCGCGGCACAAGAACGCCTCTCCGGTGGACAATATGTCATAAGGGCGGCCGTCATAGGTTGCAGTCAGGTCGTCGGTGAGGGCAACCACGCCCTGACCGGCCGCGTCGCATAGTGCCGCGAGCCGACCATTAAAGGCAGTGATAGTCTCGCCCATTTTGCGTTTACGCAGGCCGCCGGGCGCCAATATTTTGACGATGGATGACGCCGTGAGGATTTTTTGGTGTTCGACATCGGCAGCCGCCTTATCATCAAACGCACGCAGCTGCTGCTGCGCGACACTGAGGGCGGCGGCCGCCAGCTCGGTACTTGGCCCATCGGCTTGAGTGCCTGCGTCACGTCGAGCCAATATCAGCCGGTCCAGTTCGTCACGGGCACCCTGGAGGCTGACCAAACGGACCCGAGCATCCCTGTCGGCGGTG
>JBAXKX010000389.1:0-2342 GCA_037135115.1 Rhodospirillaceae bacterium
CGGTGGCGTAGCTCGACGAGATCGCGCCGCCGGAGCTATACCCCACCAGCCCACCAATATAACTGGCGCCACTGCCGCCGCTCACCGCCCCAGTGGCGTAGGCGTTGGTGATGGTGCCGTAGTTCGTTCCGGCATGCATGCCGAATCTGCCATAAACAGCCCCGCCGGTAACACTGCCGCCGACCAGTCCTAGATTGCGGACGGTGGCGCCAGAGCCGATGATGCTGAACAGCCCCAGATAGTTTGCTGCCGGGTTGTTGATGGTCAGGCCAGTAACCGTATGGCCTAGCCCGTCAAAACTACCAGTGAACTCAGCCGGATTGGTGTTGTTGTCGGAGCCGTTGAATCCGATCGGCGTGAAATTTCCGAATCCGGTCATATTGATGTCGGTGGCCAGCGCGTAAGCGATGCCATAGCCATTACTTGCGATGGAGTTCTGCAAGTCACTGGCGGTGCTGATCAGTTTATATCCGACGTTGTTGATGGTCAGGGCAGCACTCGCTCCCGATAGCGTCACCGAGGCTCCGGCGCCGGTGAGCAAATTGCCGCCGCTGCCGCCGTGATTATAGGTGACCGTCAGACCGGCGGTGGTTCCGCTGGCTGTGAGGACGGCGTTGATCTGAACGCCGCGATAGGCATCCAGGATCAGAGCGTTGCTGGTGCTCCATGAAATTGGCGAATTGATGGTGATGTCACCGTTTCCAACGCCGCCGCCGGTCGTGCTCAGCGTAACGACGGTCCCTCCGTTCAACGTGTCCTGGATGGATGTGGCCGTGATCGTGCCGCCGGTATTGGAGACGATGATTTCTGTGGGGTCAAGCAGCCAATTTCCGCCTTCACCTGTGGTTATTCGCGCTGAACTGCCGACAGACAGGGCGTGCCCGGATGTTTCCACAAACCCACCATCGCCCCCCTGAATACCACCCATGGCGGTGATAATGCCGTTTACGCTGGTGGAGCCGTCAGACCACACCACAACCTTGCCGCCACGCCCCTTCAGTGTGGCGTTGGCGTTGATCACCGAATTATTATCAACCACAACCTTGCGGGCATTGCGAACCGGCTTGCTGCCCAAGCTGATGCCGTATTTTTGCAGCGTCGAGTCGCTGGCATTGCCGCCCTGAACATCGCCACCGATGCGGATGGCCCCGCCCGAGGTTGCTCCCGACGTATCGAGTCGCGCCGCCACCAATTTGATATCATCGGCGAATATATCTATGATACCTCCCGAACCCGTGGTTGAGTTCGCCAGAATAACGCCCCGGTGATCGATGCTGTCGGCGGTCAGCACCACTTGCCCGCCGCTTATGTCTCCACTGGCATCAACCTTTCCGGTGCTGGCGATGGTCACCAC
Organism: Rhodospirillaceae bacterium; assembly: GCA_037135115.1. Classification (GTDB taxonomy): domain Bacteria; phylum Pseudomonadota; class Alphaproteobacteria; order Azospirillales; family Azospirillaceae; genus BOG-933. The sequence continues at coordinate 1,355 of JBAXKX010000389.1, forward strand.
AGCCCCCGAGATAGTAACCTTGCCGCCGCTCTCGCCTGCGTTGCGCCCAGAAGCGTCGATAGTGCCGGTGACGAGTACATTACCCTGATCGCCGCTGAGAATAATCTTGCCGTTCTTTTGTTGAACACTGCGGGCTTGGACTAGACCACCGAGGCTAATGACGTTTTCCACTACTCCCTTGGCAGCGGCAGCGCTCATCTGAACTCGGCCACCATCGGCGAATACTTGGCCATCATTCTTGACCAGCGCATCCAGCGGCTTGCCGTCGCGGCCGATCACCTGACCGGAGGTCTTACGGTCCATGACCAGATTAATCTTCTGATCGCCATAGAAATCAACCACAAAGGCATTGCCCGAGGCCAGCGTCACCTCGCCCAATCGCGCAGTGATCACGCCGTGGTTGACCACTCCGGGCGCAACAAAAGCCACCAATCCGGCTTCAGCCGCTGTAATAACTCCCTGATTCTCAATAATTCCAGGAGGCTGACTGTCGCTCTGAAAGATATAACGCCCGGCCATAAAGTCTTCGTTTTTGATATCATGTGTCGTCGCCAGCAACCCGCCAACATCGATTCGCGCCCCGGGACCGAAGAATACACCATTGGGATTGATCAGCCAAACCTGGCCATTAGCGGTGAGGCGACCAAGTATTTCTGAAAGATTACCCCCCACCACCCGATTAAGAGTAATAGCCTGAGCATTGGGCTGATTGAAATTAGTATGCTCGGTGCTGCCAATACTAAAACTCTGCCAGTTGACTATGCCCTTGGTCGTTCCTTGATTGATGTCGACTCGAGTCGGCGAGGTTTGGGTAATAGTAACAGTGCCGCCTGCCACCACCCCGCCTTGGGGATTAGCCAAAGCCGGTTGCGCCAAAGCGAGCAAAATCGCCGCCAAGCTCCCACACAAGGCGGTGGTCGAGCGTAGCCAGTTCCGATTAGCCTTAACGGTATGGCAGCATATATCATTCAAAAGATAGGTGTGCGCG
>JBAXKX010000390.1:0-2330 GCA_037135115.1 Rhodospirillaceae bacterium
GGAGAACTTTGATGGCCTCAGCCATGACTTCATTGCCGATGCCGTCGCCCGCGAGCGCTGCGATATTGAATGTTTTCATTGAATGAGAGCAGCCATTTTAATTTTTTTCGGGGCGGTGACAATCTTAAACCGGATGAAAAGCGGGCCGCCGAGCCGACTCGAGTTGACTCATATTAAATGTTACCGGGACTGGGAGGTGGACGAGGGGTCTTCCGATACGTTGACTCATATTCATGGTTACCCGAACCACGAACATGAGTCTCTCCTCTAAACGCGAGTGTTTAGCTCGCATACACGGGCGCTATCAGCGCGCCGGTCGTCTGCACAAGTCACGCATACTCAGTGAGTTTTGCGCGACGTGCGGGTATCACCCCAAATCCGCCCTGCGGTTATTGAACCATCCGCTGCGCACGGCGCCGCCCAAGCGGAGCGGACCCAAAGTCATTTATGATCCGGGGGAAGTGTTGCCGGTGCTTAAAGCGGTGTGGCTGGCGAGTGATCAGTTGTGCAGCAAGCTGCTCAAGGCGGCATTGCCTGAATGGCTGGAACATTACGAGCGGCGGGGCGCGCCGCTGGGGGAAGCTTTTAAGGAAAAACTTCTTAAGATCAGTCCTGCCCAGATCGATCGCCTGCTGAGTCCCGCCCGCGTGAAACATCCCAAACGGGGGATCTGCGCCACGCGCCCCGGGACGCTCCTGCGACACGAAGTGCCCACGCGCGGCGGTCCGCCCGACACGAGCAAACCGGGTTCCGTCGAGGCGGATACGGTGGCGCATTGCGATGACAGCACCGAGGGGGATTACGTCAATTCCCTCACGTTCACGGAGCTATACAGTGAGGTTGCTTCGATTTGACGGACGGTAAATTGGGTAGACAATCAAATGATTAAAACCAATAACCAGAACATCGTTAAGACTCGTCAGAAGTTTGACCAAACCTTTAAGCGTGAAGCCGTCAACAACTGGCTAACCAGTGGCAAGTCGGCCAGTGTGGTGGCCGTGGAGCTGGGGATTCTCCCCAATCGGCTGTATGCCTGGCGGAAGCGCTTTGCCCCGGCTGACGCTGGGGGGAAGGCGGCAGCCGGGGCAAAGCCCAGTTCAGCCGCCGAGTTGCAAACCCAGCTGAATGCCGCCCGCCGGGAGATTCGTCACTTGACCGAGCAGCGCGACATTTTAAAAAAAACGTTGGGCATTCTCTCCGAACCGTCACCGAACGCTATGAACGGATCCATGCGATGAAAACCCAGCACGCCATTCTTGCTATGTGCCAGTTATTAAAAGTTTCCCCCAGCGGCTTCTACGACTGGCAGCAGCGCCGTGATTGCCCCGGCCCGCGGGCGATGGCAGACCAAAAGCTCACCGGCCAGATCACCACCGTTTTTGCCGGCAGCCGGCAAACGTATGGCAGTCCGCGCGTCCAGCAGGAGCTCGACCAACAAGGCTGTTCCCATGGCCGCAATCGTATCGCCCGACTCATGAAAGCCGCCGGCTTGTGCGGGCGCCAGAAGCGGCGCTATCGCGTTCAAACTACCAACAGCAAGCACGACCAGCCCATCGCGCCCAACCGTCTGGCCGAAGCCCCCAAGGCCACCGCTCCCAACCAAATCTGGGTAGCCGACATCACCTATATCGAAACCCAGGAAGGCTGGCTTTATCTCGCCGGCATACTGGACCTTTACAGCCGCAAAATCGTCGGCTGGGCCATGAGCGAACGCATCGACACCGCCCTCGTTACCGCCGCTTTAAGCATGGCCTTGTTACACCGGCAACCACCCGCCAAACTGCTGTTCCATTCCGATCGCGGCGTCCAATATGCCAGTGGCGACTTCCGCCACGCACTCCAAGCCGCCATGCTGGTGCCCTCCATGAGCCGCAAGGGCAACTGTTACGACAATGCCACCATGGAAAGCTTCTGGAGCACCCTCAAATGGGAACTGGTCTATCGTAGCAAGTTCACCAACCACCACCAAGCACGCACCGCCATCTTCGATTACATCGAATGCTTCTATAATCCCAAGCGCCTCCATAGCGCCCTTAATTTCCTGTCCCCAGTTGACTTCGAAGCCAAAAACAATTAACCAAATAACCCGATTTCACTGTCCGTTTTTTCGAAGCAAGCCCATGGCCTTTATAATGGGTCCAGCGTCACTCCGTGTGCGCCGTCGCGGTCAATCCTCACGCGTGGGTTTGCAATCGCGGCGGGCAAGGGACTGCCCGCCCTACCCACGTAACTGGGCCATAGCATGTTTTTGACATATTTCCCCAATTCGTGTTCCTTCGTGTAATTCGTGTCTCAGTCTTTGTCTTGATAATGGGGTCCAGCGACCCGCT
>JBAXKX010000391.1:0-2328 GCA_037135115.1 Rhodospirillaceae bacterium
CAAAGAGGGCCGCCGTGACCACCAAGACCGAACTACTGGCCGACCATAGCCTCGACACCACGCGCAGCAGCATCGCCCGTTTGGTCCCCGAGGCCATGGACCGGGCCATCGCCTCCTACCGGGACTTCGTGGCCCTCGAAACCCCTTTGGACGCCAAGGGCTTCAAGGAGCACCACACCGCCGGTCGCACGGCGCTTGCTCAGCTTGAGGCCTTGGTGCGGTTGGCCCGCTGGGCAGCCCTGCCCAACAGCGAACCTGCGGCCGAAGACCCCGATGACGATTTCGACACCATGTTATCCCAAGCGAGCCGGGCGCTCGCCGTCATGCGGGGGGACGCGACATGAAGGCGATCGACTTTCCCGATTTCGTCTGGCTGTGGAACCGCGAGCAGGGCCATTCCATGCCCCGGCTCCATGACAACATCGCGAGCTGGCTAGCAACAAGGTGGAATGAGGGCGACCGCCAATTGCTGTTGATGGCCTTTCGCGGCAGCGGCAAGTCATCGCTGGTCGGGCTGTTCGCCGCATGGCTATTAACCCGCAATCCAAACCTGCGCCTGCTGGTACTGGCCGCAGACCTGTCTCTTGCGCGTAAAATGGTCCGCAACGTAAAAAGACTAATTGAAAGACACCCCGTGGCGGTTCGTCTCAATCTAAAACCCAGCCGCCCCGACCAATGGTCGGCCGAGCAGTTCACCGTCAACCGTACGGCGGAGTTGCGAGACCCCTCGATGCTGGCTCGCGGCATCGGGGCCAATATCACCGGCAGTCGCGCCGACATAGTGGTTTGCGATGATGTCGAGGTGCCCAACACCTGCGATAGCGCCCCGAAGCGGGCCGATCTGCGAGCGCGACTGGGCGAGATTGACTACATCTTGGTGCCGGGGGGACTTCAGCTTTATGTCGGAACGCCGCACACATATTATACCATTTACACCGACGAGGCGCGTCGCGAGATTGGCGAGTCATCGCCATTTCTCGACGGTTTCAACCGGCTCATACTGCCGGTAACCAACCACCAGGGCCACAGCGTCTGGCCTGAGCGCTTCTCCGACGAGGCCATCGCCCGCATCCGTCGCCACACCGGAGCCAACAAGTTCCAAAGCCAGATGCTTTTGACCCCGGTCAGCATCAGTGAGGGCAGGCTCGATCCCGACCTTCTGCGCCCCTACGATGGTGAACTTGATTACCGGGAGGCCCAAGGCAGAGCCGTGCTCAGTCTCAACGGCAAACAAATGGTCTCGGCCAGCTGCTGGTGGGATCCGGCCTACGGTGCCCGCTCGGCCGGCGACGCTGCGACCAAGGGCTCAGGCGGCGACGCCAGCGTTATTGCCGCCGTCTTTACCGACGCTGCCGGCTGCTATCACCTCCACCGCATCCGCTACCTAAATTCCACATCCGGGTCCACAGCCGGTGATACTGAGCAAGGTGTCGAAACCGACCAAGCCACCCGTCAATGCCGACTGGTCGCAGCCTTCGTCCGTGATTTGTATTTGCCCGCTGTCAGTCTTGAAATCAACGGACTTGGCCGCTTTTTACCGGGGTTGTTGCGTAAGGAACTCGCCGGGTCCGGCGTCGCCTGCGCCGTGGTCGAAGTCAGCTCACGCCAAGCCAAGCACCAACGCATCGTCGAGGCCTTCGACGCCGTGCTTGCCGCCGGAGCCCTTCATGCCCATCGCAGCATTTGGGACACCCCCTTCATCCGGGAAATGCGCGACTGGCGGCCAGACGCTCGTTTCAAGGGCCGCGACGACGGACTCGATGCGGTCGCCGGTTGCCTCAAAGCCGAGCCAGTTCGCCTGGGAAGAATGGCGCGTCCAACTGCCACAACCTCTTGGCGGGGAGGAACGGTGATCATGGCCAATTAATACATTACTTCTAACCCGCCTAGCGGGAAATTAACAAAAAACCTGTTCTAGTAAGGCCGCACTCCCCCGGAGGCGGCTTTTTTGTTGACAAAAAAGGGAGAATGTTATGCATGAAACGTTAGACGTTATCTGGTGGATCACGGCGGTTGAACTGCCGGTAATCAGCGGTCTGTTCTGGCTGATCAACCGCCACCGCCGCGATGCCGAACAGGCGTTGGAAATGGTGCGGCAACGGGCCGATAATGCACAGATTCAGGTCCGCGAGGCCATCGCCAACTACAGGGTCGATGTCGCAAGGTCATATGTCGGTATCGACACCCTCAAGACCGTTGAAAAAAGGCTGACCGACCACCTGTTACGGATCGAGGCCAAGCTGGAATTCAGCTGCGGCATTCTTGCCGAAGGGGGGATGCGATGAACTCCCCCAGCCTAGTCCCTTTAGTAGTGAACATGGCTCCGCC
>JBAXKX010000392.1:0-2324 GCA_037135115.1 Rhodospirillaceae bacterium
CACCACGCCAGCGGCATGGGTAGATGCATGGCGGTACAGCCCTTCCAGCTTGGTGGCGATTTCCATCATGCGCCTGACGTTGGGGTCGCCGTCGCGGTGGCCCTGGAGCTGAGGTTCGCCGTCAATAGCCTGCTGCAGGGTTACGGGATTGGCCGGGTTGTTAGGTACCAGCTTACAGATACGGTCGACCTGACCCAGTGGCAACTGCAACACTCGGCCGACGTCGCGCAGTACAGCCCTGGCCTGAAGCTTGCCGAAAGTAATAATCTGAGCCACTCGCTCGCGGCCATAGCGTTGCTGGACATAGCTGATTACTTCATCGCGGCGGTCCTGGCAAAAGTCGATATCAAAGTCGGGCATGGAGACCCGCTCGGGGTTAAGGAAGCGCTCAAACAGCAGGCCAAAGCGCAGCGGGTCGAGGTCAGTGATGGTCAACGCCCACGCCACCACCGAACCAGCGCCCGAGCCGCGGCCCGGTCCCACCGGAATCCCATGCTGCTTGGCCCATTTAATGAAATCGGCGACAATAAGGAAATAGCCGGGGAACTTCATGGTGGCGATGACATTTAATTCAAAATCGAGCCGGTCGCGATAAGTTTTACCAAGTTCAGTGCGTCGAGCCTGGTCCATTTCATTAGTGAATACTTGATTTTGCAGTCTGGTTTCCAGGCCGGCGCGGGACTGTTCGCCCAGTTCGTCGGCCTCAGTGCGGCCGGCTTCGGCAGCTGCGGGGTAAGGCGGCAGGATAGGCTTGATTGGTTGCAACAGATGAGAGCAGCGCCGGGCGATAACCAGCGTGTTGTCCACCGCCTCGGGCAGGTCGGCAAACAGCGACCGCATTTCGTCCGCCGACTTAAAACGGTGATCTGGTGTAACCCGACGGCGCTCGGCTTCAATAATATAGCGCCCGTCTGCTATGCAGAGCAAGGCGTCGTGAGCCTGATACATCCCGACATCAGCAAAAAAACAATCATTGGTAGCGACTAACGGCTGATTGAACTCATAGGCGAGATCTATCAGCGCCGGCTCGATGCGGTCCTCAATGACGCCGAGGCCGCTCGCGTCGTCGGGGCCGCTGTGGCGCATCAGCTCAATATAGAGCCGGCCGGGGAACAGTTCAATTAAGTTGGATAGGGCTTCGCGTGCCGCCGCTTCCTGGCCACCAGCCAGCGCTCGGCCGATAGCACCGCCCGGTCCGCCGGTAAGCGCGATCAGCCCATCGCTCGCCCCAACCAGATCGTTGAGGCTAATTTGGGGAGTTTCACCCCCTTCGGTTTTGATGAAGGCGTTGCTCACAAGTTTCATCAGGTTAGCATAGCCAATCTCGGTTTGGACCAGCAGGACGAGGTGGTCAGGCGGCAATGGCTTGCCTCCGCCGCTCACACTACCTATGCCTGTCCGTGCCGCCTGTCCCGCCTGTCCCGTCGCCGGCCCCGCCGAACCGCGTCGGATATTGAGCTGGCAGCCGATGATCGGTTGTACTCCGGCCTCCGCCGCCGCCAGGGCAAACTCCAGCGCGCCGAACAGGTTACCCGAGTCGGTGACCGCCACCGCTGGCATGTTCTGTTTTTGGCAGAGCTTGATCAGTTCCTTGGTCTTGATCGCACCTTCGGCCAGTGAGTAGGCGGAATGGACGCGCAAATGGACGAATTCAGCGTGGGGCATGGCTGCTACATCGGGCTCCTTGTTTGCCGATACTGGGCCGGGGACCAAACTCGGGGGCTAAACATAACGCGACAACGGCCTTGTCGGTTGAAAGATTTCATGCGTGTCTAGCTGATATCTACATTATGTGCGGCACGTGGCTTGACCGGCTAGGCTGTCAGGCGCAATAACTCGGGTACCATGACAAAGAGGATAATCCGCCGTGAACCGCATATTTTCCGGCATGCAGCCGACCAGCCAATTGCATTTGGGCAACTATCTCGGTGCGCTCCGCAATTGGGTGGCCTTGCAAGACCAATATGAGTGCATTTTTTGCGCGGTTGACCTCCACGCTATCACGTTGCCGCAGGATCCGGTAAAGCTGCGCCGCAACACCCGAGAAATTACTGCGGCCTATATTGCAGCCGGTATCAACCCCGTGCGCTGTATTCTGTTCGCCCAAAGCGGTGTGCCTGCACACAGTGAGCTAGCGTGGATCTTGTCCTGTCACACCCCACTTGGTTGGCTCAACCGCATGACCCAGTTCAAGGAAAAGGCCGGCAAGCATCGCGACAACGCCGGGCTTGGGCTTTATGGCTACCCGGTCCTGATGGCCGCCGATATTTTGCTTTACAAGGCGACCCATGTTCCGGTCGGTGAGGACCAAAAGCAGCATCTGG
>JBAXKX010000393.1:0-2317 GCA_037135115.1 Rhodospirillaceae bacterium
GTAACCGGATTGCTTGCCATGCCGCTGGATATTTACAACACACTTACTCACAGAAAAGACCGGTTTGAGCCGCTGGAGCCTGACCGAGTCGGCATGTACGTCTGTGGGCCGACGGTATATGACTACGCCCATGTCGGCAATGCCCGGCCGGTGGTGGTATTCGATGTGCTGTACCGGTTGCTGCGACGCTTGTTCACGACGGTGACGTACGTTCGTAATATCACCGATATTGACGACAAGATTATCGCCGCCGCCGCTGCCAACAATGAGTCGATCGAGGCGCTGACCTTGCGGACGACCGAGGCTTTCCATGATGACATGGACGCCCTGGCCACTCTGCGCCCTGATATCGAGCCGCGCGCCACCGACCATATCGGCCAGATGATTGCCCTGACCGAGGCGTTGCTGGCTTCCGGCCATGCGTATGTTAGTGCAGACGCAGGCCCAGACGCAGACGCAGGGGGTGGCGGGGGGCACGTACTGTTCCATGTCCCGTCGATGGAGACGTACGGCCAGCTGTCGCGGCACACGCGCGACGAGTTGCTGGCCGGCGCTCGGGTCGAGGTCGCGAACTATAAGCGATCACCAGCCGATTTCATCTTGTGGAAGCCGTCCAGCCTTGATCAGCCGGGTTGGGACAGTCCTTGGGGTCGCGGTCGCCCCGGCTGGCACATCGAATGCTCTGCGATGGCGGGACATTATCTTGGCGAGACCTTTGATATCCACGGCGGCGGTCTCGACCTGATCTTCCCGCACCATGAAAACGAGATTGCTCAGAGCCGTTGCGCCCACGGTGGTGCAGTTTTGGCCAATTTCTGGATGCACAATGGTTTCGTCACGGTAAACGGCGATAAAATGGCGAAATCGCAGGGTAACTTCTTCACTGTGCGCCAGTTGCTAGACGAGGGCCATCCCGGCGAGGCGATACGGTTGGCCCTGCTCTCGGCCCATTATCGCCAGCCGCTTGATTTTAGCCGCTCCGCCCTGGCTCAGGCCAAGGCTGTTCTTGATGGTTGGTATAATGCGTTGCGGCTGGCGGGTCGCCCGCTGACCGGGATCGCTGTTCCGGTTCGTGAGGTCGAGGAGGCGCTCTTCCCGACCCTTGCTGCCCTCGAGGATGATCTCAACTCGCCGCTGGCGATTAGCCATCTTCACGAACTGGCCAAACACCTCAATAAGGCCAAGACCTTGGCCGAACAATCACGCTACCGCGCCGCATTAATCATGGCTGGATCGTTGCTCGGCGTGCTGTTTGAAGACCCTGATGTTTGGTTCAAGGGCCATGCTAATCAACTTGACGACCCAGGCATCGAGCAATATATCGCCGACCGCGCCGCTGCCCGTGCGGCGAAAAATTTTACTGAGGCCGATCATATTCGCAAGCATTTGCTCGACGCTGGAATTGTCCTGGAGGATGGCCCCGGCGGTACTAGCTGGAAGCGCTCGGTGTGAATCCGACCCAGGCGGCAATTTCGCTGGCCCCCCGTGCTTTGGAACCCCGTGCTTTGGCACTCGCCTTTTTGACCGGGGTTCTGCGCCAGGGTCGGACGTTCGACGAGATGTTAGGTGCTGGGGCTGGGCGTTCAGCGCTGGTCGCGTGCGACCGCAATTTTGTGCGCTTGGTGGTGGCGACTGCCTTACGCCGGCTGGGGCAAATCGACGCAGCGATTGCCGCCATGCTCGACCGGCCAGGATTACTTAAACCATCGGTGCATGATGTTTTGAGACTGGGTGCCGTACAGTTGCTGTTTCTGGATACCCCCGCCCACGCTGCGGTTGATACCACGGTGGAGCTGGCTGGAGCCAATTCCGAAACCGCCATTTACAAGAAACTGGTCAATGCGGTGATGCGCCGACTTGGTCGGGAGGGGCGGGCGGTGGTGGCTGGGCAGGATGCCGGTTGTCTCAATACCCCTGATTGGTTATGGCAGTCTTGGGTCGCCGCCTATGGCGAGGCTTGCGCTCGGGCTATTGCCGACGCCCATCTCATCGAGGCGCCGCTGGACATTTCGCTTAAGGACCCGGCCGGGGCATCACTTTGGGCGGAGCGGCTGGAAGCCAGGATTTTGCCTACCGGCACTCTGCGTCGAAGCGCGGGCGGTGTCGTTTCCGAGCTTGCCGGCTTCGGCGATGGCGCTTGGTGGATACAGGATGCGGCGGCGGCCCTTCCTGCAGCGCTGCTCGGAGATGTGCGAGGGGCGCGCGTGTTCGATTTCTGCGCCGCTCCCGGTGGCAAGACGGCGCAACTGGCTGCGGCCGGGGCTCGCGTGGTCGCCGTCGATCGCTCTGCCCGCCGATTGGCGCGGTTGCAAGCCAA
>JBAXKX010000394.1:0-2304 GCA_037135115.1 Rhodospirillaceae bacterium
AAAACCTTGATGGCGTAGGTATCAGCATCCTTAACCATCGTCTTGTGGCCGGCGGATTGAGCATCGGGCAGATTGGTCGGATTCCCGAGTCTAATGCCCCGAATCTTTGCAGCTTGGAGAGAAGCTATCGTACTATCAGATATCATCCTGGCTTCCGCTTCACCGACCGCAGCCATTATATGTAGTGTCAGGCGATTCGCCGCAGGCATGTCGCAGGTCACGAACTCGACACCGGCATCTATGAGGATGGCTATGAACGACACGCTTTGTGCCAGCCTATCCAATTTGACGATCACAAGAATGGCCTTCAGCTTGCGAGCCAGGGCCAGTGCTTCTCCGAGTCGGAGCCTTTCTGAGTTCCTGCCCGATTCGATTTCTACAAACGACTCGACCAGGGTATGGTCCCGACCTTGGAGGAAGGCTTTGACGGCTGCCTGTTGGGCTTCGAGTCCAAGGCCGGACCTACCTTGTGCGGCTGTGGAAACCCTGTAGTAGGCTATGTAACGAGGTTGGGACATGCGATGCACCACAATCTGTAGATGCATCGAGTATACGGTCGTTTACGAATTAGATCACCTGATGGTTGGAGGGGGGTGGGGAAAATCTGGGCCGGATGGGGTGACGGCGCTGTGGCTTTGGTAGCCTTGGGGCTGTTGGAAACCGGTTGAAGGGTTGAAAGAAAGTCAAAAAAAGATTGAATACTAATTCCTACGGGGCGGCATGACAAAACCTCACATATTCTAGAAAATGTGATGTTTCGGGATTGGACGATTTGGTAATTGTCGGGTGGTGGCGTGCGGGAGACCGCTGACGTGGTGCATATCGTGGACAGACGGTTTGGAGATTTTGCCCGATGAAACTTTACCCCAGCCGTTGACCCACCATACCGAACTGTTCGAGAGCATACCACATCGAGAGCATACCACACGAGAGCATACCAGTATTGCGTTGTAATCCTCCATTACGCTAGGATGACACAGTATCCATTACGCTAGCATGACAAACTATGACCTCTGTCCACCTTGCCAACACCGCCCTCACTGTCCATCAGCGACCGTCCTCGACTATCAGCGCCGTCACCAACCGTCACTCACCATGAACTGTCGGGTAGAGGAACCAGTTTCCCGGCACCTCCCCTCCCCGATTACCAACCTCAATGAGGAGCGCACGTCATGAAATCCGCTATTGGGGTTATCGTTTTTTTAGCCGGGATCACCGTATCCTGGATGATGCGGGGCGCAGCAACTTCATCACCGGATATAGAGCCGCTGACGCTAGGTGTCGCCGAGAACACTGGTGATATCCCGACCTTAATCGCCCTAGAAAAGGGCTTTTGCCGTGATGAAGGGCTGGACGTCACTATCAAATCCTGGCCCGCCGGCAAACTGGCGTTCGAATCCATGCTGCGTGGCGAGCTTGATGTGGCGACGGTCGCCGACACACCGATTGTACTCCAGAGTTTCAAGCGCAAGGATTTCGTGATCATAGCCACCTTTTCCCACAACACGCCCTATCGTTTGATTGCAAACCGGCGCGACGGTATCCGCGTCGCTGCGGATCTGCGCGGCCACACGATCGGTGTGATGGCGGGGACCACATCGCAGTTTTTTCTACACTCGGTACTTGCTGATCTCGGGATCCCTATCTCTGAAATCACCGAGGTTAACATCCCCTCTGAGCAATCGGCCGACGCCTTGGTAAACGACCGCATCGACGCAGTTGCAGCCTTCGATCCATATGGTTATCACGCCGAGTTGGCCCTGGGTGATCGGGCGCTGGTCATCCCTTATGAAAAGGGCCGTCACGAGGAGACTTTCAACTTTGTGACCCGGCGCGACTTTCCAAAAAACCGGCCAACCGCCACGCAAAAGCTTCTACGCGCGACCCAGCGGGCGATAGAGTGGGCGCGTAGCCATCCCGCCGAAGCCATTGCCTTGGTAGCTCGTCGACTTAAAATTGACGAGAAGGTTCAGGCTAAGCTCTGGGATAATTACCACTTTGGCCTTAGTCTTGATCAGGTTCTGATCGTGTCGCTTGAGAACCAAGCCCGCTGGGCGATCTTTAATCATTTAGGCGGGGGCGAAGAAATGCCAAACTATCTAGAATACATTGATACTTCCACGCTTGAAGCTGTCCTTCCAGCAACCGTCACTATCATCCGATAAGATAAGAACATGACCCTTCAGAAGCGCTCATTTTTGATAACATTGCTGTCCATTGGGCTCAGCGTGCTGCTTTCAGCGTTTATCCTGTGGAACGACAGAGCCCTAAACGCAATCCGTACTGATCTGAATACCGTTCAGG
>JBAXKX010000395.1:0-2299 GCA_037135115.1 Rhodospirillaceae bacterium
TGATGAAGACGCGGCTGCTGGTTGGCGCCACGCGCTCAATCGCCGCGCGCAGCTCCAGGATCACGCGATCAACGCGGGCCTTGCCGTAGATGTCGCGGCCGGTGGCCGTGTAGGAGCCTGAGACGCCTGCAGGCGTGATGACCATGGGTCCACCCCCCGGGAAACCGATGGATGCGCCCGTTGTGCCCCGCTCGGGATCCGCGGCGGCAAACTTCAGGACCGTTCCGGCCAGCTTGGGCACGTACAGGACGGCGACATCGAGTTTTGGGTCAAAGGCGACTGTGGTGGCCGAGTAGCTCTTTGAGCCCAGTTTGACCTCGGTGACCGTGGCGCCGGCGACGACGTGCGCGTTGGTGACCATGTAGTGCGCGGCAATGATGAGGCCGGTCCCGGTGACCTGCGCCGTGCACGCCTGGCTGACGATTTGGCCCGTGCTGGGGATCGCGTTGGCGGCGATCTTCTGCGCCTGCAGCGTGGTGGGCGTGTCCACCGGCGAAAGCGGGATGGGCTCCAGGCCAACGAAGACAGCGGGCAGCCCGGAGCTGTCGAGGATGCCCGCAACCTGGCCGATGATGTCGGCGGCGGGCGGCAGGTAATGGTCCAGATAGCGCAGGACGGCCGACTGGCTGGCCGCTCGGCCAAAGGCGGGGATGGGCCCTGCAGCCAGCAGCCCGCCCGCAAGCCAGATGATGAGCAGCGCCTGCGCCGCACCGAGGAGACCGCCTGCGATCCGGTCGGCGCTGTTGAGGAGCGTGCGCGCAACGGTGCCGGCTGCCGCCCTGCCGACGGCTGAACCCAGCGCCTCGCCCAGCACCACGGAGCCGAGGATGGCGCCCAGCACCACAAGTGCCCGCGGCAGCGGCTCAAGGCTGATGGTGATCTCCACCAGCCACGGCGCGAGGTTGAGGGTGATGATGAGACCGCCGATTGCCCCGGCGATGCCGCCGATCTCGTGCGGGAAAAAGCGGAGGAGGTCGCTGAGCGCGTAGTCAACATGTTGCTTAGTCAACACGGTGAGACGAAATGAGTGCGATTGATCTGACCTCGAAAGTATATGACTGCGCGGACATCTACGCATTCAATGAGATGGCCTATCAGATGGGGTGGACTGACGGCTTGCCCGTTTTGCCGCCCACGGAAGATAAAGTCAGAGAGATGCTCGGCTACATCGGTCGTGATCCCAATGAAGTCGTCGGCGTTATTTCGCCGGGCGAGGGCGTCGCCACCATTGAAAAGATCGCCATCAACGCAGTGATGGCGGGCTGCTATCCGGAATATTTACCGGTGCAGGTGTGATTTTCTTCGCCTACATTGGTTTTGATGCCCTATCCACGGCAGCTCAGGAAACGAAAAACCCGGCGAGGGATATGCCCATTGGAATACTCTGGTCGCTGGTGATCTGTACCGTCCTGTATGTGGCTGTTGCCGCTGTGCTGACGGGCATCGTCAATTACAAGGATCTTGGCGTCTCCGCACCAATAGCTCTGGCGATTGACCGTACCGGGGATGCACTGATCTGGCTGAGACCGCTAATCAAGATCGGCGCACTTGCCGGACTGAGTTCGGTAGTACTCGTGATGCTGATGGCCCAGCCACGTATTTTTTACACCATGGCCAAAGATGGTTTGCTGCCCCCTGCCTTCACGGTAGTGCATAAAAAATTCAAGACTCCTTATATCACCACGATAGTCACCGGCGCTTTTGCGGCGCTGATCGCCGGAATTTTCCCGATTGGCGTATTGGGGGAACTTGTCTCCATAGGCACTTTGCTGGCTTTCGTCATTGTATGTGCGGGAATAATCATACTGAGGAAGACCGATCCGGATGCTGTCAGACCTTTTAAGACTCCATTTGTGCCGTGGTTTCCAATTCTTGGTATGTTGATTTGCCTCGCTCAAATGGCAGCGTTGCCTTTCGACACCTGGATGCGTCTGATTATCTGGATGGCGATTGGCATGGCGATCTATTTTCTGTATGGTAAAAGAAGGAGTAAAGTACTGTTGAATCAAAATAAAAACGAGGCAAAATGAGAAGTTCTTTTAAATGGTTGTTTCCGCTGTTACTTCTTTTTGTGGTTTTCTCCTGTAAAAAGTCCACAACTACTACTGATCCCCCGGTGGTGGTTCCGGATACCTCTGTTCCTGTCATCACACTGACGGATCCGACTGCAGGGAAATCATATGTCTTGGGAACAGCCTTGCATCTTCAGATGGATCTAAACGACAATGTTGAACTGAAATCTTACAAAGTGGTCATTGCCAAGAGTCTGAAAGGTGTGAGTACCTCAGACTGGGCCTAT
>JBAXKX010000396.1:0-2281 GCA_037135115.1 Rhodospirillaceae bacterium
GGTTGGAGCAACAGGCTCTGGCAAGTCAACGACACTGGCTGCTATGCTCGATTATAGAAACGACACAAAACCGGGTCATATAGTTACAGTAGAGGATCCGATAGAATTTATTCACGAGCATAAAAAATGCTTAGTTACGCAGAGGGAGATTGGAATTGATACGGAATCATACCAAGCTGCGCTAAAAAATGCTCTGCGGCAACGCCCAGATACGATTCTTATCGGTGAGATTCGTGATGCTGAAGTCATGGAGCATGCTATTGTTTTTGCGGAAACAGGCCACCTTTGTATGGCAACGCTTCATGCTAATAACGCCAATCAGGCGCTTGAACGGATCCTTAATTTTTTCCCTGAAAGCCGGCATCCCCAGGTCTGCTTAAACTTGGCATATAACTTGAGGGCGGTAATAGCGCAGCGTCTGGTGCAGGGAGAACCGGAAGGTCGAATTCCAGCGCTTGAGATTCTGAATAACGATGGATTGGTACGTGAGCTTATTCGAACCAACCAGCACGATAAGATCAAGGAGGCAATGGAGCGTAGCAGCGCCTCGGGGTCGCAGACATTCGACCAAGCACTCTTTAATTTGGTGGCCCAGCGCGCGATATCCGAATCCACTGCGTTGAGCGAGGCTGATTGTGTAGCCGACTTAGAATTGAAGTTGCGCCAAAGTCGCATTGGCGGCCAAGTTGACGGGCTTGCCGGTCTCGATACTAGCCAAATCAGTTTTCTTTAGTGGGGGGACGTTTAGAAAGCAAATCAGTTCACGGAACTTGATGGAGTTGCTTAGTGAACGATGTGGCGCTGGGTTTTTTCATTGCGGCCATAGGCTTATGCCTTGGTAGCTACGCCGGGATGCTTTCGTATCGGTTGCCGCGCGGCGAGCAAACGGTCGCGGGGCATTCTCGTTGCCCGCAATGCCGCTCGATACTAACACCTAGTGATATGATTCCCGTGATTTCGTGGCTGTTCTATCGGGGCAGGTGTCGGCACTGTGGACAGTCCATTTCCTGGCGCTATCCGGTCATCGAGATTACTGTAATGATGACATCATTGGCGGCTTGGATCGTGTCAGGGCCGACGCTTGACGGCGTCATTATTGGCATACTCGGTCTTGTGCTGGTGATTTCCACCGTTTGTGACTTTGAGTGGCAGATTATTCCCAATGAAATGACTGCAATAGTTGCCGGACTTGGAGTGATTTGGGTGGTCGGGGACGGACGTCCGATTTACCCGGCGATAAGTGGCGCGACTCTTCTTTTTGGTCTGTCATGGGGCGTCCGCTGGTGGTATCGGTGGCGTACTGGTGTTGAAGGCCTGGGGATGGGCGATATTAAGCTTTATGCTGCGGGCGGCTTATGGGTCGGGATTTACGGGGCTCCGTTTCTCCTGATTACTTCTAGCTGTGTTGGTTTGGTGCTAGGCGTGGTATGGCGGTTGTCTGGTGGGCAGCGGCAGTTCCCGCTTGGGCCAGCGATTGCTGTGACCTTATATGTACAAATATGCTGTATGACACGGGGACTGACACTCTTTTGAACGCATGAGGAAAAAATGTTTAGCAACGCTTTCACTAAGAAGTCGACCCGCCGAGACGGGACGCCGCCGTTGGTAGCAGAACGTGTTGGCGAGCCATCCACCACAGAGGGCGTGCCTGGAGAAGATGCGGTCGGAGCCGGTCTGGAACCTAAGGGTATCGAGCTCGAGGGCGGCAATCAGGGGGTGCCGATGTCACCTGAGGATGGCTCGAAACCGAATCAGGCGGCCCCGGGGGCTGACTCAATCAAGAGGTTTGGTGAGCAACTTGTTGGTCTAGGCCTATTAACGCAAGATCAACTGGATGTAGCGCTTCATGAAAAGCAGCGTTGCGGCAAGATGCTCGGCGCTGTCCTGGTTGACCTTGGATTTATTACCGATAACAAGTTGAGTGAATTCCTTTCTGATCGAACTGGGTTTGAGACCTTTATATCGGCTACAACGGTAATTGATCCTGATGTTATCGGTTACTTGCCGAAACAAATTGCCACCCGATATCGCATTCTGCCGATCAGTATCAGCGATGATGCTGTTACGGTGGTTGCCGCAGATCCCTTATGACGTTGTTGCTTTTGATCAAATTAGAAGACACTTCCCACGCGGGACCAAGATAGCCACTTGTGTTTCAACTCCGTCGCAAATTGCAGAAGCAATTGATCGCGCTTATGGTTTTGAGCTTTCAGTTGAAGGTGTATTAAAAGAACTCCGCACCGGGCAGGCGGATTTGGCCCATATAGGAGAAGGCGCGGAT
>JBAXKX010000397.1:0-2264 GCA_037135115.1 Rhodospirillaceae bacterium
GGAGTGGCGACCAGGGAGGGCGGGTGCCACACCCATCACGCCAGCAAAGGGCCTTGTGGGAATCTTACGTTTACCGAGAAAATTGACGAAGCCACCGCTGATTGCACTAACCCGCAAAACAGTGTCGGGAAACTGGTCAGCTAAAAGTCCACGGCCCGGCAAAATAGCGGTCCACCCCCACTCGGCGGTATCGGCGCTTCGAAGTTCAACCCTCAGCGTCTGTCCCGGCTGCGCACCTTCAACCTTAATCGGGCCAACTAACGGTAACTGCTTTTTCCAGTCAATTTTTTGCAGCTGTTCAAGTGTGGTGTCGCGCTTGACCCGCCCGGCCGAAACGTCAGGCACCGTCACCGCAAGTTCATCGCCTGAATGAATTTCGAGTACCGGCAACAGACTGTTATCCCAGACATCATGTCGAAATTCTGACCCAGTGGTACCATCAAGACTGTGGCGGTTCGGCTGTTCTACGGTAGCGGCAACCCGGCGCGGCTCTGGAAGCAAGACTCGTAGGGAAACTGCTCGCCCACCGGCTTCATTTACTGCTGCGATGCGCAACTCACTTTGAATGCCAATCAGCATGTAAGCAGCTTCGGCGGTGAGACCGTGGTCAAAGGTGAGGAGATCGATCATGCGCAAAACTGCGGTGCGCGTGGCCTCACGCAAATCAGGAGCGACCCCAACCACGGCATGGTACGCCTTGTCAGGTGGAAGCGGCCACGCCGAAGGATGGAAGACCAGTTCCGGTGCCCCGATCCGCCGCGTTGTTAGGGCAAAACGCACGGTAAGTTTCAGGGAAGTTTCGACACCAGTGCCACACACTAATCCGACACCCAGCGCCGCCAACCCCTCACCAATCGAGAACAACCCGCCCTCGATCTCAACCGGAAGGTACAGGGAACTGCCGCTGACCAGCTGACTTAAGCCAAGCCGTCCGCCGGTCCGTCTAACTGCGAAGGTGGAAGTGCGGCTACGGCCCGCTGGTGCCATTCCGATAACGCCCGCGCTAGGCCGTAAAGGTAGCAGGCGCTGACCCATAAAATCAATCTGGCCGTCGGCGATGGTGCTGACCACCAACTTTGGAGTACGAAACAGATCGGACAACAAGCCGACACCCGGAACAATCGCCGTCCAGCCGGTGGCGGCAACCTCAACATTGCGAATGGTGGCGATCAACGTCTGGCCGGGACGAGCATCCTTGATGCGAATCGGGCCACGCGACGGAATAAGGTCGGCCCGTGACAAACGGTCAATATCACCGACGGTGACATCGCTATGA
This sequence comes from Rhodospirillaceae bacterium, assembly GCA_037135115.1. GTDB lineage: Bacteria > Pseudomonadota > Alphaproteobacteria > Azospirillales > Azospirillaceae > BOG-933. The sequence goes on from JBAXKX010000397.1 coordinate 1,277, forward strand.
CCCAAGTTGCCCAGGGCATCTGGAACGTCAATTACGACGTCAACACCGGGCTTGACCTCGGCTACTGGCTCTATACCATAGTGCCAAAAGCTATGCCTTGCCGCCCCAGGCAACATTTACTTAAGCTTCGTCAATAGATATTCAATCGTTCAGTTAAGCAAAGGAATTACAGCACTTTGTACCTTGAACAACTGGTCCAAGCGCGCAGCGTCGGTTTGCGCAGCGGCGGCAGACGGGTACGGACCAACGCGAAACCTTTGATACTCTTTGCCCCGTATTTCCACAGTCTTCTGCTCAGCTGGCAGATTATGGCGACGCAGGGTCTTCTGTATCGCCTTGATCCCATCCATATCCTGGAATAGCCCCAGCTGAAGCATATAGAATTCTTGATTGTCATTAGCCGCGTGACCTGTGCTCGACAAAGGCGCCGCAAGGGCAATCGGACGCAAAGCCGCCTGTGGCTGCGGAATCATGCTGTATTCAGCCTTGACAACGTAGCGGCCCTTACGCTTTTCACTGTCTATCCTTTGGGTATATTCTTGGGTCAACTGCTGACCCTGCAAGATTTGCGCCGAGTTCATCTCCGAAGTCAATTCTTCAAGATTGCGATCTGCAACATCGTTGTTCTGGGCCTTGGCCAGCGAGAACCAAGCATAAGCAACTACGTTATTTGTATCTTGCCCCTCTCCGTTACGGTAAATAAGCCCGAGATTATTCTGACTGTCGGCATTGCCCAAATAGGCCGACTGCCGGTACCAACGGAAGGCCTCACTATAGTTGCGGGGCTTACCGCGCCCCTTGTACCACATCGTGCCCAACCAGAACTGCGCACGAGCATCATTATGATTGGCCATCTTTTCAAACATGGCCGTTGCTTCTACATAATCGCCGCGCCGATAGTTAAGCACGGCATCATCATAAACGTCAGCCTTAGCGATTGGCAAGTATAACATACAACTAGCCACCAACAATAGAACTAGAAGTATCC
>JBAXKX010000398.1:0-2264 GCA_037135115.1 Rhodospirillaceae bacterium
ACCGTGATCAACTCGTTGACGCGGTATACCGCCAGCTCAGAGCACCGCACCTCGAAATGTGCCGTTGAGGCGATTACCCTCGCGGTTTCAAACCGGACCTCGGTGTCTGGCCGTTTGGCGATGACGCGGATTGGCCGCTTCGACCCATCAGCATAGGTGTAGGTGGCGGGCATTCCGAACAGCCGAAATGCCGCATTAATGGCCATGTCGGCGTGAGTCATAGTCATGGCGCGTCCGGCGGCCGGGCTGGGTCGCGCGTAATCTCAGAGATCAGGACCAACGCGGCTGCGGGGCCGGAATTACGGTAGGCGTCAAAGACTATTTTAGCGTTTCGAGCATTGCCATAGTTGCCCGCGAGTATTTGCACCGCGTCATGCGCGTCAGCACTGAGACGGCGGAGCCAATCCAAGTTAAACCGCGCTGCGGCCTGAGACAGCAGACCGATCACAGCGAACAACAACGTAACGATTTCGGAAAAGTTAACAGTAATAAAGTCAAAAACATCGCTTGCGGTTTTCATGTCATGTTACTCCCGTACAATTACAGTGTGACCTAGCCGGAAGCTATCGCACCGCCTTAGCCAGCCATGACGATGAACTTCTTGTGTGGGATCGTTTTCGATGATATCAAGGTAGTATTTACGACGTCGGTCACACACTGCGTTGACGACGTCATTGGCTCCACGGTCCTTGATTAGACCGGCCGCGAGCGACGCGGTTATTTTACCGATGTGGCCGTCTCGGGCGACGTGCTGCCCCAGATCGTTAAGCGCGTCTTGCAGCATATGTGCCGCCGTGCCTGGACCATGATTAACCGCAATATCAAAGACTACAGGCTGCAGTTCTTCCGGCAGCAAGTCGATTTTAGGACCGTCCCAATATAAAGTATTATAAATCGTGACCGCTGCGGTCCGATCCAACGATTGAACTGCGGCAGCAGATGCCGGCGCTCCAGTAAACTCACCAAGAGTTTTTTGTGTTATTCCGAATTTAGTCGGGCCGCCGCGATCAGCTGGGAGGTTGGTATATTTCACGCCCTCCCAGTGATCGATCATATCGTTTATAATCTTGTCAATTCTGTCCATGCGGTTCCCCCTCAAAAAAAAAGGGCCGCTCTAAAGCGGCCCCGGTGCTGGAGGCTGAATTCCCCGTCAATTCGACGTAGTTAACTTTACCAACACATGCGGCCGGCGGCACAGCGGCAGCGGGTTGCTCTCCATGATGATCCGCCAGCCGCGTTCATCGCTCGTCCGCACTGGCCAGGCGTAGGCTTCCATGCCCACGGTGTTAACAAACTCGTCCTTGTTGGCCGGAGCGAAGTAAGTTTTGAAGGTCTGGGTGGTGCCGATCGGGAATGTGTGGCCCTCACCTTCCGCGATGAAACGGGCGGTGGTGCCGTTGACGAGCTGCCCCGAACCCCGATATTCCTCGAAAATTAGGCCCTTGTGCGGAAAGCGCCGACGAACATCCTCTCGCAAAACCTGAGCGCCGGTCGCCGAGTAATATTTGTACGCTTCTTTGATCGAGGGGTGTTTTATTAGCTTGTCGAAGAACTCGGGACTAACCAAGGCCATCGCGCCGGTCATGACTTCGCCGAGCAAGTTGTCCTCGATGTGGCGCAATACTTCGTTTATCTTGGCGTCGATATCGGTGGTTGATGTGCCGAGCACGAAGTCAACGCTCTTTTGCGTGATGCCGAACACGTTGTAAAGGTTATAAAGGGTCTTGCCTGAGCCACCGATAATGATGCCCTTTAGCGCACCCATGCGTAGGTATTCCAGGGTCAAGGCGAACTTGCGCCGCCCGGCTTCGACCTTGCGCTGGTAGGCCATGGTCATGCTGTCGGGACCGATCTGACCGGGAGCGCGGCGGCCCTGGACATCGGCGGGCAACACCAGTTCCTCGTGCGGGATGTGCGGCACCCGAAACGACAGTACCGAACGGTCCTCGTTGCGTCCAACCGTGGCTGGCGCGCCCGGTTCGCTTTCGGGCAGGATGGTCAGATATTCGTTGACCAAGTCCATAGCGACATCACGAGTGATGATGCCCTCAACCGGAAACGTATTGTATTCATTCAATCTCCCCCACTGATTTGGGATGATGTTGATGGCCTCAGTCAGTGTTGCGAGGTCGTAGCCGGGACCGAACGACTTCATTATTTTGAATGATAACCTCTTCCATCAGACAGGTCATAGTGGTAAAAAGCCTGACTTGCGCTGAATATATTGTGCATTGGCATGAGCAACGAGCAATACAACTTTAAGT
>JBAXKX010000399.1:0-2249 GCA_037135115.1 Rhodospirillaceae bacterium
TTACTTAAGGCTGTAGCTATCAGTCTATCAGCTTTTCCCCTGGTCACATCTGGCATCGCTCATGCTGATCACTCAACTGCAGTTTGTAACTCCGTCGGAAACCTGCTTTTAAATTGCAGCTTTCAGAACAACACCATTAACTCATGGTCTGTAAATGGAACTGGTTATGCTGCAGCATATAACAGCGAACGAATTGGTGGCCCCTTCTCTCGATCAAATGTTTTTATTGGTAGGAACGACACCTCAAACGTCACTCTTTCTCAAACGGTTACGACTGTATTGAATGCGACGTATAATATTCATTTCAATGCGTGGCAAGAGCTTGCAGGTAACGGGCAAGTCGCCGCGTCCTTTTCCGGGAACTCATTGGCAAATTTGACTAACCTTTCAACATTGATGACGAAATACGAATACTTATCAAAGGCGGCATCTGCTTCGTCGACACTGACTTTAACCTTGCGTTCGTCGGAAAACAGTGGGCGATTGCTTGTTGATGAATTTGGCATCTTTCTCGTTGAATTACCGCCGCCCGAAGAGGTCGTGAACAAGGCGGTCGAGGCCGAGATCAAAAAGGAGATAGCGGTGGAAGCGGCCGCAATCATACTGGACATCGGTGAAAAGTTTGAGGGTGCTCCGTTTAGCGCTGAAGACATTATCGTGCTTAAAGAGCAGGAGGCAGTATTCCAACATATCGTTCAAGAAGAAATCAGAAGAGAATTGAAGGTGACTGGTGTTATCCGCAATCAGGGAAACACAGCAATTGCACTTGAGAATATCAGTATGGCCGAGGCCAGCGTGAAATCACAGGATTTTGACATTGTCCTAGGGGCAATTAATAATTTGCCTGCGACATCAGTGCCGGCGGCGTTGGATCAAATCGCCGGAACAAACAATGCCAACAGCACCCGAACCATGACCAATGCCGGCCATGCCTTTGGCAACGCGGTGTCCGCGCGCCTGGATCAAGTCCGTGCCGGAACAACAAGCATCGCTGAACGCGCCAGCGATGGCATGACCAGTTTTCACCTCAGTACGGGCAGCGACTTGACCTATGGGTTTGCAGGTCCAGGCAATGGGCGGAGCGGCCACGACTCGTCCTCACATGAAGCATCCGGCTCACATGGAGCATCCGGTCTCTCTGGCGGTGAACTCACCTACGGCGACACTGGAAAGCTCAGCGTCTGGTCACGGGGCATCGGCGTATTCTCGTCCAACAGCGGCGACGGGGACCATGCCGGGTTCGACCGCACCACCGCGGGCGGTTTGGCCGGTGCGGACATGTTGGTCACACCAAACCTTCGAGTTGGGGCAACATTTGGTTATGCCCGCACTGATGTGACCGGAAAAGAAGGGGCCGGCAACGAGATGGTCGACACCTATTATGCCGGCATGTATACAGGTTTATCGCTCAATGATTGGTTTGTGGATAGTAATGTTGGGGTCGCGCTCAATAATCTGCAAACTCGTCGCGATATTGCCTTCGAGAATATTTCACGCACTGCGTACGGCAAGACCTCAGGCTACAATGTCAGCTTAGAGACCAAGACGGGATATCGTTACACTGTCTCCAGCTACACGGTCGAGCCAAGCGTTAGTGTGCGCTATGACCTATCGGATTCTGGCAACTTCACGGAAACCGGTGCGAATTCGCTGAACCTGGCCGTTCAGGGCAAGCAGCGTCAGAGCGTTCGTGCCGGGCTCGGTGGCCGGATTATCCGGACCTTTGATCTCGGCAAAGGGGTCGCCCTCGAACCTGAGTTGCGCCTGCGTTGGGAGCATGACATTCTCGACCCCGGCACCACGACACGGGAATCAATCGGGGGACAGACCTTCACCGTAAGCTCGGCCAAGGCGGGCCGCGACGCTGGTGTGTTTGGTGCCGGGTTGTCTGCGGTTATCGACAAGGACCTTCGTCTCTACACCCATTATGACAGTGAAGTTCGCGCCAATCAAATTGACCATATTGTGACCGCTGGTTTCCGTTACAGTTGGTAATCTACTTTTAGTAAAAGCGATTCTAAAGCCGGAAAGTTCACGAGCTACAAATACCGGACAAATGACGAACTTACTACAAAAGATCCGTTTGTCATTTGGCCGGCGATTTGGGCAAGAGGCGGGCTGTGGGGCGAGCTGAGATGCTCATTCAGCTGCTCCGCCTGCGCGACAAGGTGGTTCCCACCACAATCGAGTCACACATCCGCGCCGCCACAGCGGACGAACTGTCAACCTGGACCGGACTCTTCGTTAGC
>JBAXKX010000400.1:0-2245 GCA_037135115.1 Rhodospirillaceae bacterium
ATGGCGCCATAGTGCGGGGTTTGCGGAGTAGTCGCCGTTACATCATCCCTGACCTTACGGAACAATGCTTCACCCAGCGCGACTGTGGTAACTTGGCTCAAGCGGTTTGCCAGGACGCGGGCGAAGGGCGAGTTGACCTCGCCATCGAGAACCGGTTCGTCGCCACCCGAGGACATGGCCATTACTCCACGTAGCGTGCGCAGGTCTGCGGCATTAGTCGGCTTGCCATCAGCAACGATCTTCTGTTCCTTGGTGAACGACCCAGAGTAGCAGCTGTCGGCGATAACCATAATGTTACGGGAGGGTATCCACCGCAGCATCTTGGCCACATCAATGGTTGACATCCAATTTTTGGCACTGTCGGCAGTAGCGTTGGTGGGGAGCCAGTAACCAATCCCCGTCTTGTCATTCAAATATCCATGCCCAGCGTAATAGACCACAAGTTGATCGTTTTCACTCATCTCGCTGTGCAGCGAGCGGAAGGTTTCAAACATCTGCTGTTTGGTCGCGTTGGCAACAATCCTTGTATCAAAGCCGAACTTTCCTCGCAGTTTCTTGCTTATCAAGGTGGCATCACGCCCGGGAGTGTCGAGGTTGGGTATCGCCGCCTGACTGTGGTAATCGGTGTTGGCGAATAGCACGGCGATTTTGCGGCCAGTCGGAGGAGCGACGTGGGCAGCCAAGTTCCCAGCCTGCCGGTTGACCCTGATTACCATGGTCCGGGTCTGGCCGTGCTCATCGATCAGTGTAAGCTTAACCTCCCCGACCTCTTTGTTGGCCGGCAACGGGATTTCAAAGGTCCCGTCGTCGCGGACGAAAACCCAACGGCCATCGATCCGCGCTTGCCTGCCGCCGCTCCAGCCGCTAATCCGGCCGGTATCACCGCTCGCCTTGGGCAGCTCGGCATAGAGCCGCACCGCACGGGTCTTCGGCCCGACCCCGGTCATGTCCTTCCCGATCAGGTCCTCAATAGGTCCACCGCCGAGATCCGTGACCTGAAGCGGACGATTTTCATTACGGGCCGACAGATCAAGCCCTACCGCCCAGTTCTCGATCTTTCCTTGGATGACGGAACGACCGCTGGGGTCGGTCACGACTGTGACCTGCTTTACCGCTGCGGATTGTAAGGATGATGCGGCCGATCCCGTACCAGGACTCGTACCCGCACTCGTACCGGTTCCAGAATCGGACGGGGTTTCACCACTCACGGCTGTGTTCCCTAGAGCCGGAGTTCCAGTTGATGAGCCAGAGGTGACCGGTTGCACGTTCAAGGCTCCGGTTGTACCCACTGTGGTCGATGGCTCGGTTGCCCCAGGGAGCGCCCCCGATGTCCCGGCGGGAGGGGCATTCTGGGCAAGTTCCTGGAGTGCGCCACTAAAGGCCTGGGTCTTTGCTTCCTTTTGTACCGCCTGGAACAGTGCGAGATAGGTCTTGGCCACATAGCCCGAGGCGCCGCTAGCCTGAAGAGCATCTTTAACGTCGGAATATTTGACGCTAAAATTGCCCGCAGCCACCTCTTTAAGCTCGGCACCGACTGCCTTCGCCATTACGTTATTGCTCGCCAAAAGTCCGCTCACGATGGCCTGTGTTGGGATAGAAGAAAACACCGCCTTTTGCTCAACCGTCGATAACTTAGTGTCGCCGCTCATGGCGACGATCGCCTCGTGGGCCGAGCCGGCCTGGATCGCAGTCGTGACCGTCTTGGTGGTTTCCTGGACTATCGGCGTTTGTGCGACCTGAGCCATGGTCGGTGCCGCCGGTATATTCATGATCGGCACGGCTCCCGCAGCAATGGTAACAGCTGGAGCTTCTACATTCGCGGTCGCGCCGCCGCCGGAACCTGCGGCAGGAGCTGAGGTGCCGGTGCCTCCGGCCGCCGTCGTCTGAGTTCCGGTTTCCGTGGTTGCCGTATTGCTTTCCACTGCACTGGTCGTGGTGGTGGTGGTATTGCTGGTGGTTGTGATGGTGGTTTCGCCGGTAGTAGGTAATGCCGAAATGTTAGTAGAATCGGGCGGTGTTTGCACTAGAATAGTCGAAAGACGATTAATGACGGACTGATCGGCGACCAAGGCCAGGGCGTCGGCTGCGTCGGCGGCGGCCTGAGCATCGGCTGCGTCGGCGGCGGCCTGAGCATCGGCGACTACCTTGGCATCTGCTAACGCCTTGGCATCTGCTAACGCCTTGGCATCGGCTAACGCCTTGGCATCGGCTAACGCCTTGGCATCGGCTAACGCCTTGGCATCGG
>JBAXKX010000401.1:0-2229 GCA_037135115.1 Rhodospirillaceae bacterium
AACAGGCTCGATCCAAGGCCGAACTGACCCGTCAGGAGATGCTGGCAGAACAGAATAAAGCCAAGGTCGCGTTGGCTTGGGAATGTATTGAGGGAATAGTGGCTGGCGGGCGGAATAAAACTTGATGCCCGCGCCGCCCGTTCTGAGTTTAGCTTTTAGGCCCGATCTGCAAGGATTGCGGGCCATTGCTATCTTGCTGGTGGTATTCGCGCATACCGGCTGGCCGCTGGTTGCCGGCGGATTCATTGGCGTTGACGTGTTTTTCGTGCTATCGGGATACTTGATTACTGGCCTACTGTGGTGCGAGGTTGAGCAGAATGGTCGCCTCGCCTTCATGCGTTTCTACGTGCGTCGGCTGAAGCGGCTATTACCCGCACTGGTCGCCATGCTGGGCATTACGGCTGGATCAGCAATTTGGTTGTTATCTGGAGTAGAAGCGCACACGCAATTGGCATCAGCGCCATTTGCGGCAACTTGGACTAGCAATCTCTACTTTTCTTTTAGAACGCTTAATTATTTTGATGAGTTGGCGGGTCGTGATATTTTCCTGCATACCTGGTCGCTGGGAGTAGAAGAACAGTTTTATCTCGTCTGGCCAGTGGTATTGCTGGGGCTATTCCGCTTCGCTAACACGCGTAGAACGCTTCTAACTGGGCTGGGAATTGCGTTCATTGTCAGCCTCCTGCTTTCGATGTATTTGACAACTCACCTGCCGCAAGCGGCGTTTTATCTGATGCCATCACGCATCTGGCAGTTTGCGCTCGGGGCGATTATCTATATCGCATTTCCGGGCGATCCTGCAATCAAAAAAAATAATATATCAATCTGGTTTGCACTCACCGCTGGGCTGCTCATGATCTGCGGCAGTGCCGTAGTACTCAATGAACACCTGGCTTATCCGGGCGTTTGGGCACTGGTGCCGTCGGTGGGTGCCGCGCTGGTTATCGCAGCGGGGAATCTGCTATCCGCTGGCCGAGGAAGTCCACTGGCGCAGCCGGGGCTAGTTTGGCTAGGCGATCGGTCTTATTCGCTGTATCTGTGGCATTGGCCAATTTTCGTACTGGGCTTTTCGCTGGGTGTGCAGGGCCAGGTGCTACCGACCCTGGGGTTGATACTACTATCGTTATTAGCTGCGATGCTCAGTTACCGGTTTATCGAACGGCCATTCTGGAAGGGGCGCATGAGCCATGCCGAACCACTGCGCATTCTGCTGGTGAGCCTGTTGGTCATGGCGATCATGCTGTTTGGGTTATTTCACGGCCTGCGCCACCTCCCGCAAGCAGATACTACCGCTGATATAAGCAATCAATGGCGGTCGGATGTACCGATAATTTATCGCCAGCCCTGCGACGCCTGGTATTTCAACGCCCAAGTCGAGCCATGTGTGTTCGGGACGGAAACTGCCAAGCGCACGGTGGTTTTTCTCGGCGATAGTGTCGGCGCCCAGTGGTTTTCGATGATTCCGGCGATATTCCCGGTATCCGAGTGGCGGATCATTGCGTTGACAAAATCTTCTTGTCCAATAGTGGATGAGGATTATTTCTACCCGCGTATCGGTCAGATTTTTCATATATGCGCCGAGTGGCGGAATGCTGTTCTGGATGAGATAACCAAGCTCAAGCCAGAGGTGTTGATCATGGGCAGCGCATCAACTTATGACTTTAGTGAAACCCAGTGGATCGCAGGCAGTGCCAGAATTTTTGAGCGGTTAAGTAAATCAGCCACGGCTATCATCGTTATTCCGGGAACGCCAAACCTCAATTTTGACGGCCCTGGCTGTGTCGCTCGGTATCTGTCGCCGGAAGGCCGCATCGACAGCAGCGCTTGCCTGGCCAGAGATCGTATGCAGCATGTTGATTTGGTCAAAAATTATCTTAAACAAGCCGCTGGTCGATTCCCCAATGTTCGTGTACTCGATTTGAACGACCTGGTATGTCCTGGCGGAAATTGCAATGCGGTCAGCGAAGATGGTCTGGTGATCTTTCGTGACAGTCAGCACCTGACTGATGCTTTTGTCCAAGCTCGGATTTCGTTGATTCGTGAACGCTTGGTTAGCCAATTAGCGCCTCGGACGCCGACGCAATAGCACCAAGGCTATGTAATATTGGACCTTAGGATAACCTTGCGCCGACCTTTGGCACCGCCAGTTTCCCAGCGAGATCCCATGGACGTCAGGCCACCAGCGTAAAGTCGCGCAGGTAGGCATCACGGGAAGCCCATGAAATGACT
>JBAXKX010000402.1:0-2216 GCA_037135115.1 Rhodospirillaceae bacterium
GATCACCAGCGCTGGGTGGTGTCGCTGTCCAAGGCGGGCAAGCGGCTGGTTATGCGTGACTGCAACCTCAGCGGTCTCCAGATGAAGGGTGTCGACTGGTCGGCGGCCGAGTTTCACAATGTTGACTTCCAGGATGTCGTGCTCAGCAACGCCAAGTTGTCGATGACCACCTTTGCCAACTGCCGGATGGGTAACGCCGACTTGTCGAAGGCCGAAGCCCGCGGCGCTAATTTCTCCGGTTGTTTCTTGGTGGGAGCCAACCTGTCCGAGGCTGATTTCACTTTCGTAACTTCGATTCAAGATGCAAGGACCCGCTGGCGTGCCTGCTTTGAGGGAGCCGACTTGCGCAGCGCTGTTATGGCCGCAACAAAATTGGGCGCCGCACGCATGAAGGGAGCCAACCTCGCCGGGGCGGTGTTGGTGGGGGCCTTCTTGGTAGGAGTCGATTTTACCGAGGCCAATTTGACCGGAGCCGATTTTACCGGTGCCGAAATTGAAGGCATCACTTTTGCCGGTGCCGATCTGACCAACGCCAAGGGTTTGCCAAAGACCGCGTTAGGGGGTTGAGCCCGTTAGGGGGGTGGGCTGGCCGCGATTATCACTGCGTGTGGAAGTGGTCGTAAATTTTACGCGCAACGGTGGCACTGACGCCCGAGACCGCTTCCAGGTCGGCGAGGCCGGCTTGGGAAACCGCGCGGGCGCTGCCAAAATGAAGGAGCAGGGCTTTTTTGCGTCCCGGGCCGATTCCTGCAATCCGGTCGATCTCGGAGCGGCTGATGGCCTTGATCCGGCGGTCGCGGTGGGTTCCAATGGCGAAGCGGTGCGCCTCGTCGCGTAGGCGCTGCAAATAGTAGAGTACCGGGTCGCGGGGCTCCAGCTCGAACGGTTCGCGGTCTGGCAGAAAGAAGCGCTCGCGGCCAGCGTTGCGATTGGGTCCCTTGGCGATGGCGGCGATGGCGACATTCTCGATGCCGAGTTCGGACAACACCTCGCGCGCCACGTTGAGTTGGCCCAGACCGCCGTCGATCAGCACTAGGTCGGGCCAGTTGCCGGTGTTGCGTTCCTTGTCCTCGCGCAGTGCGCGGGTAAAGCGGCGAGAAAGGACCTCGCGCATCATGCCGCAATCATCGCCCATCGCGGCTTGGTTGTTGATGGTGAACTTGCGGTAGGCGTTCTTGATGAAGCCGTCGGGGCCGGCGATGATCATGGCGCCGATGCAGTCGCTGCCCTGGATGTGACTGTTGTCGTAGACCTCAATCCGGCGCGGTGGCTCGTCCAATCCGAACAACCCCGCGACACCGGTCAGCAACCGAGCTTGGCTTGCGCCTTCGGCTTGGCGTCGGGACAGGGCCTCGCCAGCGTTAGTCAGCGCATGTTCGACTGCCCGCCGTCTGTCGCCGCGTGCCGGCACCACCACTTCGACCCTGTGGCTGGCGCGCAGGCTCAGCGCCTCAGCGATCAGCGGGCGTTCCGCCACCTCGTGGCTGAGCAGTACCAAGGGCGGCGGCGGTTTGTTTTCATAAAACTGGATCACGAATGACGCCAGTACCTCGCCCACCTCAAGGGCGCGGTCATGGCTGGGAAAGAAGGCGTGGGTGCCAAAGTTGCAGCCACCACGGAAGAAGAACACCTGGATGCAGGTTTGGCCGCCCTCCTGGCAGGCGGCAAGTACGTCGGCATCGTTCAATTCCTGAAAATTGATATCCTGGTGGGCCTGAATTGCCGTCAAGGCCCGTATCCGGTCGCGGAAAGTAGCAGCCGTTTCATAGTCGAGAGCCTCGCTAGCCGCCAGCATTTGCGCCGCGTATTGCGCTTGTATGTCACGTGACCTTCCTGAGAGAAAGGCCCGGGCTTGGTTGACCTGGGCACTGTACGCCTCGACATTTGCCTCTTGCGCGCCGGGCAGACCGACGCTTGTCTGTAGCGCGCCGAGCAGCCCGACATTTGCCTCTTGCGCGCCGAGCAGCCCGACATTTGCCTCTTGCGCGCCGAGCAGCCCGACGCTCGTTTGTTGCGCGCCGAGCAGCCCGACGCTCGTTTGTTGCGCGCCGAGCAGCCCGACGCTCGTTTGTTGCGCGCCGAGCAGCCCGACGCTCGTTTGTTGCGCGCCGAGCAGCCCGACGCTCGTTTGTTGCGCGCCGAGCAGCCCGACGCTCGTTTGTTGCGCGCCGAGCAGCCCGACGCTCGTTTGTTGCGCGCCGAGCAGCCCGACGCTC
>JBAXKX010000403.1:0-2195 GCA_037135115.1 Rhodospirillaceae bacterium
TACGACGACATAATGATAGTACGACTTGGCCCTGCGGCATCAAGTATAATCTCAAGCAAACGTGGGGCTATCTCAGCAACCGGCCAACCCAGACGACTGGCAAAGGTCCATATGCCACCGGAAAGCCATATGATTTCATCATCAGTAAGTATATCGCACAATATTTCATAAACTTCAGTATCAGTCAAAGACGGTTTTGATGGCTCGTTAAATACTCATGAATCCCCTCATTTTTTTCTGGATCCGCCCCCCTTAGTTCGCTACCATCTTTTCTAGATCAACTGCAGTATGAGGGGCTGACATGGAAGGGACTGCTCGTATAGCCGGATGGCATTCAGGAATAAAAGTACATCTCCACAGAATGTTTGACGAAACACTTCATAGTAAGCGCATTGACTCTCTAGCAGATGCGACGCTAGGTGTTATGGGAAGTACGTCGCTGGCGGTATCAATAATTGGTCATTTCTTGGCAGAGGCGCGCGGATTGGCTACCAAGCATGCCACAAAGCAAGTTGACCGACTTCTTAGCAATGAGGGCATCGACCCATGGCAACTCTTTACTTACTGGGTACCTGAGCAGATTTTACATCAAAAGGTTATTTGGGTTGCAATGGATTGGACTGAATTTAGTGGTGACGATCAGGTTACGCTTGCTCTTAACCTTGTTACGTCTCAGGGTCGTGCTACACCGCTAGTCTGGTTGACAGTGTGGAAGTATGAATTGAAAGGAACCCGTAACGAGTGGGAGTATCTGTGTCTGAGGCGCTTAGCCGCCGTGCTCCCTGAAGGTGTTACCGTTACCATTCTGGCCGACCGAGGGTTCGGCGATCACAAACTGTTTGAATTCATTAAGAAAATTGGGTTCGAGTTTGTCATCCGGATTCGCGATAACATCTTTGTCACAGCGGTTGATGGCGAAACTAGGCTTGCTGGGGACTGGGTCGGAAAAGGAGGGCGCGCTCGGACGGTACGAGGTGCGCGGGTCACCGCCGAATTAACCGAGGTCGGGGCCGTGATCAGTGTGCATGCCAAGGACATGAAAGACCCGTGGTGCCTCGTCGCCAGCGATAGCAAAATTTCGGCAAGAGAAGCAATAAACTGCTACGCCAAAAGATGGACAATTGAACCAAATTTCAGAGATACAAAAGACATAAGATTTGGAATGGGACTTTCCAAGACGCATGTAAATGAACCTCAAAGGAGAGACAGGCTTCTGCTTCTAAACGCATTTGCGATATCTTTATTAACGTTACTGGGTTCGGCTGGGGAAAGCTTGGGAATGGACCGAATGCTTAAGGTTAACACAGTAAAAAGGCGAACGCACTCCTTGTTTCGTCAGGGTTGTATGCTCTACGGTTTGATACCCATGATGCCTGAACACCGCCTTCGTCCACTGATGCAGCGCTTTGAAGAAACGCTCCTCCAAACACGATCATTCAGTCAGGCTTTTTCTACCATTTGAAATGAGGGGATACGTGAGAACGCCACGACACCGCGACATCCTCTTTCTAATAGATAAGCTCCAAGATCTGGCTTCCGGCTGGAAACTGAGCTTGCCGGGATGTATCCAGCATTTTTTTTTTTCGCTCTGTCGGGATATATCCAGCATCTTTTTTTCGCTTTGCTTCGCCCATTTTACTGCTCCTCAATGCGCTATTCGTTCGGATAATATCCGCTGATGTTTAGTTGCTCGTCGCTCGCCCGCCAGTCCTCGAAATACGGACCCGGACGCATACGCAACGCTGGCAGCGCCTCGCTACCGACATCGCCGGGTGGCGTGTACCGAGTAAACCGCTGCTCCATCCACGCCCACTCGCTGTCGGGTTTACGGCGCAGGAAATAAACCTGGTCCGATGCGCGGTTCAGGCCGGTGCGACTGACGGCAGTGGCTTCGCCGTCGTCGGCCAGCTGCGCCAGCACCAGCACCCAGATGCCCAGGCGTTTGGCCGCACTAGCCAGCCATTGGGCGACCACCCGCAGATGTTCCTCCTCGCTGATGCCCTTGGCTCGGCCAGTGACCAACTGCCAATAATCCACGATGATGCCGGTTACGTGGTGGCGATGGCGTGCCGCCAGCACCTCGCTCCGCAGTTCATCGAACGTAGCTCCTGGCAAATCTATGTATAACGTGTGGTCTGGCGTGTTTAACGCCATCAGCGATACGCGATTGTAAATATCCTGACTAACATTGCCAA
>JBAXKX010000404.1:0-2186 GCA_037135115.1 Rhodospirillaceae bacterium
CCGTGAACTGCATGGAGCTCGGGTGATTTGGATCACGCCCGACGAGGTGGCGGCGCTCGTCGCAGGGATCGAGGCGATCAAGGCCGCCAAGGCGCTGTGGCCAGACGCTGAAATCATTCGCCTCTACCCGATCGAGCCTGCCAAGGAAGGCGTGTGATGACAAGGATATGTTTACCAAACCGCCGCGAAGCGGAGACCATCGGCTTCTTTCCCGATGGCCGCCCTGAAGAAGTCTTCGCGCGGCAAGCCAAGTCCGGCTGCGACCTCGACTATCTGCTCGACGATGCCTGCGTCGCGCTGTCGCTGCTGCTCCAGTACGGGGTGGAGTCATCGGCGTTCGCCCGTAGCATGGGGCGAACCGACGAGGTCGCCATCGCGATGGCCAACCTGCCGGGCACCAGGCCCGCCTCGATCATCGGCGCGCCAACCGACCGCTTGACCGAGTATGCCGCGTCCGAAGGCCGCGTGCGTCTCAATCGGCGGGTCGCGGATGCCTTAAACGATACTTCCGGCACCATTTTGGCCCGAGATGACGAGGGCTATTCAGGCGAGCCCCCACGAGCTTCTGGCGGCATATCGAGGACCGCATCATAAGATACGCGCCTAAGGGGTTCGGCGGTGATCGCACTCCGCCCGACACGATCAAAAAAACCGGCTGGCAGGTCCAAGGCGTGCTGGTGATCAGCGCCGACGATCCGCGTCTGACCTGGCCCGAGCGCGAACTGGTCAACCAGCTCGGGGCGAAACTCTACGGCAGCCGCACGGAGGCACACCATGGCTGACATTTTCTGGACACCCGAACTGGTTGCCGAGCGGTTCGAGGAAGCCGCAGACACCCTGCGCCGCTTGCCTGAGGAGAGGGTCCGGACCGCGCGCTCGACCTGGCCGCCGATCCTCTACGACTTCTGGGAGAAATACGGCCAAGAGCCGGCCCGGCAGCGCCTTGGCCCGCCCCTCGGCGCCGCGATCGATCGGATGGATATCGCGCTCGACTGGCTGCGATGGCTTGAGCCCGAGGATGGCAAGCTGGTCTGGGCGCGAGCTGAAGGTCAGCCCTGGAAGGCCATCAGTTGGCGGTTCGGCCTGTCGGTCAGCACAGCCCAGAGACGTTGGCAATACGCTCTCAGTCTGGTGTCGTGGCGTCTCCAAGGGCGCGCCGTTCCCAGAACGTGGTCCCGGCGAATTCTCATGGAGCGCGTCGCGTTCGCGTCAAGCGAAAAATGACATTGGGGCGCGTTTTGTGTGACGCGTTTCTCCGTGATGCACTTGGCGCCGGATTGGGGTAGTTTCTGACTATGCTCGGCGAAGCGCGCGTTTGCGGCGTCTTTCCACGATTCCCGTCAGTCCGATCCCGACACGGACAGACATTCTTCCAACCGGCGGGCCAGCGCTTTGGCGCGCCGTGCGTTTCAGGCTTTCCAGGGAGCGACCCACTGGTCGAATAGTTCTTTTTTAACGAGAGAAGATCACATTCGATCGCTGACGGATAAATTGGCCCTCCCTGCAAATATACAACCATGGGTAGAAGAAGCGCGACATAGCCTCCGTCTGACGCTCCAAAAATAGACTAGGCAGTCTGCCTAGGCACCCACAAAAACTGATTAAAATTGCCCCCCATATCTCCGTAGCGCATTGAATTGCCAAGAAGTTTTTCAGCAAGATCCAGAGTGCCTAGGCAGCCAAATGCCTAGGCAAAAAGCCTGCCTAGGCACCCCTGCCTAGGCACTTCGCTATAGTATCCCTGCCTAGGCACAATGAGGCCACCATGACCGAAACTGGAGAAAGCCAGCGCCAATTCGCGCAACGGGTTGGACTGTCCCATGGTCGTATTTCACAACTGGTCAAGGAAGGTTTGCCGCTGCTTGTTAGCGGCCGGATAAATGTCGATGCCGCGCTACAGTGGCTGGAACAGAACCTTGACCAAGCTCGAAGCGCGCGTTTCAAGGCATCTACGGTGGTGCCGGTTTCCGAACCCGCACCCAAGGCGAAACCGCTGCCGCCGCCTCCGGAGCGAGATGAAACGCGGGATCATCAACCTGTGCTTGTCGCTCCAGCCTCCCCACCGGCCACGCCCGCAGTCGGCGGCGTGACCATGTCGGAGGCGCGCCGGCAGCATGAGATTGTCCGTGTGGCCATGGCCCGCCTACGCTTCGACAAGGACAGGGGTCGGCTGGTCAACAAAGATG
>JBAXKX010000405.1:0-2168 GCA_037135115.1 Rhodospirillaceae bacterium
CCGACCGATCGGCCCGCTCGGCGTCGCGCGCATTGTCCGCATTGTCGTTTTTTATAGCGTAGCGAGCCAGTTCAAACGGCTCATTATCGATGGCCCCGCCATCGACGGCAACGAAGTGGAATTGTTTACCCTCCTGAGCCCAGCCGTCCGGCCAAGTCGGATTTATGGGGTTGGCATTGACGGTTGGCAATGGCCATTTGCGGTCCATGTAGTCGGCCGTGTCGGCTGGCAATACCCGCGCAGCTAGGCCGATCGGAAACGCGCCGGTAGCTAGGGCCGCCTGGCCCATAGCCTGCCAACCGGAGCTGGCGGCGCCGGCCTGGTTTAGTTGGGCCACCGAAAGCGGTAGCCGGGTGGGATCGCTTTTCGCCCAGGCGCTGGCGGCGCCGCAATCCTTGCCGATGCCGGTGATTGTAAAATGTTTGCGATCACCATGATTAAGCATGCGGTATTTTTCATTCGCGAACGATATATAATATTCCACGCCGTCCAGGTTGGTCAGTGTAACATATACGTGCAAAGGCTCAGCCAAAAAGGCATATGGTGCAACTTGTGGGGGTGGCGTAGGTACTCGCAAAGCAGATTCGCAAATTTGATCAAGTAGACTGGCGTTAAGGAGTGAGCGTACTTTATTGTCTACTTTTCCTTCTACATCTTCGTTTGACAAAAAAGAGGGGCCAATGTCAGAGACCATTCTTACTTTTTCGACCCAGGCTGAGTACAGCTCCGGCAGGACACAGTTAATATCGCCACCGCTGGTCGTCTTCTTGTTTGTAGGTATTAAGGTACGGCCAAGAGCTATGGTCCCCAGTACTGCGGTCATCCCGCCGGCGGATGCTCCGCTTATCGCTACAATCTGAGGTTGGAATTTTGCGTTAGGCTGCTCCTCTGTAGGTGAAGCTTTTGCTTTTTCCCATTGCGAAAGTGCGCTGATTAAATAATCGAATACCCCTGCTGTGTAGGCTCCGGCCGAGATCGCCCCTGCCATTGTTAAGCCTATACGGTAAATACAATCCCCATTTTCTGTTGAAGGTTCGTTTGTGTTGGTCATTTTCGGTATCTCCATGTTGGGGTATGCCGCATAACATTAGGATATCAAACGCCGTTTCCGTGATATGGGTAGCTCCAAACCACATTTTCTTGCCTTGTCCAACCGTGCCAGCACCTGTGGGCGATTTAGCTTGGCTGTTGTCATGAGTGCTTGCCATGCTATGGCATATTCGTTTTCAATGCGAATTCCGAACACGCCAGGGTTGTCTGTGTTTATGGTAATACGCAGATCATCGTGTGCCTGATTGATCATGACCGCCAGCGGCAGGTCGCGTTCATCGGGCAGACCGCCGACACGGAGATTGGAAGAGGGGTTGGCCTCGACGACAATGCCACGTTCAATGATTTTGCGAAAAACATGTGTCTGAGCGATGCCAATTTCTGTTCTCAAGTCGTGTACTATATTGTGGATTGCCGTGTTACAATCTCTCTTAGCTATAACCTTGGAATCATAAAGCTGTTGATACCAAAGTACATCGCATTGGTTTTCGTGGTCTTGCTTGTGAGCACAATGCTGCGGAGAGACCAGCGGGCCGTATTGCCGGATAATTAGTTGATGCAAAATGTCAATCGAAATAATCTTACCGTAAAAATGTTGGCATTCTTTTCCAAGCCATAGTTCTATTTTGGTTATCGGTGCACAGCACGGGGCTTTACTCTCTATCAGCGTCTTGTGCAACCAAATCAGGGAATCAAATTGCAACCCGCGCGGGATGTGTGTGGCTTTTCCCCTGCTGTCATCGTGGCGTTCGAGGTCCCAGCCAAGGGCCAGGGCGTGGCCTAGGCTGTCCCCGGCGCGCATGTGCAATCCTTCGATTGCGCTATCGATCTGGAATATCCCATCCAATGGGTGGTAGAAATCCTCTCCAGCGTGAAAGGTAAGTCCCAATTCTGGCAATGCAACTGATGAGTGTGCCTGCCCATCATTATACAGTCCGCGCCAGCGGTCATATTCCACGATAAAGGATATGTCCTTTTCGGCTAATTGTTTGTGCGCATCGCTGTCGCCGCGCAGCAAATTCATATGAAAGAAAAAAATGTTAGCAGTTGAGTCACGCTCCCGACCGCACACGTCAATACGAGTAATTTTGCCTGCAAGATCGGGGCGACGATTGCGA
>JBAXKX010000406.1:0-2163 GCA_037135115.1 Rhodospirillaceae bacterium
CATAGGCACCAGCGGCGGCGGCGGCAAGGCATTCCATAGTGGCATAGTCGGGCAGGCGCTGCCATACCTCAGGGGTGAGCTGGGGCAGCGGGTAGGGCCACGGGTTGATACCGGTGCTGAGGTCTAGCCATGGCTCGGGCGCGTTGGGAAAACGCCGCCGGGCCGCGCCAAGGTTGCCACCGTGATCGGTGGCGGTGCCCCAGGAGCTTGGCGCGAAGCTAGGCGCGGGAATTGGTGATGCTGGCATGTGGATGGTTATGGGTATAGGGGGTGGCAGGTCTTGATAACGGTAAGTGCGGAGATTAACCTCGCGGTGCTTGCGGTTGCCATGGTTATCGACGGGGCGGCCGGTTATTCAGCGCCGTTGCTTCGCGTGATTGGGCATCCGGCGATGTGGCTCGGGTCGCTAATCGCGCGACTCGATCGCGGGCTTAACCGGCCAACAATGAGCGAATGGCGAAGGCTGGCGGCTGGCGTCGTGGCGTTGGTGTTTTTGTTGGCTGTGGTGCTGGCGCTAACGCTGCCGCTTAGTCTTTTATGCCGCGCTCACGAGTGGGGTTGGCTTGTCGAGGCGCTGCTGGCATCCTCCCTGTTGGCTTATCGCAGCCTGCGCGAGCATGTGGCGGCGGTAGCGGATGGATTGCGCCAAGGGTTGCCCGAGGGCCGGCGGGCAGTGGCGAAGATTGTCGGCCGTGACCCGACCAACCTGGACCAGTCCGGGGTTGCCCGCGCTGCCATCGAGAGTCTGGCCGAAAACTTTTCCGATGGGGTGATTGCTCCGGCGTTCTGGTTGTTACTGGGCGGGTTGCCAGGAATTGCTCTTTATAAGGCGATTAACACCGCCGATAGCATGATCGGCCATCGCACCCCGCGCCATCAGGCCTTTGGTTGGGCGGCAGCTCGACTCGACGATGTGGTCAATTTGCCCGCTGCCCGCCTGACTGCGCTGTTGATCGCGGCTGGTGCTGCGCTTACCCCAGATGCTTCGGCCGGGAAGGCGCTGGCGGCAGCATGGCGCGATGCCGGGCACCATCTCTCGCCTAACGCTGGCTGGCCTGAAGCGGCGATGGCCGGTGCGCTTGGGCTTCGCCTTGTCGGACCCATGGTCTATGGCGGCCTGTTGGTCGTAGGTTCGTGGATGGGCGACGGTCGCAGCGAGGCAACTGTGGATGACATCGAGCAGGCACTGGCGCTCTATCGCCGCGCTTGGTTGGTTTGTGTGGCATTGGTGGCGGCGGGGTTTGCCTGCCAATCTGGATGGTAGAAAATCAGGATGGTAGTAAATCAGTATTCAATGCCGAGTTGGGCCTTGATCCCGGCCTGATAGGGATGCTTGACCGAGCGCATCTCGGTGACGAGGTCGGCAGCATTGATCAGAGCCGGGGGGGCGTGGCGGCCGGTGACGGCAATGTGAAGTCCGGCGGGGCGGGCAGCCAGCGTCGCCACCACATCTGCCACCGGCAGGAACTCGTAGCGCAGGGCTATGGATAACTCGTCGAGCACCACCAGCCGATAGCGCCGGTCGTTGATCAAGGATATGGCCATATCCCAGGCGAGGCCGGCGGCCCTGCAGTCGCGGGCGCGGTCGCGCGTCTCCCAGGTGAAGCCCTCGCCCATGACGCGCACGGTGACGAGGTCGTCGAAGCGGGCAAGTGCCGCCAGCTCACCCGTACTCCAACTGCCTTTGACAAACTGAACCAGTCCGACCGCCATTCCATGTCCGGCGGCGCGCAGAATCAGTCCGAGCGCCGCTGTCGTTTTGCCCTTGCCGTTGCCGGTGTGGACAATCAACAGGCCCTTTTCATTGTTGCGTTCGGCAATCTTTGCTTGGTGGAACGCCTTGCGCGCGTCCATTTTGTGGCCCCAATTATTCTCATCGCCCGCCTCGTCGCCCGCCTCGTCGCCCATTACCGGCCTTTGTGTTTATGGTTGATCCGTGCAATCGATTAGGTGAATAAATGACCCGAAAACACTGCCCCGGCATTCGCCGGATGGGCCAAGGTCTTCCCCGTCGGCGCTGCGGCAGTGAAACAACGGGGCGGCGGCTGGCGTTGTACTTGGCGGGGTAATCGTCGCGAAGTGAAATTCGTGGCCGCGAAAGCCGGTTCCGATCGGACCCAGCGCCGTTTTGGCGGCAAGGCGGGCCTGACGATAGCCCAAATG
>JBAXKX010000407.1:0-2145 GCA_037135115.1 Rhodospirillaceae bacterium
AAAGCAACCGGTCACCAGCTTTTGCTGCATGTGTCACAATAAAATCACGCTTGCAAGGCAAGCCGCAACCGGCCCGGGTGACTATCGCCGAGAAGTGCGTTCCGTTATTCAAGGCTGGGAAGCGGCTGCGCGAGCGAATCAGGAATGAAAGCCCGTAAGGCCACGGGTGGAAGCCGGGGTGGGCAGTTCAAACCGCAACCCCCTAACTTATTGGTGCGGGCGGGGGGAATCGAACCCCCACAACCTTACGATCTCCAGATTTTAAGTCTGGTGCGTCTACCAATTTCGCCACGCCCGCCCACGGTCACCCCCAAGGTGACCCCCGAGATAACTATATAGCCGGGATTCCTGGTGACAAGTAATTTGCCTAGCGGTAGCTTCGCAATTTTGCGGCTTGTGTCGTAGCTGGCAACGCTAGGCGGCAGTCCAGTTGACTTTTGCGACATTGCCTGCCAGGGTGGGGTTTGATAATGGGCCTTGAGCCCTTTGATAATGGGCCTTGAGCCCTTGGTCCTCTTGACACGGGAAACCAATGATTGATCTCGACGTTCTCAAGTGTCATGCCAAACTTATTGCCATTGATGCCGAGACGACTGGCATGGCGATCATGACCCCTGAGAAAATTCGCCAAGCGCCAAAGGGCCTTCGGATTCCAGGTGTCGTCATTGAGATCGGCTGCGTAGAAATTTTGCGCGACGGCGACGGTTGGCGCAAGGGCGAAACTTGGCAAACCCGGATCAATCCCGAAGGCCCCGTCAGTCCGCAGTCGATCAAGGTTCACGGCATCAAGCCCGGCGACCTCAAGACTGCGCCGCGATTTGATGAAATCGTCGATGGCTTCCTGGCCTTCATCGGCGACGCCCCGCTCGTCGCGCACGCCTACCGTAACGAGAAACAGTTTTTTAATTACGAGATGGCCCGGATTAAGCGAATCACATGGGAAGACGAGGAGTTCACTAATGAGCGCTTCATCTGTACCCAGAAAATATATGCCGAAATGTTTCCCGGAGCGCCGAAATCGCTTGACGCGATGTCCGATCGACTCTGGCTGGATCGCTCGGAGCGCTTCGCCTTTCATGGCGCGCTGCTTGATGCCGTCCTCACTGCCGACGCCTTCATCGAGTTGACACGCCGTCATACGCAAGGCCCCGAGGACGAGGAGCCGCGCTCAGCCTCGCTGGACTAATCTTATCAGGTAAATGTCAAGTCGATGATATCTCGCGCCCGCCGCTCCCAGGTATGGCGCTCTCGGGATAGCTGTTGGCCAAGGACTGCGCGGGCGCGGGCGGCTTCGGGATTTCGCTCGATATCAAGCAACGCCTCAACTAGGCCATCGAGACGTTCGCAATTTATAAAAGCGACATGTTCGGAGCTTACCACTTCAACGATTGGGCCTAGCCTGCTGACCACAGCAGGAGTGCCGCTAGCCATGGCCTCAAATAACTTTAGCGGCGACATCCAGCGGTGAGTGCCAACATCCCGAGTATAAGGCAACAGCACGCTATCGTAAGAACACAAGAGGCCCGGAATTTGCGCATGAGCGACGGCAGGCAAGATCAGCACGTTGGGCAGGTCGAGCCCAAGGGCGCGGGCGGCTTCGGCTTCGGCCGTCGTGCCGCCGATCAGCACGAATCCGTGATTGGGCAAAGCGCGAGCGGCAGCGGCGATCAACAAGAGGCCGCGTTCCGGTCTTAGCGTCCCATAATAAAGGTGAACCGGACCAGCATAGGCCGCCGGTAGTGGCCGCTCGCTTAGCCCCAGCGGGACTGCAGCGGCGAAACGGTCATAGTCCACGGCATCATGACATGCGGCAACATGATCAGGCGCTACACCATATTGCCGTATTAAATGATCGCGCAGGTTGCCTGAAATGGCGACCCAGCGGACGTGACGCCCAAGCAGCGGTGCGACTAAACGAGCGCGCGGCGACAGATCTTGGTGCAGTTCCAGCGCCAGCCGCCTCACCACCAGTTGACCCGCGAGTGCGACGCCGAGGCTGCGGGTCAGCACCATTGCGCTAGGCTCAGCCAGCCGGCCTAACTCCGGCAGCAACCGAGCCATGAACTCGGCATAGCGAGACTTGCCAAAGCGGAAACGGCAGGGAATGGGGCGAAGGCAGATCGGCAACTCGGCCAGCGTGGGCAC
>JBAXKX010000408.1:0-2126 GCA_037135115.1 Rhodospirillaceae bacterium
CCGTCACTGCCGGCATAGTGATGGGTGTGATGTTGTCTTCACCCGTGCGGGCGGATTACCAGATTGGCTTTATGACTGATCTTTCTGGAGCGTTGTCGGATGCGTATACGCCGATCTGGGAAGGATTCGACCTCTATGTCAAGGCACTCAATGCCAAGGGAGGCATTGACGGCGAAAAGATTGTCCTTCACACGGAGGACGATGGCCTAAATCTCCAAAAGGCCATTTCTCTGACGAAGAAGCTAGCGCTTCAACAGAAGGTTATCGGAATTTTCGGTCTTAGCGTTAGCAGCATACATGGGCCGGTCTTTGAAGAGTTACGACGACTCAAGGTGCCCGCGGTTACTGCGTTTAGTGCTACTAGCGATAGTCTAGCGCCGGCGAAACCGTTCTCTTTTAGCACCGGTTCACTGTTTCAGATCGCTGGGGAGGCAATTGGCGAACTTACGCCAAAGCTCGGTGTTAAAGGAAAGGTCGTAGGCATGACCATTGATACGGTCGGCGGTCGAGCAGCCTTGCGACACAATAAACTCGCGGTCGAGCGCGTGGGATATGGCTGGGATGAAGTCGCGTTTCCAATTCAGTCGGTCGACTTTACGCCGTTCGCACAAGCCGCTGCTGCGAAGAACCCAGCAATCGTTGTCGGCCATTACGGGACAGCGCAGAACCTTGGCATTATCCCGGCCTTGCGGCGAAGCGGATTTGCGGGTCCCTATTTAATTGCAAACTACGGTGTAACTGAAACCGCGATTGAGGGTGCAGCTAAAGCAGCGGGGTCCGGGGAGAACATCTACGTCGTATCGCGATATGCACCACCGCAGGAAAATATCCCGGCCGTGGAGCAAATCCGGGCTGCCGCGAAGGCCCATAACTTGAAAAGCAGTCTAACCCAGGTACACGTTGAGGGATGGGTTCTCGGAATGGTCATGCATGCGGCTGTTACGAAGTGTGGCAAGGGCTGTACTGCGGAGAAGTTAAACGAGACGCTGGAGAATCTGAACGTCAATACTGGCGGCCTAACGGGTGGTCCGATCGTATTCACAAAGGACAATCATTATGGAGCGTCATTTTGGCGGCTTTACAAATGGAACAACGCGAGCCGTAAGCTGGACCCCGTGAGTGAATGGATCAGGCGAGACGGTATCGAATTTGGTAGTCCGTAATACATTACCGATAGGTGCGGCATCGCGACGATGACCGCGCCTATTCTCACCGGATTTTTTAAAATGTTGATAGTGTTTCTATGATGCAATCGATCCTTACGATCGTCGTGCTAACGAGCATCTACGCAATCCTGGCAGGTGGCATCGTGGTTCTGTATCGGGGGACGCGCGTGCTAAATCTCGCACACGGGGAGCTGGCAATCCTGCTCGGCTATTTCTTTGCCACAGCGGGCATGCAGGTCACGGGTTCGATACTGGGTGGCATGGCCGTGGTCATGGTTTTTAGCGCGATATTTGGAGCGGGTATTTATTGGCTGCTGATGCGACATTTGATTGCGCAACCCTTTTATGTGGCGATTCTGGCGTCCATCGGAATAGCGATTTTAGCGAAAGCGTCAATCGTCCTGCTCTGGGGTGGCCGAGCCGTAAATATCGAGTTGGGTGCAAATACGGTCCTATACCCGTATTCCACGGGAGGATGGTTTTCCTACTTGGACGCAATCACGATAGCTACTGCAGTTATTTTCTTCATTCTGTTGTATTACGCGCTCACGTCGACTCGACTCGGAATTCAGTTTCGTGCCGTGGCTGAAAATCCTCTGCTTGCGAGTCAGCGAGGCGTAAACGTGAATACCATAATGATGGTGGCATGGATTGTTGCACTATTTGCAGCGTCGATTGCAGGGGTCCTGTATGGATCCAGAAGCGTTCTTAGTCTCCAGGCTGTAGTGATTGGAATTGGCGGACTAACTGCGGCGTTAGTCGGAGGACTTGATAGTCTTCGCGGCGCAATTGCAGGAGCATTGTTGGTGGCAACCGTTGAGTATGCGACGGTGCGTTTGATTGACCCAATTTTGAGTCAGGCGATTCCATTTGTCTTGTTATTGACCGTGATGATGTGGCGGCTATGGGGGATTTTCGGAACTCGAGAGTAAATCCGGAGGGTGTGATTATGTTTAACGA
>JBAXKX010000409.1:0-2125 GCA_037135115.1 Rhodospirillaceae bacterium
CTGGACGGTTACCAGACCACCGGCATCATTCGTCGGGATCTGGGCCTGACCACACTCCCGATCATCGCCATGACCGCCTACGCCATGGCCGGAGATCGCGAACGCTGTCTTGCCGCCGGCATGAACGATCATATAGCCAAGCCGATCTCGCCTCCGGCGCTATATTCAGTACTGCGCCATTGGTTGACCACGCCGGATCGGCCGTTATCTGGCGGCGGTGCGAGAACGGTCACCCGGCGCACATATTCCGCTCTTCCGGTCCCGGCCCAGCGATCGACGCCGTTTACCGAAGCCCTGCCCGGAATTGACCTGAGCGCTGCCAAGCGGCATGTGAACGGCAATCTCGCCCTGCTGCGGCGGATTTTGCTCGAATTTGGTAACAGCCAATCCACCGGAGCGGAAAAACTGCGGGATGCGGTGAGCGGGCAGCGTTGGGACCAAGTCAGCCGGATTGCTCATACCCTGAAGGGTACCGCCGCTACTATCGGCGCCCTGGAGGTATCCCGTCTGGCGGGAGAGCTTGAACTGGGTGCTGCAGAGGGCGGGGCCGGGGTGAGCGGCGAGTTGATCGAACGATTGGCCATAGCCCTTGATGTGGTCATTGTGGGGGTGGCGCTGCTGGCCGAACCGGCCATCTCGCCGCCGATCGCTGTGCCAATAAGCCAGCGATGCGCCATTCCTGATTGCCAGCAGATAGACCACGTGAAAGACATGATCACCCGGCTGCGGCCGCTGCTGGCCGATGGCGATCCGGCTGCAGGCGAGCAGGCCGATATGGTTTCCCGTTTGCTGGCGTTGACGCCGGCCGCGACATTGGCGGCAGCGATGGCTCATCACGCCGATTGCTACGATTTTGAAGAGGCGGTCGCGGCCCTCGACCGGATCAGCCCTATGATTGATCAATGGTCAAGCCCGGAACCACAACCGGGACCCGATCCAACCGAAGGGGAGAAGCTGGGATGAATGGACTAGCGCGCAAGGGACGGCTAGCAGCGGTGGTGGCTGGACTCGTCCTGGTTTCCTTTCTGGCCTTGGTGCCGGACGGTATGGCTGATACCCTCAAATTGCGTGCTGATGTCTGGTGTCCCTATAATTGCGAGCCGAACTCGGACCAGCCGGGCTTCCTGATCGAGATCGCCAGCGCCATCTTCGGCCCTGCTGGATACACCATCGATTATCGCACCATGCCCTGGAGCCGGGCCCTTTCCGAGGTGCGCAAGGGCCGCATTGAGGGTGTGGTCGGTGCCCAACGCGGTGAAGCGCCCGATCTGGTTTACGGCCCGGCTCCGGCGGCACTGGATGACACCGGCTTCGCGGTCTTGAAGGGCGACAGCTTCCGCTATCAGGGGCCGTCGTCACTCGACTCGCACCGGATCGCCGTGATAGCAGACTATAATTACGATGGCGGTGAGATCGACGCTTATCTGAAAGCCAACGCCAGCGCCAAGAATCACATCCAGTTCAATACCGGCGATGATGTCGGGTCGGCGAACCTGAGAAAGCTGATGGCTGGGCGAGTCGATCTGGTGATCGACAGCGCTGTTGTCCTGTCTTACTTGGTTCGGCAACTCAATCTGACTGACAAGATCGACATCGTTTCGCTGGGCCGTCCCTCGGAGATATTCATCGCTTTCTCGCCGCTAACCCCGCAATCCCAATCTTGGGCGGCTTTGTTGTCCTCTGGTCTGGAAAGCTTGCGCCAGCGCGGCGAACTGGCGACCATTTTGACCCGCTACGGCATGAAGGACTGGCAGAAACCATGAGCGCCGGACGCTATCCGATATTTTTTGGTATGCCGGGCCGGTGGCGATTGATCGCCAAGCTCATGCTGTGGTTGCTTGCCCTGTTTGTCACTTTGATTCCCGTTCTCGGTGGTATCCAAACTTGGCTGTCTTACCAGCGGGAGGCTGACAGCCAGAAACGAACGTTGGCTGCGGTCGCTGAAGCGTTTAAACGGCCGCTGGCCGGTGCGGTGTGGAATGAAGACACCGAGGGCATCAAGGGTCAGCTGAAAAGCATCGTCCGGTTTCCCGGTGTCGCCCGCGCGCGCCTGCGCGCAGATCTTGGTGGCGGTGCCGAGAATCCCGTGTTCGACACCGGCGCCCCTCCGGTCGGCGGTTTTACC
>JBAXKX010000410.1:0-2124 GCA_037135115.1 Rhodospirillaceae bacterium
CACAGTTACCATCCGCCTACCACTCAAGGGGCCGGCCCTGCCATAACTGGCGACTAGTATAACTGCTACCAGTATGCGCTTGCGCCGGATTGACGAGATCGCTATTCTGTGCGCTTGCCAGACGGCTGGATGGCCGCCTTTTGTTGACCCTAAGCCCAGCATTGGGTTTTTGGCCATGAGGGGAGGAAAGTCCGGGCTCCACGGAAACACGGTGCCGGCTAACGGCCGGCGGGGGCGACCCTAGGGAAAGTGCCACAGAAAGCAAACCGCCCGTCCGACCGGCCTGCCCGGCGGCGGGTAAGGGTGAAAGGGTGCGGTAAGAGCGCACCGCGACGCCGGTAACGGCGGCGGCACGGTAAACCCCACCGGGAGCAAGATCGAATAGGGGCGGCACGGCCTCGGCTTCGGCCGGGTCCAGCGGCGTTTTCGCGTCGTCGCCCGGGTTGATCGCATGAGGCGTCCGGTAACGGGCGTCCCAGATGAATGGTCATCCACTGCCGGGGCCAGCAACGGCCCCGGTGGAGACAGAACCCGGCTTATAGGCCGTCTGGCAAATATCCGCTTGTCCCAGCAGCTAGTTTCCTAAGACTCTGGCCGTCACTGCGTCAAGTTTGGCCAAAACGGCGGGGTCGCGTTTATCCAGTGCGGTAATGAGGGCGTTATCAAGCGCGGTGTGGCAGCCATGAACACAGGCGGTGCGGCGGCTCATCAGCAGCGGTGCCGTTCGTTTGACCAGGCTGCGGGCGCGATCAGCATTGCCGAGCAAGACCTTGATTATGGCGTCAACGTTGACGTGGTCGTGATCGGGGTGCCAACAGTCATAATCAGTAACCATCGCTACCGTAGCATAACAAAGCTCGGCTTCGCGGGCGAGCTTTGCCTCTGGCATGTTGGTCATGCCGATAACGTCGCAGCCCCATGCCCGATAGAGTTGGGACTCGGCCTTGGTTGAGAATTGCGGCCCTTCCATCACCAGATATGTGCCGCCGCGCTGGTGTTTAATATCCAGCTGCTTAAGCGCCGACTCGAGGGCATCGCCCAAGCGGGCGCAAACCGGATGGCCAAATCCGACATGGGCAACCATACCGGTAGTAAAGAACGACTTGTTCCTTGCAAAAGTCCGGTCAATGAACTGGTCGACAATGACGAAGGTTCCCGGCGGCAAGTGCTCCTTGAGTGAGCCAACCGCCGACAGCGACAAAACCTCGGTTACTCCGGCCCGTTTAAGGACATCAATGTTGGCCCGATAGTTGATCTGTGACGGCGGTACCACGTGGCCACGTCCGTGACGCGGCAAGAACACCAATTGCTGGCCGTCAAGCTCGCCAAACAGCAATTCGTCCGAAGGCTTGCCAAAGGGCGATGCCACCGCCTTCCACCGCTGGTTGATCAGCCCATCAATATCGTAGAGTCCGCTGCCGCCAATAATACCCAGAACCGGCGGTGTACCTGGAATGCCCATGCTCGCCCCTAACTTCTCGGAATTAAGTAACCGTCGTAACGGCTGACGGCGTGATTATAATCGCCAACCAAGGAGGTGGTACAGAGGCAACCTATGGCCAGGCGCTGAATATGGCCCGGCGCTGAATATGGCCCGGCGCTGAATATGGCCCGGCGCTGAGTTGACACAAGACCGCAGCGGTACTAAACTGCAACTGTTCGAGGAATGAGTTTGCGGCTGGCGTAAACCGAGATTTTTTTTGCGGTGAGGGCGGGTTCTTCATAATGCTGCGATACAGAAACCACGTATTGTCGGTCTTTTTAGCGGGGCTTTTATGGGCCGCTCCTGCTTTGGCCGATGACAATATGTTGGAATGGTTCAATAAGGGCATGCATGATTTTAATCAGAAATACATCACCTCCTCCGACGACGGCGCCAATCAGTTCTTTACCAACACCATCCCTGAAGGACTTCGTCGCGGGTTGGCCAATTTTTTCGCTAACCTGGGTGAACCGGTGGTCGCGGTGAGCAGTTTGGCCCAGGGCGACATAGGCAATGCCAGGATCGCGACTCGGCGCTTTCTCCTTAATTTGGTTTACGGCTATGG
This sequence comes from Rhodospirillaceae bacterium, assembly GCA_037135115.1. Lineage (GTDB taxonomy): Bacteria > Pseudomonadota > Alphaproteobacteria > Azospirillales > Azospirillaceae > BOG-933. The sequence goes on from JBAXKX010000410.1 coordinate 2,049, forward strand.
GGGTGTCCTGGACCCGGCCAGCCAAGCGGGAATTAAGCCTGAACCGAGGGATATGGGACAGGCGATCTGTTCGATC
>JBAXKX010000411.1:0-2118 GCA_037135115.1 Rhodospirillaceae bacterium
GCATGGTTCCGGATAATCTAGAGGCGCTGCAAGCCTTGCCCGGAGTCGGCCGCAAGACCGCTAACGTCGTGCTCAACGTCGCTTTCGGCCATCCGACCATCGCTGTAGATACCCATATTTTGCGAGTAGCCAACCGGACCGGAATTGCCCCTGGTTTAACGCCGGCCGCCGTCGAATCCAAGCTGGAAGCAGTGATCCCCGAGCACTGGAAGCGCCACGCCCACCACTGGCTGATTCTCCATGGCCGCTACATCTGCAAGGCGCGCAACCCATCCTGTTATGACTGCCCGGTTGCCGATATTTGCAGCTACGAGTCAAAATGCGGGCATGAACAGCAATGACAACTCCTGGAGGCTTGCTGCACACCATGATGATGCGGATAAAACGGATGATCGCGGGGACACCGCTGCCGAGATTGGTCTATTGCTCGCTCCGATTGTGGCAAAGGCTGGCCCGCCCGCTTTCGGTCGGCGCCCAAGCCTTGGTAATAGATGGCGATGGCCGGGTTCTGCTAATCCATCACGCCTATATCGACGGCTGGCACCTGCCCGGCGGCCGGGTCGCCAATGGTGAGACCGCAGCCGAGGGCGCAGTCCGCGAACTTCGGGAGGAAACCGGCCTGATCGCGACGAGTTCACCGCGATTGCTCGGTTTTTATGGCCGTTTTGGCCATGGTGGCAGTGACCACATTGCCGTCTATGTCATAACTGGGTGGGTTGGCACCCTAGAGGTCGATGGCTTAGAGGTCGATGACGCCAGTTTTTACAGCTATAATGATCTTCCCGCCGGAACTGCGGCGCCGGTCCGCCGTCGTTTGGCTGAAAACTGGGGTGCCGGGGCAACAGCCGACCGCTGGTGATACCTGACCGATGTTTCCTTGATTGACAGCAAGCCACAACCCTCGCCACACTGCGCGAATGTGCATCAGTGTCGCCAATATCTATCGCTACCCGGTCAAAGGGCTGAGCGCCCAGGCTCTAACCAGGGCTGAGCTGGCCGCCGGGCAGGGTCTTCCCGAGGACCGCAGGTTTGCCATCATGCATGGCGCCTCAATGTTCAACCCCAACGCACCCGAATGGCTGCCCAAGAGCAATTTTGTAGCGCTGGTGCGGACAGATCGACTGGCGACCCTGGCCACCGAGTACGACGAGGCAACGACCACCCTGACTATCCGCCGCAATGCCAAACAAGTCGCTCGCGGCCAAATCGCGACCGTGATTGGTCGCGGCCTGATTGAGCAATTCCTGGCCGCTTATCTCAAAGGCGAAATCCCCGGAGTCCCGCGCTTGGTTGAGGCTCCGGGCATCGTTTTCAGCGACACGCCGGAAAAGGGAATATCGATCATCAACGCCAGCAGCGTCCTTGATCTGGAGCGGGTAGTCAAGGAAGCGATCAACCCATTGCGTTTCAGGCCCAACTTAGTAATTAAGGGCGGGACGGCGTGGGAGGAGGTAAACTGGGTCGGCCGCACCATCCAAATCGGGAGCACACGCCTCGTAATCACCAGAGTAATCAAGCGCTGCGCTGCGATCAATGTTGACCCAATCAACGGCAGCCACACACTTAACTTGTTGCGAGCCTTGGAACGCGGCTACGGTCACCAGCATTGCGGCGTCTATGCCCAGGTCACTGCTGGCGGTACTATCAAACCCGGCGTCCTAGTTCAACTGACAGATAGTTTGAGCTGATGACTAACCGGGGGACTAGCCGGGGGACTAGCCAGGAACTTGAGGATTGCGGATCTCTACGGCGGTGTCTACGGCAGCGTTGTTACCAACTCCAGTGCCGTTACCGTCCTGGACGTTGGCGGGGAAATCATTAACATCGTTGCGGGGATTGCGAGGCCGCTGTTGGCTCTCAGCCAAGGCTTCATTGACTTGGGTATGTATCCGAAAGTAGTGCTCCGCATGTTGGAGGTAGTTTTCCACCGCAATGCGGTCACCGCTGGATGACGCGTCACGAGCCATCGCCAAATACTTTTCGTTAATCTGAAACGCACTGCCGCGAATGCGCACATCCGGCCCGTTGCTGTCAAATGTCTGATGGCGTATGGGGGGGACATTTGGTCGGCGAGGAGCACCGCCAGGACCACCACCATGACCGCCAGTATGACCACCA
>JBAXKX010000412.1:0-2115 GCA_037135115.1 Rhodospirillaceae bacterium
AAGGCATTGGCCGAATCCTCATGGATAAAACCGAGTTGGGGAATGGTCGCAGTCGCGGCCACTGCGATAGCGGCCGCCGCCTCAACCGCTGAGGCGGCGTGGTTGATTGCCTGATTGGCGGCGTCGGCGGCGTTGGGGTTTGCGCGATCGTAGCGCCGGCCTTGCCACTTCACCCCGTATTTTTCGGCTGTCAGCCGATAGGTTTCCTTCATCCGGGAACCTTCGATACCTCGCAGCACCTCGATTTCCCTGTGTGGCAAGACTTCTCCAAGCCGCCAGGCATAAAGCCTACGGGCGACCGAAAGCCGGGCGTCCTCGGCATCGGCCCACAGCCGGGCTTGCCGGCGAGCGATCCGGCTGTCGTCGGGACCGAGCGGCGGCGCGGTATAAGCTCGGACTCCATCAGCCCCAATGGCCACCAACCCGGTGCTGTGGCGCGCCATTAGCCGCAGCGCATCGTGGCTGACCGTGGTGCCCGGACCGAGTAAGATCATCGACACCGTCTGATAGGGGATGTCGTAGATGCCCACTCCCCACTCGAACCCGGCGGCAGCGTGGAATATCAGCGTGCCATTTTCCACAGACAGACCGCCGCAGCTCAGCCATAGCAGGCCGTGGCGGTCGGAATGAAGAATGCGGGCACCTTCCAGCCCGAGACGGCCCTTGAGCACTCGTTCACTCTCCCATCGTCTAGACCGGTCGCAGCAGCACCATGCCGAAACCGAAAGCTCTATGCCGCCCGACGCCCCGTAGCAACCAGCGTGCGAAGGCTTCAGGATTAGTTACCTCCAGGGTGCCGCGAAACCGAACATCGGGGCGCTGGAGCCAGGCAGAAGGCCGACCAATAGCCGTTTTTGTGTCCGACCGTGCGCCCCGCCGGAACAACCGGACCGAGCGCATCGCCAGGATTTCAACCTGATGAGGCACTACCCCATCGGTCGCGGCGAGCCGCTCAGCTAACCAGCTTCGATAGACCGTCTCACGACTTTCCGGCACCGGCACGCGGCCATCCTCGGCGGCCTGATAGGCAGCCACCAGAGCATCAACTTCACTGCCGTGGGTCCGGTGAAGATTACCGCGACCGAGACGGACCACCGGGCAAGCGCGAACCTCGAAGCCGAGCCGCAAGCCGGCGGGAAAACGCGCTGGCATCGGCTTGACGCCAGCGTCATCCCAGCGCACCGCCTGATAGACCGCCGGCAGAGCGATCGTCTGGGCGATATCCTGCAACTGGCAAGCTGGCCGGTGCCCATAGGCCAGCACCGGCATGATCGCTGGATCACCGAGTCCGACACCGAACTTGTCCGCTGGCAGCGCGAACGGTCGGGGGGCGTCCGGTCCCAACAGTGCGGCCAGCAGGGCATGGATGACGTATCCGGTATCGGCCCCCAGCAAGCCCTGATCCCGGGCGAAGGTGAACAGCCGACGGCCGTCGACCGGAAGTTGCACCATGTAAAGTGGGCGATTGGCGGTTTCGGGAGCGGCAGTTTCGGTCGCGAGGGTTACGGTCATGGCGCGGACTCGCCCGGCGCGGGGGCCGACAAGGTTCCGACCGCGAGCACCCGCTCGCCACTATGAATCTGATTGCGCCAGTCTCGCCGGTCGACGACACGCAGGGTCCGGCTTTGTTTCAGCCCCGGCATCCCACTTGCGGTTCCAGCCGGCCATTCGATGTAATAAGAACCTGGGTAGTAGGAGCCCGGTGACGTGGCCCCACCGGCCAGTACCAGCCCCTGGATCAGCGCCTCGACCAGTCCCGCTGCCTCGACCTGTTTAAGGACTAGCGGTAAGGCGGGCAGGCAAGCCTTGCGACCAATGAACAGCGGCCGTTCGGGCTCGTCCAGCGCCTGAGCCAGATTGTCGAGAGTTGGCGCCTCGTCGGCCGGCGCCAGTCGCAGAGCCACCAGCACCGCGCTGTCGGCTTGATAATGGCGATAGCGGATGTGGGTGCTCCGGGTGGCGTCGCCCTTGCCGCGATCTTCCCGCTCACCGCGAGTGGTCCAACCCGTGTCGACGAGATGTTCCTGTCCAAGGGCGACGGTTTGTAAGTCGACCAGTTTGGTGCCGGCCCGCAGCACCACGCTGGCGAAACTCAGTCGGTCCTGTAGGCGCTCC
>JBAXKX010000413.1:0-2114 GCA_037135115.1 Rhodospirillaceae bacterium
GGCGGTCGACCACACGCGATGCCTTGTCCTGCACCCAAGGACGGCGTGCCAGTCCGCGGTCGTTAAGCCAGTACTCGTTCCAATCGGTTGTGGTTTCGATAAGTTCGCGGGCGAAGTCCTCGCTATATTCCAAGGCACCCTGCACCACGATATCGACATAGGACTGCACGATGGGAAAATCCCGACTGGGCGGTTGCGGTTTGTCTTCCAGCTTGGTGCTGTCCGTGTCGGGTATGTAGATCCAAATCTGGGCCTTCTTCGGTAATTGCTGCCACGAGACTGCTTCCATGTCCGTTAGGGGAACGGCGACGCGGGTGTATCCTTGTTCCCGTTCATCGAAGAGTGGCAGGTCCTTTTCCTCAACCGGATAAAGCACCCCGTTTATGGTGGTCGCCTTCTCGTCACTGCGTGGCTTGCGCAGACCAAGCGCCGTGAAGCCCGATGGCGATTGTTCAATCCAGGCCCTGACATAGCCGAAGCTTGCCGAGACCCTTACCGGGATGGCTGGTGCCAATTTGGTGGCGGTACTGTTGCGCGACGCGGTGTTGATCAAGGAGCCGTAGCCGAACAGAAACTGGGTCGGAACGTTGGGAAGCGTCTTGCCCCAATAGTCCTCAGCGGTTGCAAAGGCTGTGCCAAATAAAAGGATAGATAGCGCTAGAATGGCTATCGATGCTTGTGGCCGCCAGCTTAACATGTGCGTCTCCTTTAATTTGCCAATGAAGGTTGAAAATTACTACTTTGCATGAATGACAATAAAACCGCGATTGGCTTTGGCGTCGGTGTCTTCGGTGTTCATGGCAGCCCACAGTTCGGCGGCGCCGGCCCAGACGGGCGGCAGGCGATAACGAGCGACGTCAAGAATAAGGAACCGATCGCTGACGGCGTCATAGGCGGCCAGGGGGGAGTGGTGGCCGCCGCCTTCCTGTCCAAGCGGCTTGCGATGGTAGTTGACGATTACCCGGTCCTTAGCATCGCTCAACGCCGCAGAAGCCAAGGTGCGGAAGCCATTGAGATCGAGCGGGGCCGCTGCGTGGTGTACATCGACCCGCACCCCGAAACTAGCGATCATTTTTCCCAGTTCGTCGAGGGTCAAGCCGCTCATATGGACATATTTTGGCGGCTTTACGGCAAGCACAGCCTCGCTGAAAAAATTAATCTGGTCGAATTTGCGGTAGGGATAGATTGCCGGCGATGGCGGCGCCCCTACCTCGAGTGAATTCAAAACGATCGTGGCCGAAGCCACACCGCAATATGTTTGATCGACCTGCGATTCGTAGTAATGGATCAATCTCCACAGGCCGGCTTTGGCTTGGGATTGGGCGAAAAATTGTTGTGCAGCCTCTTCGTCAAAGGGGGTGACGTCGAGTGCGAGGGCGTGTCCCGCCAGGAGGCAGTTAAGCGCGAAACAGAAAGCAATGATAAAACGGGCAGGCATCGCGGGACCTCTTTGGTTTGGGGGAAACTCGGGGCAAAAACCAATTATGGACGCTTATGGATTCTATATTGTCATGATTGTGGAGTTAAAGACAGCTAGTTTCAGATGCCCATTTGGAAGCATCAACAGGCTGCTACAGTTTTCGTGCCTGCTCCAGGGTGATGACGGTGTTGGCGAGTGCGGACAAGCCCTCGTCAATGTTGTTGCCCTGATATATCGTGAGCGGGATCAAGTAGTCGGCGCACATGCAGATAGTCAATGGATTATCCGGACGACCTAGCAATGCCAGAAAGGTTACGTCATGGACACGGGAATTGGCGTCAAGAACCGCCGTCATCAGCCGATCATTCACCATGATGAGGCCTCCATGGGGTACTCATAAAATATATTACATCATAAGATCATATAGTGCAGGGATGTAGCAGGGACGCGAACTGAGATGTATCGGCCTGGACCGCTACGGCAAAAAGTGCAGCGTCCTTGGTAGTTTTTGGGCATCACGCCTCATAATTGTTAGTCCTCACCTTTGGGTATCCCAAGATGCACCATGATCAGCCCCAACGTCCGGTTGGTCTTAAGCTGGTTCTCGTTCAGAATTTTGAAATCCGAGCGTAGCCCGTTGATATCCGCCCGCATGTGAGTGGAGTCCGTCTGCAGGCTAGCGATATCCGCCCGC
>JBAXKX010000414.1:0-2113 GCA_037135115.1 Rhodospirillaceae bacterium
CCCGCAACTATGTCGAGCGCATATTAATGCGCTATCCGAAAAGCCGACATTCCTTTGATTCCAGCGTCACCACCCCGTCGTCCCAACGCCGGCATCATTTGGTTAAGGCCAATTAGGAGGCAAACTCATGGCATTTGGTTGGGAAACAGAGGTTCCGCACGGGCTATTGCTGATCGGTCTGGGCTTAGCCGGGGCGCTGGTCGGGAGCTTTCTCAATGTCGTCATCCACCGACTGCCGGAGATGATGCGACGTCGCGATGCCGAAAATGAGGGCGACTCGGATACGACTCGATACGATCTCGCCCTGCCGCCTTCTTCATGCCCGCATTGCGGCCATCTAATTCGTGCCCACGAAAACATCCCGCTATTGAGTTACTTGTTACTGCGCGGCCGATGTTCTGGCTGTCGTCAACCGATAGCATTGCGTTACCCGCTAGTCGAACTATTGGGTATTACTGCGCCACTGCTGCTGGCCGGATTGAGACCAATCGGGCCGGAGATGCTTTCAATCTGTATATTTGCATGGTTCTCCATCGCCATTGCCGCCATAGATATCAACGAATTCCTGGTCCCCGATGATCTCTCCCTCCCCTTACTGTGGCTAGGTCTGCTAATTGCCGCAACCGGACTAGGCCCCGGCGCCGTTAACGCCATTTACGGCGCTGTCGCCGGCTATATGCTGTTTCTGGCGATCCACTCGATTGGACGAAAACTAGCCCGTCGTCCGGTTTTGGGAATGGGAGACGTCAAGCTTGCGGCGGCAATTGGCGCCTGGGTCGGCTGGTCCGGCCTGCCTGAAGCACTATTTATCGGCTGCGCGCTCGGCTCGATCATCGGTATCGGCTTGATCGTCTTAAAAAGGAGCCAACGCGGCCACCCCATCCCCTTCGGCCCGTTCTTGGTCAGTGGCGCGCTGGCGTGGCTCGGCTTGCACTAAAAAATACTTGAAAATACTGAAATACAGGGCCTTCATGATCAGGAATGGAATAAAAGAAGTGCCTCGCGTCGATGAATAGGGGGCGGATGTGTTGAAGATGAAGGGGCGCAAGCTTGGCAACTACCGCATCGCCGCATTTCTTGGCCGAGGCGCGACCGCCATGGTATACCGCGCCAAGGATGACGTGACACAGCGTCAGGTTGCGATCAAGCTGTTGACAGCTAGCTTCTTTTCCCAGGAAGACCATAGTAAAGCAGTCGCCAGTCTACTGAGAGAGGTAAAGGCCGCCAGCGTACTCCACCATTCCAACATTGTTGCCCTATACGACTACCACCTTGTCCCCGCTGACACCGTCATTGCGAGTGATGATGTTCTGGGATACATAGTCTTGGAGTTAGTACCGGGCCGCTCACTCGCGCGCCATTTCAAGCTCAAGGACCGAGTCGGCCAGGACTTTGCCCTACAACTGATGGCCGGAGTGCTGGCCGGACTGGAACACGCCCACTCCTGCGGCGTCATTCACGGCGACATCAAACCCGGCAACATCCTGATGGGTATCACCGGCAACGTAAAAATTGCCGATTTCGGCGTGTCGCGCCACGAGTCCTCACATGCCAATGATGATGGAACGCCGCTCGCTACAGTATCTTACGTTGCGCCAGAGCTTTTGTTCGGACGAGTTGCCGAACGACGCAGCGACATATTCGCGGCGGGTGCGGTTTTATACGAGTGCCTCACTGGCGAACGCGCCTTTCCAGGCTATTATGCCGCGACCATCGCCCGCAGCATCCTGAGCGATCAGCCAATCGCACCATCTTTACGCAATCCAGACGTGCCGAAAGCCTTTGACGCAGTTGTCGCGCGGGCTCTGGCCAAGGAACCTGAACAACGTTTCGCATCGGCAACGGAGTTCGCCGAGTCCATCCGAAGCGCCGTCGGACACCAGCGCTGGAATGTCGCCGTATTGGCCGCGAATGGCGCCTCCGGTATCGTCAACCCTCTTTGGAACACCGTCCGGTTGGAACCGGAACCTACCCCCGAGGAAACGGCCGATGAGGCCGCTGAACCATCCACCGCACCGCTGCAACTGATGCTTGAGCGGGCCATCATTGCACCAGAAACGCCTCACGCACCTCCGCCCGAAGCGCCTCACGCACCTCCGCCCGAAGCGCCTCA
>JBAXKX010000415.1:0-2111 GCA_037135115.1 Rhodospirillaceae bacterium
GCCGTGGTTGCCTCCGAGGTACGCAAGCTTGCCGAACGCAGCCGGTTGGCTTCCACCGAAATCAGCGCCCTGTCCATCCAGACCCTCATTACCTCTGAGGAAGCCGAGCAGATGCTGGCCAAGCTGGTTCCTGACATCCAGCGCACGGCCAACTTGGTGGCTGAGATTAGCTCGGCGGCGCGGGAGCAGAACGCTGGCGTTGAGCAAATCAACACCGCAATTCAACAGCTTGACCAGGTAACGCAGTCCAATTCGGCATCGTCGGAAGAAATGTCCTCAACTTCCGAGGAATTGTCCGCCAGTGCCGAGGCCATGTCGGCAAGTGCCAGCGCAATGTCTGAAAGCGCTGATGATTTGAATAACAGTGCAGCTGAAATGTCAGCAGTTTCTGAAGATCTGCGTTCACAAGCGGAAAATTTGCAAACAGCAATCTCTTTCTTCATTTTGAGCGGTAGCACCAGGGATTCGATGATTCGTCATCTGTCCTTGATTGAGCGGACTAAGGCTGACCACACTGCCTTTCGCAAGAAGATTATCGACACTGTCGCTGGTCAAGGTGACGCTAACCCCGACAAGTTGGCTGACCATCATACCTGCCGTCTTGGCAAGTGGTATGACAATATTCAATTGCCGGCAATCCGCATGAACCACAACTTCATCAATCTGGAACGGCCGCACGCCTCGGTGCATGAAAGTGGCAAGCGGGCGCTGCGCTGCCATATTGCCGGCGATAGCGGCGGCGCGCATGATGCCTTGTTTGAACTGGAGCAGGCATCTGAGCATGTCCTGGAGTTGCTGGAGGGGCTTGCGCAAGATGTTCGCGCCTCTCGCCGTTCACCGGCAGGGCGTTTGCCCCAACAAGCACCAGTCGCAACCAAGCAGGCGGCGCCCGTTTCGGCACCGGTGCCTGTCCCGCAACGGGCACTGCCGACGAGGCCGGCGCGAGCTCCCGCACCAGCCCCCTCACCAGTCAGGCAAACAGCGGCACCGACAAAATCTCAGCATACCGCCGAGCATCGCCCTCAGCCTACTTTGCGCAAGGGACATGCGCTCAAACTTAGCGATCATCAAGCGCGTAATGCCAGGGAAGATGACGACAGCGGTTTTGAACGCTACTGAGTATTTGTCATCTTCCGTACGCCCCACTCTCTAAACTTTCTCTACCTAAACTTTCTCTACGGCGATGGTTAGCGACGAACTCGGCAAAGGCATCGGCCGGCATTGGGCGGGCGATATGGAAGCCCTGAACCTCGTCACAGCCCAGGCTCCGCAACTCGTTCATAGTGGCCAGGTTCTCGACACCCTCGGCGATGGTACTCAGTCCCAAGTTACTAGCCATCTGAATAATAGTTCTCACGATGGCGGCCGAGCCGGCAATCTCCTGCGGTCCGTCATGGTCGCCGGCTCTTACACCACTTCCTGGGACACGATCGGAGGGCGTGTCGGTCGGCTGGATGTTCCCCGTGGCAAGAGGGAGTAAGTCATGAGTGTTCACTGTCACCCAATCTAACCCGTAACAGCCGCGAAGGCCTACTGCCGCGCGTGCCATCCTGCGGGCTGTCCAAAATGCAGCGAACGGGACGCCGCCCCCTGAACCATGGCTTTCTCGTCATCCGGCAGTGAGCCGCTGGTATTAGACCTGACAGTTGGTGCTGCCATGCATAGGCATGTCAAAATTCACCAAGAGGGTCGGGACGCTCCCTGACCCGCCGGTGCCGGGGTTCTTGATATTGCACATCGAGACCGTGCCATTGAAGGGGGTCACGCCGGTGTAAATGTTGATGCCGGCGGTAGAGACGATGGCGGTGTCTGATCCCTTGATCCCCTTGAGGGCAAGGTGCGCACAGAAGTCATTGATTTCATCCTGGCCAGCGCCCGGAAGCTCAATGTACAGCCCGCCGTGGGCCGAGATGGATTTGGTCGAGGTGCTGGAGCTGGCCGATGCTGCCGCCGAGTTGCCGCCAACAAAGGCGGAAGATGTCTGCGTCGTGTCCGTTTCGTTGAACTTGAACGCAACATCGTCGGCGACGAAAATCCTAAAAGGCCGGAGATTGAACTATGCCTATCCGGTTAACACATACACCTACTACATGTTGGATGTATCCAGTCGC
>JBAXKX010000416.1:0-2104 GCA_037135115.1 Rhodospirillaceae bacterium
GGCAAGTGGCTTTTTGTTTATTGAGGATTTATTTGCCCAGCATCTCGTACACAAAACAGTGTTATCAATACTCGCGTGGATTATCTTTACTGGACTTCTAACAGGCCGACGCCTTTATGGGTGGCGTGGACAAACAGCCGTAAAATGGACTTTGATTGGTTTTATACTGCTGTTATTGGCTTACTTTGGCAGTAAGTTAGTCTTGGAACTTATCTTACCGACATTCCGCACCCACCTTAGGTAAACATCGCACAGTCAGGCTAAATGGAGGGTATATTGCAAAAATTCTCAAAATCTGCTGTCAGCACTTGGTTAACCGCAGCTATTGGCACGCTTTTCATTGTTGCTTTCGGTATCTATATCACTGCCGAAGAGCGCGTTAATCGAGCAAACGAACAGCGAATAACTTCCGTTGAACTGAGTGATGAACTGAGGCAATCGTCAGATGATTTGACCTGGATGGTGCGTGCTTACGTTGCTACGGGGAACTCGACATACAAACCGCGCTACCTGGAAATTCTGGCGATACGTGATGGCAAATCGCCGCGTCTGCTGTATGACGATGCATATCACCAAGCCAAGCTCAACATCATGCGACCGATTGGTGAATTCATGGACTGGGTCGATCAGCGTACACTTGCTACGGTTGAGGATGCCAAGCTCAATCTTGGGCTCACCCGGTTGGTTTTTATCGTCCTCGGGGTTGCGTTGGTTTTCATGCTGGCACGAACACTGTATCTGATCAAAGCCGAAGCGAAGGAGAAACAACAAGGCGAAACCTTGTTGAAGAGTACCGAGGTCGCCCTGTGCAAGAGTGAACAGAGCTTTCGCCAAATGTTCGAGAACATCGTGGCAGTTATGCTGCTGATCGAGCCTGATTCCGGCGTCATCGTCGACGCCAACCCGGCAGCTGCTAGCTTCTATGGCTACAGCGTCGAGCAACTGCGGGCCATGCGCATTGACCAGATCAATACCTTGACGCCATCGGAAATCGAAGCGGAGATGGGACGCGCTGTGCGGCAGGAACGCGATTACTTCATCTTTGAGCACCGCCATGCCAACGGCGAAATTCGGACTGTCGAAGTGCGTTCAACGCCCATCACGGTTGACGCCCGGGTCTTGCTTTTTTCCATTGTCTTGGACGTCACCGAGCACCAAAGGGCACAACAAACACTCAAGAGAAACGAAAAGCTACTACGCGAATCGCAGAAGGCCGCCCGGATCGGAAGCTACATCAATACGTTTGAAGCAGCGACGTTTGAGAGCACAAGCGTCCTTGATGAAATCTTCGGGATCACCGAGCACTATCCGCACACCAATGAAGGCTGGGTGAAGTTAATGCACCCGGATTTTATGCAAGCGATGCACGATGCGCTTCAGGACTCAATCAACAACAAGAAGCCTTTTGATGCCGAATACAAGATCATTCGGCCGAGCGATGGTGCAGAACGCTGGATGCATGGTCTCGGACATATTACCTATGACGACAAGGGCAAGGCGATCAGCCTGATCGGCACAGTGCAGGATATCACCGAGCGCAAGCGCAGCGAAGAAGAAATCGGGGAGCAGCGCCGCTTCATGGATGCAGTGATCGACAATGTCGAGACCCATATCTACATCAAGGATCATGATGGTCGCTACCTCTACGTCAACCAGGCAGTCGCCCATCAATTTGGCCGCCCGGTTTCCGACATCCTTGGCAAATCGGACTTTGAAATCCTGCCGCCTGACACAGCCCGGCAAGTCATGGAGTTCGATAGCAAAGTGTACCTGAGCGGGGTCAAGCAGACGTCTGAAGAAATGTTGACCGACAACAGCGGCAATAACCGCTATTTCTGGTCCGTCAAGATGCCCATCGAAATGCGTAATCATCCGCAGGCGCTGATCGGCTTTTCCTCTGACATTACCGATCGGCATGAAGCAGAAGAACGTCTGCGCCAGAGCGATGAGCGTTTTCGTAAATTGTTCTACGAATCCAAGCTGCCCTTGATGCTGGTTGAAAATGGGCTGTTTATTGATGCCAACCACGCTTCGTTGCAAATGCTAGGTTTGGACTCCCTCGAAGAACTCATAGGGCTTAGCCCGGTGCAAATATCACCCGAAT
>JBAXKX010000417.1:0-2104 GCA_037135115.1 Rhodospirillaceae bacterium
CCACCTGCCGAACAACAGCTTGGGACCAAGCGGCCAGGTGGTGCCTGATCGCGTGCTGACCAAGGCCCCGACGGCGGAACTTAAGCCCAACCAGACCGACCAGGATACCCTGCCACCATATTCCAAACTTGATGATATTTTGGAATGCCTGATCGAAAACGAGATGGGGGCAGCCGAGATTGTCTCCAGGGGCCACGATGCAGAGACGGTCAATCAAGTTTGGCGTATGCTCGACCGTGGCGAGTACAAACGCCGTCAGGCTCCGCCAGGCGTCAAGATCACTCGCTGCAGCTTTGGCAAGGACCGCCGCTACCCAATCACTAACCGCTTCCTTTCGGTGCTGGAAACCGAATGATGCCAACCGACGCCAAACCGCTCTTTTCCTACCGCAAGCACTGGGCGCAACGCTTCGGAACGGCACCTTTTCTGCCGATGTCGCGGGCAGAAATGGAAGTTCTGGGCTGGGACGAATGCGACATAGTGCTAGTGACCGGGGATGCCTATGTCGACCACCCCAGCTTCGGCATGGCTATCGTCGGGCGGTTGCTTGAGGCGCAGGGGTTCCGAGTCGGCATCATCGCCCAACCCGACTGGTCCGGCCCCGAGGCCTTCACCGCCCTGGGGCGGCCGAGCCTGTTCTTCGGTGTAACCGCCGGGAACATGGACTCGATGGTCAACCGCTACACGGCAGACCGCAAACTTCGCCGCAACGACAGCTATACCCCCAACGATGAGGGCGGCCGACGGCCCGACCGCGCCGTCATCGTCTATGCCCAACGTTGCCGAGAAGCCTACCGCGACAGTGCCATCGTGATCGGCGGCATTGAAGCCAGCCTGCGCCGAGTCGCCCACTACGACTACTGGTCCGACACGGTGAGGCGCTCTATCTTGGTCGACAGCAAGGCCGACTTGTTAGTCTATGGCAACGCCGAACGCGCCATAGTCGATATCGCCCACCGCGCCGCCAAAGGCGAATTACCGCGACTGATGACCAGCATTCGCGGAACCGCAGTAATGCGCGCAGGCCAACAAGACGATACAACCACAGCCGACCTCATTGCACTTGAATCCGCTGAACCAGCCGGGAGTTCAGCCCTGGCGTTGCGACTGCCAAGCTTCCAACAGGTCCTGGACGACCCCGCGCTTTATGCCCACGCCTCCCGTCATCTTCACCTGGAGAGCAATCCCAACAACGCCCGCGCCCTGATCCAGCGCCATGGCAACCGCGATGTTTGGGTCAACCCGCCGCCGCTGCCGCTGACCAGTGCCGAGCTGGACGGTGTCTACGACTTGCCCTTTGCCCGGGCTCCGCACCCATCCTATGGGGGAGCACCAATCCCGGCGTGGGAAATGATTAAGAACTCGGTGACCATTTTGCGCGGCTGCTTTGGCGGCTGTTCATTCTGCTCGATCACCGAGCATGAAGGCCGAATCATTCAAAGCCGCTCGGAAGCCTCGATCCTGCGTGAGATAGAACGAATCCGAGACGGCGGAGCCAGCTTCACCGGCATCATTTCCGATCTGGGCGGCGCCACTGCCAACATGTGGCGACTCGGCTGCGATCAACCGTCGGCACAGGCGGTGTGCCGGCGCTGGTCATGCGTCTTCCCGACCGTATGCAAGAGGCTGGCGACCGATCACGAACCGCTGATTCGCCTCTATCGCATGGCCCGCGCCGTCCCTGGCGTGCGCAAGGTACTAATCGGCTCGGGTGTACGCTATGACCTCGCGGTGAACAGCCCGGCCTATATCCGCGAACTGGCCGCCCACCATGTCGGCGGCTATCTCAAAATCGCCCCCGAACACACCGAGCCTGGACCGCTCGCGCTGATGATGAAGCCGGGAATCGCCAGTTACGACCGCTTCAAGGAGCTGTTCGACGCCTACTCCCGCGAGGCCGGCAAGGAACAATACCTAATCCCCTACTTCATCGCCGGCCATCCCGGCACCACCGACCTTGACATGCTGAACCTGGCCCTGTGGCTTAAACGCCAACATTTAAGACTCGATCAGGTCCAAACCTTCCTACCCACACCATTGGCGCTCGCCACCACCATGTACCACACCGGCCACAACCCGCTACGCCCGATCAGCCGCAACGACC
>JBAXKX010000418.1:0-2101 GCA_037135115.1 Rhodospirillaceae bacterium
GATGTGGGTCTCGGTGATCGACTCGCCACCCAGCAGCATCGACGTGGTGTTGGTGAACATGCCAGCGATTTCGCGGTGTTTGATAATGCTGGTCAGCGCGATCACGAATTCACGGAAAGACTTGATGGTCGACACCCGCTCCAGCGCCGAAAGGCTGTCGATGGCGATGGCGGTAGGCTTAAATGCATCGACCTCGCGTTCGATTTGGATCAGGTGGTCTTCAAGACCAATGGTTTCTGGATAGCGGCAAATGATCTTGAGCACGCCCGACTGCTCTGCCGCCTCGAAATCGACGCCCCACGAGGTGGCGTTGCGCACCAACTGTTCACGGTTTTCCTCGAAGGCGAACAGGATCACCCGCTTGTTGGCGTCAATGCCCGCTTTCATAAACTGTGTGACCATCAGGGTCTTGCCGGTGCCGGTGGCGCCGCTGACCAGAATGATCGAATCCCGGAACACGCCGCCGCCGCACATCTTGTCGAAATCTGCGTTGCCCGAGGAAATGCGGACGTTGGAGGATTTCTGCTTCAGCTCAATCGCCGACAAAGGAATTATGGTGACGCCGCTGGTCGGGTCTATGGTGAAGGGGTATTCGCCCTTCTGGTGGGTGGTGCCACGGAACTTGAGAATCTCGATAGTCCGGCGCCGCTTTTCCTGTTCCAGCGGATTGCGCAGGATCAGCACGTTGTCTGCGACAAACTCCTCGACACCGAAGCGCGCAATGTCGCCGTATTCCTGTATGCGCTCGATGGTCACGACGGTGGTGACACCAAGCAGGCGCATCCCCGCCACCACCCGGTGCAATTCGCGGCGCACCAGATTGTTGTCAGTGAATTGGGGGAAGATCGCGCCTACAGAATCCAGAATCACCCGCTTGGCGTTGACTTTGCGCACCGCATGCTCAATGCGAGCAAGCAGGGCCGAGAGATCGTAGGTGCCGCACTCCATGATGGTTTCGCCGGGCTCTGGTGAGGCGTCAACCACCGCAACCAGGTTCTCGGCGACATACTGCTTGATGTCCCAGCCCAGCCCCTCAACGTTGCGCGCCAGATCCTCGGGGGTTTCCTCGAAGGTGACGATCACGCCGTTCTCGTCGTAGGCACGCAGGCCGTTAACCAAGAATTGAAGGGCAAAAATGGTTTTACCGCTGCCAGCGGTGCCTGCAAGCAGGGTTGTCCGCCCTTTGGGAATACCACCATAGGAAATTTGATCGAACCCGGCGATGCCGACGGGGACCTTGGGAACCGTCGTCCCGGGCTGAAAAGGCGTGGTCATCGTTTAAGATCCTTTCTCATGCTGTCACGTCCTCTTCCAGCGCTATCTGTGCTGCTATCGCCACCGCCACCGTCGTCTTGCACGTGGCTTTCGAGGCCGAGTCCGAACAACACCCTGGTCCGATGGCTGAGGTCGCCGATGACTTTGCGTACCGGCGCCGGATTGCGTTTAACTAAAGTCGGAGTCGCCAAAATCTTCTCTTCCTCAGCCAATTGAGGATTTTCAAGAATGTCGATGATCTCGACCTCACACAACCCGTTCAGCTCAGCCTGACATAGCAGGCCGAGATTGCTTACCGCGTGCTGAGACGCCAACGTGTTTCCTGTAATGTACAGCCGTAACAAGCATTTCATTAGCGAAGTCTTTCCGGGAAAAGCCGTCGGAAGCTGAGGCGGTAATACTCGACGAGTAGGCCCATCATTTCAAGTGCAAACAACCGGCCATCGGCGGTGAAAGCTGGAATGCGAGACTGCTTGAGCTTCCGCGCCGCCGCGTCCAGCGCGCCCACGTGGATATCGATCATGTCGCGCGGCGTGGCGTCCAGATCACCGAGGCGCGTCGCCAGAATTTCCATAAGATAGCGCGGCTTGTCGATTTTGACCCGCAAATACTCCATGTATTGTTCGAGCAAGTCGCCGTAGGTGTCCTGAAACTGGGTGAAGTTGTCGGGGCTGCGGTCCTTGATCGGGCTAACACCAGCCAGCGCGCGGGTCACCGATCCACTCATATGCTGAGACGACAGAGCATGACATCCCTGGAGCATGCTGCGCAAAGCAAGCAATTGCCCTTCTCGCACCCGCCCGAGCGCATAGCCAAGCACTCTTCG
>JBAXKX010000419.1:0-2085 GCA_037135115.1 Rhodospirillaceae bacterium
CCGGTGGCCTCAATGGAATGACCGACATAGCTGATCGCGGAATTCAGGCCAGAGGTCTGCTGAGACGCCAACAGCTTGTCGAGTCGGGTGTTGATGCCAGCTGTTTGTTCAACGTTGGAAAACAAAGCCAACTGGTTGGTCATCTCCGTGGTGTCCATCGGCTTGGTAGGGTCCTGGTTCTTGAGCTGAGTAGTAAACAGCGTCAAGAACTCGTTGAAATTGTATTTAAGCAGCGCGTTGCTTTTATCGCTTGCGCTTGCCGCGGAGATTAACGGGTTGGCGGCTGCGGACGACGCGGATGTGCTGGAAGTAACGGACATGGCGGGTTCTCCTTGGGCAAAGCTTGGTTGGCTTAATCAAATGCGAAAATCAACACGACCCGGTGCCACTTGGTAACGCTTCATGACCACCTTGACGTCCGTGGCGGCGTCATCATCCGCGATGGCATGGCTGCGACCACTCCGACCGGAACCAGGCTGATCGCCGCCATTACGGTTGCCGGCCTGACCGAAACCTTGGCCGCCTTCGCCGCGCAAGCCAAAATTCAGGCTATCACTGTCGGTATGCAGCCCGGCATCTTGAAGCGCGCGTTCAAGCGTCCTCGAGTCGCGCTGAAGGAGTTCCAGTGTCTGTGGCCGGTCGGCACTAATCATCGCGCTGACGATACCGTCCTTACCGATATCAATTTTGACGTCGATCCGCCCCAGTTCCTCGGGTCGAAGTTGCATCGAGATAGAGCTGTTACCGTCCTTGATACTACTCTTGAGCTGAACTGAAACCTGATCGGTAGCACCTGCCGACATGCCTGACCTAACCGTGCGTGCGCTCTGTAGTTCACGCGCAAAATCCTGACCTTGGGTTGTCTTGATGCCTTCACCCCCCGCAGCCCCCGCAACGGTTGCATTATCAGACGCCTTGGCCGCCCCGATTACCTCGGCACTACGAGAACTTCTCGCTCCAGCCGGGTCGCCCGCACCGCCACCGTCCTTGCCACCGTCCTTGCCCACACCGTCCTCACCTGCACCCCCGCCCACACCAGCCGACGCCAGCACCGCCTGAGCGGTCATCACCGGTGCCTCCTGATCGGACGCCCGCGACCCCACCGCTTGCGGAGCAGCCGGAGCGGTCCCATTGCTGGCTGAGGCAATCGCGGCGGCAAAGCTCTTGATCGCGGCCGCAGGGTTATTCGGTTCGGCAACTAAGTTTTCCTCAACCTCATTCCAAGCGGCTGAAGTTGAAGAGGTTATAGTATCGGCGGTTATTGTCTCGGCTGGGGCCTTCTCACCATTGGCAACAAGTGCCCCCTTATCAAAATTAGTGCAATTAGTGATCTTACTAAGATTCGCGCCATTAACGCCATTAGCGACCTTACTTATATTTGATCCACCATGCCCGACTGCCTCGTCGGCCAAGACCATGACATCATTTGCAGCAGCCGCGTTCGAAGCGGGAAGCCCGGTTGTTGTACCCTTGCCACCGATTTCCATGCCGGGCTTATCCGCAACCTGAGCAACCGGTGCCGGCACCGTCTGAACAATTGCAAGCACTTGCACACCCAGAGGTATCTGTAAAACATCCGTCTGGTTTTTAACCAAGTCCAGACCTATAGTCGCTATCGCCAACGGATCATCAAGCACAGATGACACTAACTCATCAGAGCCGACGCCGGAATCACCAGCCAGATCACCAGGAGAGTTATCGGAATTGAGGCGCTCAACTGCGTCGCTCCCAGCCGGCACACCCGATTTAGCTGCGGTTTTCACTTGGCGAAACTGGCCACGACCACCAGATTTACCGGATTTATTGGTTTCACCAGAACCAGCAGGCTTGTTAGAATTAGAGTCGTCCTCTGACGTATCAGTTGAAGGGTCAGAAGTTGCATCGACCGAGGAATCCTCAGCCCGATTTGCCGCAGCTTTTGACGCCGCCCGATTTGCAGCGGCGGCCTTTTCCCCAGACGGCCTGGACGCAGCAGCGGCGGCCTTTTCCCCAGACGGCCTGGACGCAGCAGCGGCGGCCTTTTCTGTTTGCGGCCTGGACGCAGCAGCGGCGGCCTTTTCTGTTTGCGGCCTGGACGCAGCAGCG
>JBAXKX010000420.1:0-2076 GCA_037135115.1 Rhodospirillaceae bacterium
AAGCGGTTGCCGGAGAAAAGACCCTGCTGGATGTTTATATTCCCGTGGCGGAATACTTGCAAACAGCCGCCGCAAATTCTGTTGCCTTAGCTGACGTATTGGCCAATGTCTCGCGTGTTGCCATTGCGGGCATGGAATCGACCCGCGATATGCTGGCCACCAAAGGCCGCGCATCTTTTTTGCAAGAGCGCAGCTTGGGCCATATTGATGCCGGTGCTAAAACAGGTCAATTAATGATTTGTGCCATTAATAAGGTATTGACCCGGCAGTTGTCATCCCCAGCGCCATTGCGAGACGAAGCTTTGCCGCAGTCATTTTGAATGGTCGCCCACCTACTCTACCGCGAGCACGAGCCGAAGCCAATCCAGCGACAGTTCGCTCTGAAATCAGCTCGCGTTCAAACTCGGCCAGTGCCGCAAAAATGCCGAAGACCAGCTTGCCGGCGGAAGTCGAAGTGTCGATGGCTGTGCCGTGGCCTGTCAACACCTTGAGACCCACACCTCGACCAGTCAAGTCATGTACTGTATTGATCAGATGGCGTAGATCACGTCCCAACCGATCCAATTTCCACACGAGGAGCGTATCCCCTTCGCGTAATGCCTTGAGACAGGCAGCTAGGCCAGGACGATCTTCCTGTTTTCCTGAAGCCTGATCCTCATATAACTGCTTCGGGTCAACGCCAGCCGCCACCAGCGCATCAAGCTGTAAGTCCGTCGCCTGGGAGCCATCTATCTTCGATACCCGCATGTAGCCAATTAGCATGTTTCACCTGTCACTTATACGTTCGATTATGTGACAGTCTGCTGCAATATTCATTTGCTGTCAAAAATTGTCACTTAACCCGTCACTTATAGTAAGACACGCAAAGGGTTGCAATTAGATTAAATGTGACACCCAGCCGATGGAACCCAACGATACCTGTTCGGCGACAATTATCCTGTCCGGTTGACGACAACTATCTTGACCGGTTGACCGATATGTAGGACAAGGGTGGATTTCAACTTATTTGGAGTCCAACCTTGCCTGGAAAACGTATCACTCAACGCCAAGAGAATTTATATATGAGCACACGTGAATCAGGAAAAAGCCAAGAAACAGCGGCTGCTAAAGCCGCCATTTCTGAGCGTTCCGGCCGCAGAATAGAAAAAAATGAACGACCCTCGATTCCGGGAGAACGTCATTGGCGTACTCGTGAAGATCCTTTGGATGTCGTCTGGGAAAAGGAATTGGTGCCGTTGTTAGAGAAGGAGTCGCAACTGACCGGGTTGACACTCTGGGAATATCTGGAAGATGAACATGCCGGTCAATTCCCTTTCAGTGTCTTGCGCACCCTTCAGCGTCGCGTCAAACAGTGGAAAGCAACCGAAGGGCCGGGCAAGGTGGTTATCTTCCGTCAGTCCGTGCCAGCAGGGCAGCAAGGCTTATCGGACTTTAGTCATCCAAACACTGAAATTACTATCCAGGGTGAGGTCTTTAGCCATCTGTTATATCAGTTTCGTTTCGCTTACAGTGGCTGGCGGTATGTACTGATCATTTTGGGCGGTGAAAGCTATTCCGCCTTGGCCGACGGCTTGCAGTCCGCGTTAATGCTGGCGGGTGGCAGTCCTGTTGAACATCGTACCGACAGCTTAAGTGCGGCTTTTATTAACAGTGTTGAAGAGCAGAAACTGACGCAATCTTATAATGCACTCTGTGCTCACTACAACCTACGGGCAACGCGTAATAATCGTGGTGTAAGCCATGAAAACGGGGCGGTTGAATGTGCGCATGGTTCCTTTAAGCGGCGTCTGGATCAAGCCCTAAAGTTGCGGGGGAGTTGTGATTTTACTGCCATTAAAGAGTATCAGGCATTCCTGAACAAGGTCACCGAGCGTTTAAATAAACGCTGCCAGAGTCGCTTTAAAGAGGAGCAACTGGCCTTGCAAGCATTGCCTTGTGAACGTTTCATGGACTATAGCGAACTCAGTCTGAAAGTGACGCGTAGCAGTACCTTGGAAGTTAAAAAGGTGCTCTATACCGTACCCTCGAGAATGATTGGAGAACATGTGCGCGTCCATGTTTACCATGACCGTCTGG
>JBAXKX010000421.1:0-2071 GCA_037135115.1 Rhodospirillaceae bacterium
CCCCGACAGGCGGCTGCAGCCGCGAATGCGGAGATGGTCGGTGCCGATGCCCTCGATCGAAGCCCCCATGGCGGTCAGGCAGTGGGCGAGGTCGGTAACTTCGGGCTCGCGGGCGGCGTTGACCAGTTCGGTGTCGCCCTTGGCCAGCGTCGCAGCCATCATCAGATTTTCGGTGGCACCCACCGAGACCATTTTGAAGACGATGCAGCTACCGTGCAGGCCGTTCGGGGCCACGGCTTCTATGTAGCCGCCGACCAAATCGATTTTGGCCCCCATTTGTTCCAGACCAGAAATATGCAAGTCGACCGGTCTGGTGCCGATGGCGCAGCCACCGGGCAGCGAAACCTTCGCTCGACCCACACGCGCCAGCAACGGTCCCAATACCAGCACGCTCGCCCGCATTTTGCGCACCAGATCATAGGGTGCCGTGGTGCTGGTGATGGTGCGGGCGGTGAGTGTCATCTCACCACCACAGATGGTGCCGTCGTCGGCCCCGTCGCTGCGCGTGATGTCGACTCCATGCTGAGACAGCAGATTCGCCATGGTCTCGATATCGACCAGACGGGGCATGTTGGTGAGGGTCAGCGTCTCGTCAGTAAGCAGAGTCGTTGCCATTAGTGGTAACGCTGCGTTCTTGGCTCCGCTGATTGCCAGGATACCGTCGAGTGGGCGTCCGCCGCGGATGCGAATTTTATCCAAAGTTGCCGTCCTTACTAGGGCGAACGATATCCGCCAGGGTCTTTGTTCAGAGCTTGGGCAGGGTCACGCCAGTCTGTTTCATGTATTTGCCGGCGCGATCAGCATATGAGATATCGCACGGGCCGTCCCCCTTGAGGAACAAGAACTGGCATAACCCCTCATTGGCATAGACTCGGGCCGGCAGCGGCGTGGTGTTGGAAATCTCCAGTGTGACGTGGCCCTCCCACTCGGGTTCCAGCGGCGTCACATTGACGATCAGTCCGCAACGGGCATAGGTCGATTTGCCGAGGCAGATCACCAGCACATCCCGTGGCACCCGGAAATACTCCACCGAGCGGGCCAGCGCGAAGCTGTTGGGCGGTATGACGCAGACATCGACGATCCGGTCGACAAAACTGTGTTCGGAGAAATTCTTGGGGTCGACCATCGCGCTGTCGATGTTGGTGAATATCTTGAACTCGTTGGAGACTCGGGCATCGTAGCCATAGGATGACAGGCCGTAGGAAATAACCCCGTTGGCGCTTTGGCGCTCGACGAATGGTTCGATCATGCGCCGGGTTTGAGCCATCTCGCGAATCCAGCGGTCGGGCATAATCGGCATGGCGGTTTCCCCGGTGATTGTCTCCAGGAATGATTTTAGCGGGGTGGGTCGTTTGGGGCAAGGGGAAGCGCTGGCGGGGCAAGGGGAAGCGCTGGTTCGTGAACATCAGGTGGAGTGCTGCGGCCTCGCGCTTGGGCCTTGCGTCGGGCAAGGTTGGCTCGTAGTGCCGCTGCTTGCTTGACTAGGCGTTCAATAGCGCGACTCGTGGGCGGTTCGCTATCGCTCCTATCCCTGTCCCTGTCCCCGTCCCCGTCCCCGTTAGTGGTCGGCATGGTGGAACGCAGGCGCAGGCAGCCCGGTATCATAGACCAGCCCGGCCGAAGTCAGTACCACCCTCGTAAGATCGTTGCCGCACGATAGTTTCTTGCGCTCCAGCGCCGCCCAAACTCCCGGCGTCTTTAGCCCAGCGGCGTCGCGACCGGATAGCACTACGCCGCCAATATGCATGTGGTCGCCATGGAGCGAGAGCGGAATGTCGATTTTGACCGCACCGGGCTCGCTTTCGTCGGGCGAGGCGATATCATCCAGGCGGGCCAAGGCTTGGGCCAAGTTTAGCGTTTTGAGTTGTAAGGCGTTGAGACCGAGAGGATTTTTCTTGGGGGGCATAACTTGAGCCTAGGTAAAGGATTGGCACCGCTAATAGACCGGCCTTACCTCTTTATGTCAAGCAGCACCAGCCGTGTCACCATCCCCGCAAGTGGAATAATACCTCGTGGCTGCCGGCCCAGATCATGTCAAGGGAAACGTACATGATGATCGTCAAGCCGACAT
>JBAXKX010000422.1:0-2050 GCA_037135115.1 Rhodospirillaceae bacterium
CACGAGCATGGTACAGATCGACAATCTGGCAGGCACCATGAAATTGTTCATCCGCAATATTCCATATCCACAAAGCACCATCACCGATAACACAAACCTCACGGGCTCTATCAAGGCCACGTCGCTTCGCTTCTTTGTAAAGACGGCTTGCAAAGTCATCCGCTGTTTCAATCGCGCCGATATAACTGGTAGACTGTTCGTCGCGTATCGGTCGCCCTTCCTTGTCAACGCCGGTCTGGGTAAATACACAGCCCAGTTTGGCCTCTCTGGTTTTTGCCTGGCCACCATCTGTTACCACGCCTGTCGGCGGTTTCCTTTTTTACCACCGGCACTCCGGTACCGTCCATGCTCACATACATTCGCGGCACCGACTTGATATGAATAACTTTTTCAGACAGAGCTGCTTCTGCCTGAACACCATGATACTGCTCTATCTGGCCACCGACAATACGCGATTGACGCTCCGCTTCCATGCCGGTTACACGAATATCCGCAAGTTCATGCAAATTCTGATGACCAAGACCAAAGGGGCGCATAGTGCCAACCTTGCTCATCAACTGGCGAACCCCGGGGCTATAAATAATATTCGCGTGGTCGTCCAGAAACTGGAGACGGAAGAGGTTCTGAACCGCCATGCGATTGATCTTTTTCGGCCAACTCCAGGAGAACTGGTCGACAGTTTTCACCACCGGAAAGCGGGCGTTTTTGACCCGGCGGATCGTAGCGCGATCACGGCGCTGGCCTAGTTCCCCCTCGGCGAGACTGGCGAGGTAATCGGCATGGGTTATGGTATCTCGGGCGGCTTTAGCTGCGCTTTGGTTGTAGTGTTCCGCCATGAAGTTCAAGCCAAGCATCCGTAGATCTGCTTCAAGTTTCTGGGTGGGTTTGTCATCACTCATGGTGTGTCCTCCTCTATGCTTTGATTGTCGTAGATAGAAAGATCCGGTGCCTCCACCGCAATATCAAGTAAATCCGCCCTGCGTGTAAGATGCAGCGCCCCCGGTTCCGGCAGTTTCCGTGCCCGGCTTTCGAGGATATTGGCGATATAGTCACTGCCGATGGCGTGCAGTCTCATGGCATCGTCGATGGCACCAGCCACAGCATCATCTCCGTGGATTTCGGCTAGTGCCACAATCTTTCTGATGTGAATGGTTGCATTCAACTGCCGTTTATCGAGCTCCCGGTAATAATCAAGCGAACAGTGGCACAAAGCCAGGAAGCGCCGCAGAAGGGTCTGATCCCGCGCTTTCTTCCTCTGGGCGATCAACTCCCTCGGATGATCCGGATCCTCGAAGTCACGGTTGCGTTCAAAGGATCGACTGTGGCGGGCGACGAGTTTGTCTTCGTGGTAGAAACAGAGCCGCTCAGGATATGCTTTCATGGTAAGAGGTTGCCCCGCATAACGAGCCGGAACGGAATAGCGGTTTGAATCAAGGGCGACTCTGAACTGACTTGAGGCCCGCACAGCGGAGACATTCCCAACGTCGTAGGCGTGCAGCGGCAAAGGCTGGAGGTGCAGAAACTCACCTTTGAGCATATCAACCGGCTTCTGTCTCGTTTCACCGTGGATACGCACATTGGCAATCGTATCAAGCCAGATTCTGGCTGCGGGATTGAGAGCTGCGAAGTCAGGTAACTCGGCTCCGGCCAAAAAATTCTTCTTTACGTAGCCGACGCCGTTTTCCACACGCCCCTTCTCATTGCCCTTGGCAACACCGCAGGCCGAGATGCCAAAATCATGATACCTGGCAAAGTCAAGATAACGTGAATTGAACACCGGTGCTTCTCCCACGGCATGTTTGAGCACGGCACTTTTAAGATTGTCGACCATAATTCTGGCCGGAACCCCGCCGAATGCCGCAAAGGCGTTCTGATGACAGGCGAGGAAATGCTCCATGGTTTGGGACACGGTGAATTCCACATACAGTTGGCGACTGTAGCAGAGTACCATCACAAAGAAACTGAGCCGCCGTGTGGTTTCACCCACACGAACCGAGCCATATGATCCCCAGTCAACCTGGGCACATTCTCCCGGTGCGAACGCCAGGGT
>JBAXKX010000423.1:0-2037 GCA_037135115.1 Rhodospirillaceae bacterium
ATTGTCATCGCCTTGCCAACTGCGGTTGGAAGATCGGCAGCTGGCAGCCTAAACTCGGTGTCTCCGGAATAGGCGGATACGGTATAGAGCGAGCGCCCGGCCCGGCCGGTAATCGGCGAATAGCCCTCAATATACTCGACATCGCCGTAATTGCTGAGCAAGCTTGCAAGCAACCACGACGCACCATTTGAGAACACTTCGACCGTGTCGTATTGATAGCGCAACACCGCAGACCGTCCGTCAGGGCCACCGCCAGTGACGCAAGTAATGGTGACAGCGTTGACCGAAGCATCGGTTTTCTTAATCGTGAACCGCCTACCCACAGCGTTAACATCAGACGGAACCGGAAGCTGTGCTGTCACCGAGCCGTTTTGTGTTGAAAATACATAGAAGCTTTGGGCAAGGTTAAGCGCTATTACTCCGGTGACCCCGTCATAAAAACGTGAATTGCCAGGCTCAGCGGACGCCGCGATAATCCACCAGCCGGAACCATTGGAGACGACTTCAACATGATCAAACCGGCTGCCAAGCAATACGGGCCGGTTGTCGGGACCGGGGCCACTGGTCTCGGTGACGCTGACCAGATTACTGGATAGATCGGTCTTTTTGATAACCACGCGACGGCCGTTGGCGTCGGCTGCGTGCGGCAATCGGAATTCGACGGCGCCGCCATAGGCCGAGACCAGCCAGATAGATGATTTGGTCAAGTCTGGCTCAACCAGACCGCCGGTTGCAGGCTCGGCATACATGGTTTCGACCGCAAAGCCCTCAACTCGCAGGTCGGTGATTTTTGTTTCATGCAAAAAGTTTCTGGTCGGGAACCCAGCATTAAGCGCGGTATAAGCCCGATGGCCCGAGGTATCCCAAATCGGCGCGCCGCCGGTGGCCGAGAACAGGTTGATAATGCAGCTATCGGTCGAGCCGTTGTCGATGCGAATGCCAGGGACCGCGCCCGAGCACTCGGCATAGAAATTGATGACCTGGGTTTGACTGGTCATGGCCCCGAGACTAAAACAGGCTTCAGCGGTCGGGCTGATATTGGCATCGACAATCATCGTCCGTAATTCCATCCTGCTGGTGGACTTCATCCGGCGCGACCAGGCAAACGCAGCGAGCGAAGGGCGGTCGGCCGACCTTGGCGAGCTTGTCCTCCAGGCCGGTGCCATCCGGGTTAAACCAATTTTGCTAACGGCGTTGGCCGCCATGATCGGCGCCTCTTTCATCTTCGCCGATCCCATCTTCCAGGAACTGGCGATTTTCTTGTTATTCGTGTTGGCGGCGTCCACGCTGCTGACGGTGTTGGTCATTCCGGTAATCTATGTGACGTTACGGGGGAGGTAGGAGTGGTGCTTCAGACGATTTGGGACGAGCGGTTTTCCGGCGAGCATTACGTCTTCGGCGAGAAGCCCAACGCTTTTCTGGTTCGGCACGCACCCTTGCTGGCTTCCGGCGCGCTGGTCCTGGTTCCCGGCGATGGCGAGGGACGGAACGGCGTGTGGTTGGCGCGAATGGGCATGGACGTGCTGTCGGTAGATTCGTCGGCAGTCGGCCTGAGTAAGGCCAAACAACTGGCCGAACGACACGGCGCCACCATCGAGACCGAGATCGCCGACCTCACGACCTGGGCATGGCCGGAATCCACATTCGACGCCGTGGTCGCGATCTTCCTGCATCTGCCGCCCCAGACTTGTCCGGACATCCATGCCGCCATGTTGAGGGCGTTGAAACCGGGTGGTCTAATTATCCTGCAGGCGTTCCGCCCTGAGCAACTGGGCTACGCCAGCGGCGGCCCGAAGGATGTGTCCTGGCTATACACCTCCGCCATGCTCGCCGCTGACTTCGCCGACGCAGACATTCTGGTCAACGAGGAAGAATTAGTCGCGCTCGACGAGGGGCCGCTGCACCGGGGGCCGCTGCACCGGGGGCCAGCCGCTACCGTCAGCTCAATGTCGTCAAATTAGCCGTTTTAGCGCCTTGGGGTGGAAGTCTGACGCGGGCAGTGCTATAATCTCGGCGGGCAAGGGGCCATGCAAGGGA
>JBAXKX010000424.1:0-2034 GCA_037135115.1 Rhodospirillaceae bacterium
GCAAGGCCGAGGGCAAGGCCGAGGGCAAGGCCGAGGGCAAGGCCGAGGGCAAGGCTGAGGGCAAGGCGGACACCCTTCTTCGCCTGCTTCGCCGTCGCTTTAAGACGCTACCCAGTCAAATTGAAGACCGTGTTCGCGCGGCCGACATTGAACATTTGGATGAGTGGGCCGATCGCTTCGTTGACGCTCGCGAGTTGGCCGAAATATTCGGAATTGACCAGCCTATCTGACCAGAATCAGTAACCCAACTTTCCCGCTACTAATGCAGGTAGCTATGCACGGCCGGTTAGGCCTCGCAGAGTTACCCATAAACTGCGGTTCAATTCGGCCCAATTTCTTTGCCCGGCGAGGAAACCCAAGCGGCGCATGCTTTCCACCACGAACCAGCGGTAGGCCATTCGACGCAACGGCTCGGGGATGTCTGAACGGGTCATGTAGGTATGGGCGATGGTTAGGTACTCGTCGTGCAGGCAATGGTGAGGAACCTCGTGCTCGGTGTTTGGCAGACAAGGCTGAATGCGATACTGGTAAACTATGCGCTCCACCGCAACCGTATGGATGTTTAGAATCAGCGAGCGAATCAAAAAATCACGGTCTGCCGCAAGTTTATAGTGAAGATTATATAATCCGGCCCGCCGATACCAGCTGCGACGAAAGAATCGTGCGTTGCTTATCGGCTCGCCGAAGGCGACGCAGTGCCAATCCAAACGTTTGATCAGTTCGTCGTTGTAAACCTTTATTGCCGAAATGGTGCCATCGGTCAGAAATCGCGCGACTTGGGCACCGCCACACGCTGCCTCCGCGCTACGATCGGTGGCGAAACCATCAGCAACCCCAGCAAGTGCGCCAGGAAGTAATATGTCGTTGCTGTTGAGGTGGCCGATAACATCACCGGTTGCAATCTGTATTCCCTTGTTTATCGCCTCGTAACGGCTAGAGTCGGGTTCGCTAATCCAGTGGATGCCCGGACTGCGCTTAAGAATATCTACGGTACCATCGGTTGAGCCGCCATCAATTACAATGTGTTCCACCCCTGGGTAGCCCTGGCGGGCAACGCTGTCCAATGCCTGAGCGATCATGCCGGCCCGATTGAGTACCGGCGTAATGATGGTGAAACGCATTTTCGGCCTCTCAGGGTTGGAGAACAAGCCGCCGCAGCTGCGGCCAGCGCTCGGCCCAACAGCAATGGTGACCGACTCCGGGCACCACCATCAGTCGATTTATGCCGGCTGGTCCTTGATGTGCAAGGAAATCTTTGATGATCGCCGGCGGTACTATATCGTCGTCTCCGCCAACGAAGTGGAGCTGAGGCATGGCGGCGAGGCCGGCCGCCGCATCGACCGGATTGAGCGAGCCTGTGAGCGGACTTACATTGTGCATACGTGTCCATGCTCCATGGTCGATCGGGGCCGCCACCGTGGCTAGCGCCGCCACGTCCGAGCGCGCAGCCGCAGCCAGCACTGCAACGTCCCCGCCGCCGGAATAACCGACGAGCACTACCCTAACTGCCCCGGTGCGGACCTTGGCCTGATCGATCGCACGGTTGACTGCAACGATTACTTCGGGGGCGAAGCGATGGCTCGACCAGTACTTTGGAGAACATCCGCGATCGTCGGGTGGCATCACGTACTGGCAAGGCCTACCGAGATAGAGCACGGACGGCGACGGATCGGCCACCGCCAGTTCCAGTCCAACGGGATGACCAGGCGTCGGGTCGTCGGAGAGCACGTACCGCGAAACCCAGGCTAGGCCATCGCCTTCGATATAAGCAGTAAGAACCGGCGCACCACCGCCCCGGATATATCCTGCCAGCACAAACTCTCCGCCATCAAATCTTACCGGCTGAAACCCGGCTCCCGCCGCCAGCACCGAAGCGGCCGAGCGCCGGTCGGCGCAACCGGTCAGGACCGTCAGTCCAAGAATCAACAGCACCAGGGCGGTGTGAAAATACGTACGAAAGACGGAACCAAGCACACATTCCTCCATCGCTCCTCGTTCTAGCCAGCCGGGGTGGGTTGGTTTTTACTAGGCGGC
>JBAXKX010000425.1:0-2014 GCA_037135115.1 Rhodospirillaceae bacterium
CCCCCCCAACTCTAACCCCCCCAACTCTAACCCCCCCAACTCTAACCCCCCCAACTCTAACCCAGGCATAATCGAGGCTTCACGGGTGCTGGTCGGCACCGATGGCGTGGTGCTGGGCACCGCTCTGATTGGGGTAACGGTTGTTACGGTGATCAACGTATTGTCCGCTCTGCCGCTTGGACCCAATGGTCGGATCTGGCTTGCCGATGGCGATGGCCGGATCGTCGCGACAGTGCCGCCGGAACCCTCCTCGGTTGCCGCTCCACACATGGCCCCGGGCATGACTTCACCTAGCATGATCCTTATCCCTACTAACCAAGGCGGTGGCCCCGGGCGGCTGATGGCGCTGCGTCCGGTGGCGGGGTCATCATTGATGATAGCGGTCGGCATGTCGCTGGATGCCGTGTTGGCGCCATGGTGGGAAAACTTGTTCTGGTACGGGCTGGCGGCCCTGGTTCTGGGTCTGCTGGCCCTGGTCTATGCTTGGCTGTTAGAGCTTCAAACGAGGAGCGCCGCTGCGGCCTGGAGCGAGCAACAGGTGGCTGATGCGGCGTTACGGGCGAGCCAAGAGCGCAACGCCGCCATTCTTGCCGCCGCCGCCGATGGCATTTTGGCAATTAATCCATGCGGCCGAATGGAAACGGTCAACGCTGCGGCCGCCCGCATTTTCGGATACCAACCTAAAGAGATGCTCGGCCGCAACATCACGATGCTGATGCCAGCATTGTCCCGTTGTGGCCACGAACGCATGCTCGCCGTGTACCATAACAACGGCGCGGTCGGCGTGCTTGAAAGTAAACGCGAGGTTTTAGGCCTGCGCAGCGACGGCAGCGAGTTCCCGTTAGAAATTGCGGTCAGCAAACTGGACCAGTCCGGCGAACCACTACTCATCGCCGTGCTCGCCGACATCACAGAGCGCAAGGAAACCGAGTTGGCGCTACGCAGCGCCAAGCTGGATGCCGAGGCGGCAAATCAAGCCAAATCTCAGTTCTTGGCGCATATGAGCCACGAACTGCGGACGCCACTCAACGCCATCATCGGCTTTTCCGACATGATGATGCACGAGATGATGGGGGGACTGTCGCCGGTTTACCTGGATTATGCCCGAAACATCAATGACAGCGGTCGCCAATTAATCAGCATCATTGACGACTTGCTTGATGTCTCCCGCCTGCAACTGGGCAAGTTCACCCTCACCGAAGGCGAGGTTGATCTTCGCAGCGCAGTGGTGGGAGCTTTCGCCATGGTGCGGCCACGCGCCGAGGACAGCGGGATCATCTTCGCCGAGGCCGTTCCCGAGTCGTTGCCCAAGCTTCATGGCGACAGCAGGGCGATCCGGCAGATAGTAATAAATTTGGTCAGCAACGCCGTCAAGTTCACGCCACGCGGCGGCACGGTACAAGTTAGTGTCGAGGATTCTCCCGATGGCCGGCTGCTATTGGTGGTTGCCGACACCGGCTGTGGCATCCCGCCAGAGTTGATCGACCGGGTGCTCGACCCCTTCCATCACGCCGACGCTTTCAAGGCAAGCAAAACCCGCGGCATTGGACTAGGCTTGCCAATCTGCCGCTGGCTAATGGAGCTGCACGGCGGCTCCCTGACCATCAAGAGCAGCCACCCGGCCGGTACGACGGTGGTCGCCGACTTCCCAAAAGAACGGGTGCTGCGCGCCGAACCCATTCCCTGCGGAATGTAGCCCCAAACTTGATTCACAATCAACAGGGGGGCTGGTGTCGCCCCTTCAATCTCACAGGTGGATGTGGTAGCAACTCTGCTGGTCAGTGAGATATATCGGGGCCGAAGATGTCGGCGAGGGTATGGGCGTCGACGAACTTCTCGCTCCAGTCGTCGAGCTGGTCGCTGGTCGCGGCGCGGACCCTTGCCTCGATCACCTCGGGTAGCGTATGGAAGCGTCGTCTGAGCAAGCGCAGGAGCATTTCTGCCTTACCCCTAGCTTCGCCCCTAGCTTCGCCCCTAGCTTCGCCCCTAGCTTCGCCATGGACTACACCTTTGC
>JBAXKX010000426.1:0-1999 GCA_037135115.1 Rhodospirillaceae bacterium
CCGTTCATCTACTACAAAACTTGTAACTAGCATAGTATCCTCCTGCAAAATACCGCATCGTTTACACATTTCATTTATATAATAAATTATACGGCATAGTCAATCAGCCCCTTGTCGCATAATCCGCCATTATGGAAAATCTACCACCCCCACCCATTACACTAATATAGCCAGTACCGTTTCGGGTGGTCGCCCGATGGCCGCCTTGTCACCCGCGACCACGATTGGGCGCTCGATTGTCTTGGGGTTGGCGCTCATGCCGGCGATCAGCTCGTCGTCTGTGAGGGTATCTACGTCGAGGCCTACCTCGGCTGCGTCCTTGGCGCGCACAAACTGCCGAGGCGTCAGCCCGAGCAGGCCGAGCAGGTGCCGCAACTCGTCGGGCGAGGGCGGTGTCTTGAGATACTCGATGATTTTAGGCTCGATGCCTCGCCCGCGCAGAAGTTCCAGTGTTCTGCGGGATTTGGTGCAATTTGGATTGTGGTAGATAGTCACGTCCTTGGCCACAGCGGTTCTCCTATCGTCGGTTTAGCGCGAGCGCCAAGTGAATGGACCCGTGCGCAGGTAAAGCCATGGATATTGCGAACACATGCGCCGGGCCAGGGTCAGGCGGTGGGCGGTGATGCCGATCGCCATCAGCACGGCGGTATTGGTTAGGTAGTCTCGGCCCGACCACAGGGGGGCTTCGAACAGGGCGTAGGCCAGGAAGCGGTCGGCACCGCCGAGCATAGCGGCTTGGAATGCCACTGTCCATGGCGGACGCCAGCCCAGGGCTGCCCCCTGGCCCGCCATGAAGGCGCAGCCGCCGAACAATGCCACGGTCAAGCCTAAGAACACCGGCCAGGATACCCCGAAGATAGTCTCAATAATGGGCATGGCTGACGTGGTCCTTGACGAGCCTATTCGACGACGATGCGCGGGACCGTCCGGGCGGCTGGACCGCCGACTTGGCGCCAGATTTCGGTGGCGATGGCGCGGAAGGTGCGGGCGTGGCTGCTGTCGGGTTCGGCAATCACGATCGGGTGGCCGCTGTCGGAAGTTTCGCGGATGGCGATGTCCAGCGGGATTTCGCCGAGAAAGTCGACGCCGAGTCGCTCCGCCTCCCGCCTCGCGCCGCCATGGCTGAAAATGTCGCTGCGGTGGCCGCAATTGGGGCAGCTGAAATAGCTCATGTTCTCGATGATACCGAGCACAGGCACGTCAACCCGTCTGAACATGTTAAGGCCCTTGCGGGCGTCGAGCAGGGCGATGTCCTGCGGCGTCGACACGATCACCGCGCCCGCCAGCACAACTTGCTGGGCCATGGTCAACTGAGCATCGCCGGTGCCTGGCGGCATATCAACCATTAGTATATCGAGTTCACCCCAGGCGACTTCGTGGAGCATCTGTCGCAAGGCGCTCTGAACCATCGGCCCTCGCCATATCGTAGGCGTGCCCTCGGCTACCATGAAGCCTATCGACATGACCTTGATGCCATAGCGCTCGACGGGAATTAGTTGCTCACCGCATCGCTCCGGCCTACTCTCAACCGCTGCGAGCAGTCGTGGCAGTGATGGGCCGTAGACATCGGCATCAAGAAGGCCGACCCGCAAGCCGTTGGCTGCGAGCGCCAGGGCCAGATTGACGGCTGTGGTTGACTTGCCGACCCCGCCCTTGCCCGAAGCGACGGCGACGATGGCGTGGATTCCGGCTATCTCGGGCCGAATCGGCACGGCGTGCCCGTGCCCCTGATGGCCTTGTTCGTGATGACCGCATGATTTCGGCGCGGTCGGGGTGATGCGATGGGCGGTGAGAACCGCAGTTACCGACTTGACTCCAACAAGACGTTTGACCACGGTCTCGGCAGCCAGTCTAATTGGTTCGGCTCGGGGGCCCCGGGCAGGGTCGACCTCAATGACGAAGGTGACGCAGCCTTCAGTTACCGCCAAGCCCGAGACCATGCCGAGGGAAACGATGTCCGCGCCGCGATCAGGGTCGATTACGGTTCGCAAACAGTTCA
>JBAXKX010000427.1:0-1997 GCA_037135115.1 Rhodospirillaceae bacterium
GCCCGGCCTATCCCTGCTGGCTCTACCAGTGGTATATTTGGTTAGAGAGGCAATGCTTATATCCGGCCACGATCCTGCGTCGATATCCCCTGGAGGGTTGACGCCGGCGTTCAAGCTTTATGCCTATGCGGCGACGCTGGGCACGGTCGGCGTGCTGACCGCCCTTACCGCCGTCATGGTGCTGAGAGTAGCTTTGGCACTAGGGATTGCCCTTGATGGCGCGCTGTTCGGTGCCGTGGCTTTTGGGTTGGGCACTCCCGCCTTTGGCTGGGCCACCGCCTTCTTTGGCCATGCCGCGACCGGTGGACTGCTATTTTTGGCATTTGGAACGGCGATTCCATTGGCAACCGGCGAAGTCGATTTAAAGCCGTTCACGCGACGACTGTTTATCGTGGGGTTCCTGCTGGGGCTTGCTGTCAGCGTTGAAATCTTTTCCGCCGTCGCTGTCACTGCGATCGGCTTGTTTGCCCTCGGGCTTGCCGCGATACGCTTACCAAGGATGGGAGCTATGGTTGCAGGAAGCGCTCTTGCTCTGGGTGGATTGATAGGCCTTGCATCCCTTCCAATATATGACTTTCTGGCCTTCGGATCTCCATTCATTACCGGCTATACCAATGTTGTTGGCTTTCCCGGCATGAAAGTCGGCTTTTTTGGTATTTCAGACCCCGATCCCGGCGTGATTGGCGCCTTGCTGTTCGGGGCCTATCGTGGCCTACTGCCGCTCGCCCCGGTGCTAATGTTGCTGCCGTTCGGTTTGTGTGTCATGGCCCGTGAGCGACACCTTCGGGGGGCAGCACTTGTTATTTTGTTGGTGTGTTTAAGCTATTTGGCAATCAATGGCGGCTATTACTACTGGGACGGCCGCGCCTCGACCGGGCCTCGCTATCTGGTGCCGACCTTGCCGTTCGCCGGCTTGGCCCTTGCCTTCGCTTGGTCCATTGGTCGGTTCAAATTGATCTATCTGGCACTTTTAATAGTCAGTATACTCATCTCAGTCATCTGCGTCAGCGTCGACATGTTTTGCCCTACCTCCATAGCTTTCCCACTTGGAGATTACCTGATCCCAGCTTTTCTCGCTGGGCATATCCGCAGCGTTACTACCGTCTTCGGGGTTGGCGGGTTGGTATCCTTGATCCCCTTGATGCTTTTTTGGGTCCTGATCGGCGAGCGGGTGTTCAGCGCAGCGCGGTCCGTGAAGTTAGCTTCATGCATTCAATTGCTGGAAATCAACTCATGATGAATTCGCCCAATTGCCGACGTATTTACCCGGTGCTGCTGTCTGGAGGGTCTGGCGTTCGCCTGTGGCCGTTGTCACGAGAGCGCTTTCCCAAGCAATTACTTAACCTCACCTCCAGCCAGTCTATGCTTCAGGAGACGGCGCGCCGGGTGGCCGATGCCACATGCTTTGCCGCACCGCTGGTGATTTGCAACGAAGAACACCGTTTCATCATCGCCGAACAGTTGCGTCATGCCGCCTTGCCGTTGGGTGCGATTGTGCTGGAGCCGGTTGGCCGCAACACTGCGGCGGCGGTCGCGGTCGCGGCCCTGAAAATATCGGCCTATGACCCCGAGGCGCTGCTGCTGGTGCTGCCGGCCGATCACCTAATCACCAACCAGCCGGCTTTCCTGGCCATGATCTTGCGAGCGAGGGCCGCAGCCGAAGCCGGCCATCTCGTCACTTTCGGCATTGTTCCTACAGCTGCAGAAACTGGTTTCGGCTATATCCAGAGCGGTCCGGCGCTGTCCGACCTTGATGGTGTACAGCGGGTTGCAGCCTTCGTCGAGAAGCCGTCGCAAGCAAAGGCGGAGGAATACCTCGCAACTGGCGAGTATTACTGGAATAGTGGCATGTTCATGTTTAAGGTTGCCAAGGTGCTGGCCGAACTAGAGCGCTTTGAACCATTGGTACTCGGCGCATGTCGCCGAGCACTGGCTGGAGCAGTGATTGATATAGATTTTTGCCGGTTGGAGCCGACCTCCTTCGCAGCTTGTCCCAG
>JBAXKX010000428.1:0-1994 GCA_037135115.1 Rhodospirillaceae bacterium
CTCTGCGCCTATCTCCGGCCTGAACGCCGGAGCTTGCGGCGCTAATAAAGCGGGGGTCAACTAGCCACCCCCTTGCTAGCCAGGCAATCGATCAGCGCGCCAACGTCTGGCATCGTGGCAAGCTCATCAGTAGTGAATTGCGTGCCGGTAATCTGCTCCAGACCGACCACAAGCGCGATATGATTGAGTGAATCCCAATTTGGCACCATGCGCGCGTTCAGTGCGCGGCTGATCACCAGTCCGTCATCTGCAAATATTGAACGAAAGGCCGGCGTAATCAGGTCAATAATTCTTGCTTCATGCGCTGGAGTCACGGTATTTCCCATAGTGATACTTGCTCCTGTCCAGAAAGCACCGTTTCTACCTAGTGACTACGGCAATGAGATTGCGAGGGACACTCTCACTCGGCTTGCGTGGTTCGTAAGCTGGATCATGAGAGTAGGTAACTACTTTAAATCCAGCTTTATTCAATTGGTCGAACACTTCTTCTGGTTCGGAATAAAGGTAGATGTGATCGACATTGGGTGCGGTCAGCGCCGCCGAGATTAAGCCGAAACCGCCCGGCTCCAGCATGCCAGCCATGGCGTCAAGGAAGGATTGGGGGTCCTCAAGGTGCTCCAGGACCTCAATGTTGAGAATGAATGGTGCAGGCGTCGTCACCGGTTGGGTGATGATGTTGCGCAGGTTGAAGCTATAGCGTTCGCGCAAGCCGAATGCCGATAGGGTCTGGCCGGTAAATTCCAAGGAAAACGGGCTGAGGTCAAAGCCCTCGCCGCGCATATACGGGGTATCCCGAAGCATTTCCTTGGAGTAAAAGCCAGTACCGATCCCGATATCGTAAAAGAGATTGCCACCATGGGCCCGAACGCGAGGCAGGAACTCGTTGTAATAAAATTTATGCTGTAAATAGTGATTGTTCCACAAAAAATGTGCTAATAGAATTCCTGGGAGGTAAAGTGTGAACATATAATCGCGGTTCTGATAGACCTCAGCGGCGGCCTCTTCGTAAGTCTTGTTTTCGTAGCAACGTTTTTTGTCGAAGAGTTTCTGTAATCGCATGGAATCAAGGGAAAAGCGACCATAGCCAATGACTGCGTTATCGAATCTAACCCAATCATCACCGAACAGAGTGGTCATTTCACGTTCGAAATGCTCTAGCCATGCCTCTCCAAATCTCTCGTACAACCGGTCGACCGAGGGCACGAAATAGGGGAAGGACGTCGCGAAAACCTGCGTGACACGGGCTACGTGAGGATAGGCTGAAAAGTCAATCATCTGATAGCTTTCGCTCTAACCGATTGGTGCAATCGTCTAATCGTCTAATCTTTTAATCGTTTAACCGACTGTTTTCACCCGGTGGCAAGGCGACGATTTCTTTGGCGCGGCGACCATCGTTAATCCAATACCGAACCGTCTCGGCATTTGTCAACAGCCCAAGGGGATCCTCGGTCAGAATGCTTTCGCAGGCCGCAATAACCGTGCTGGCTTGGGCGGATTCCGCAAATATCTTCCGGTTTCGGCCGGCAACGATGTCGCCAAATTCCGGCATACGAGGACGGATGCGGCTCCAGTCAAATTCAGGGGGCTCACTAAGCGAACACACAAACAGCGTCTCCTCGCATGGGCCAACCTCTTCCGTATCGTGCATGAGCACACCGGGAAACCGTTTATAAAAACGGTAGGGAACCGCCTGTTTGGCCTCACCACGGTGGTAGAAACTGGCAGCCACATGCCATGGTGTCCCAAACACGCAGATGCGGGCGTTCATCCGCTCGACCCACCCCATCACACCGTCGTCGCCCCATGAGGTTGAGCAGGGCAGCGCCACAATTTCTGGCGCTCGAGGCCCAGCCACCAGATAGTTGTTGATTGGTTTTAGGGTCCGCCGGAATGCCGGATGGGACATGGCGGTCTGTGGCAGGATACCGGTTTCCGGTCGAGTTCGGTGCGGATCATAACGGCGTGACTTGGCATAGGAGAAGCTATACGACGAC
>JBAXKX010000429.1:0-1982 GCA_037135115.1 Rhodospirillaceae bacterium
CAATAGGCCGCCGGCCCCGCGTTGATAGCTCTCGAACCGCTCGCCCAACCTCAAGACGCCGCCGCCAGCCAGAAAGCTGCACAGCAGGTCACCGAGAATGCTTCTAGTCTCCATCGGGCGGTCATAGCCACTGATTAAGAAATGACTTTGACTGTCAAGTCGAATATCAGGATTGCGCCACTTCTCAATATTGCGTCGAGAATAGTTAAACAAATTATAGGTAGGAATTTCACGCTCCGGCCGGGCGCGCCGCCAATCATAAGCATAAAAGCGGTTGTGCCGGCAGATGAATTGTTTGATTTGCAGGTTCCACATGAGACCCAGCGCCGGCCGCGACAGCGCAGACCACCAGGGCATTCCCGCTGCCCGTCGAAAGCCTGGATCATTGGGCGCGGCGACAATATAGTTGATGCGGTCCTGTCGGAACCAGGTACCGGGCCGATCGTCCACGGCCAAGCGGCCGGTGGGGGCGATACGGACATTCATGCCGGAAAAACCGGCATAGTATTTGATCAGGCTGGCGACCCCCGAAAGCAGGGCTTGCTGGTAACGAATGCAAGGAAATATCGAATAAAGGCTGCCGAAATGAAACCATTCGTGGTGATCGCCGCTAGCGCCCAGGCCAATCTGAGGGTGCTGCTCGACCAAGCATACCGAGCGTCGGTTCCGAACTAGCATTTCCGCAGCGGCAAGGCCAGCAATGCCGCCTCCGACCACGACGACATCAAAGCGATTCATATCCTCATCACATCATTATATCATCACGTCGCTTCACTACATTATTGCAGGTGCTTTCTCAGCGCCGACACCGTGGCGTGGATTTCTGCCTCGGTCATGCCTGATGTCAGAGGCGGGCAAATGTGGCGCCCACAGTGATACTCGGCTACGGCAACTTCGTCCTCCCGCCACGCGACATACTTAAAAACCGGCTGGCGGTGGCATGGCAAATGATAGACTCCACCGCCCAGGATAACCCCATCGGCTGCGAAACGTCGTACCAATTCGTCAGGGTCGGCCAGATTATCGGTGCTAACGATCAGCTTGTACCAGCTGGCTTGGTCCATATGGTCGGCACGACAGCAGCGGATACCGATGGCGTCCAGGGCAGCGATCATCGCTTGGGCCGCTCGGGCGCGCCGGGCGATCATGGTGTCGAGTTTATCCAGCATAACGAGGCCGATGCAGGCCGCAATTTCCGACAAGCGCCAGCTGTTCCCCATGTCGTGATGGAGTCCGCCGAATTTCGCCCCGCGCTTGCCCTGATTGCGGAATGAGCGCGCCAGCTCGGCCTCCTCGGCGCTGTTGGTGGTGATCATGCCGCCTTCCATGGTGGTCATGACCTTGGTCGGAAAGAAGGAAAAAGCTGCACCGTCGGCAAACGCCCCGGCCTTGATTCCGGCCAGCCGGCTGCCGTGAGCGTGGGCAGCGTCCTCAATCAGAAAAATACCGTGCCGCTGGCAATAAGCGACCACCGCCGGAAAATCTGGCGTAATGATTCCACCGATATGGACCCACACCGCACCGGCAAGCTCCGGGTGCCGTCGATGAGCCGCCTCGAGCGCCAGCAGGTCCGAACAGAAAGTGTCGGCCCGCATGTCCATATAGGCCGGGCTGCCGCCAGCGTGAATGATAGCGGCGACGGAGGCAAAGTTGGTATTGGTCGGCACCGCAACCGTTCGCCCGCTCACTCCCTTCAACCGGAGCAGGATTTCAAGTGCCGCAGTTCCACTATTGACCGATATTGCATGTTCGGTTCCAACATAACGCGCGAAGGCAGCCTCGAAAGCCTCAGTGTAAGGGCCTAGGATAAGCGTCCCACCTCGCAAGATATCACCGAACTGCCGTTGAAGAATGCTGATTTCGGCGTCATCAAGGTCAAGATAGAATGGTTTCACAAGCATGGCGGGCGCAGATGCTTTCTATGTCTTATCAAATCAGTCGATATCCAGCCGCCTTGGCGTCGCTGTAGAACATCTGGACCG
>JBAXKX010000430.1:0-1980 GCA_037135115.1 Rhodospirillaceae bacterium
CCGTCCGATCAAAAACCGATAAACACCAGGGCCTGAAGTATTTTGGGGAGCTGCCGCAATCATGGATAGAGTTGTACCGAAACCTCGTGCCGAATTCGCCGCGAATCGGTTAATTATTGAGCGCTTGGTTGCGGCATTCGGTGATAGCCGCGAGAATGACGCCCTGAGCGAAATTGAGGCGGTTCTAGCCAAGGATAACGAAAACCCGGCAGCCCTTTACGGGTTGTGTTTATTGGCCTTGCGCCATCAGGAGGTGTTGCCGGCGTTGCAGGCCCTTTTGCACGCCCATCAGCGCGACCCCGGCGAGCCGATCTATGCGGAGTTATTGGCACTGCTTTA
The DNA here is from genome assembly GCA_037135115.1 of Rhodospirillaceae bacterium. Classification (GTDB taxonomy): domain Bacteria; phylum Pseudomonadota; class Alphaproteobacteria; order Azospirillales; family Azospirillaceae; genus BOG-933. The sequence continues at coordinate 340 of JBAXKX010000430.1, forward strand.
TGATTCAGCCGGTAATTACAGCAGCGCAGGATATTTCGCCAAACTTTCGGCAAGCCTCGGTATTGACGCAGCGGTGCGGGACTTGCTGCCGCCGTCACTGCCGTCGCCCGTCCGTTTGCATGGAACTATCCTTGAAAATCCCTACCTAAATCAGGCTACCGCGCTGGCTGCGGCCCGGCGCCAGGCCGAGGCTATCAAGCAGTACGAGATTCACCTCGCTTTCTTTCCAGATCAGATTGATGCTAGGCGCGGACTTAGCCGCTGTCTGTTGCAAACTGATCATCCAGCACAGGCGCTGGCCGTCCTGACCGGACTGCGTTCCGACGGTCTGGCGTCCGCAGGCGACCTCAGCATGCTGGGTCAAGCTTATGCTGCGCTGGGTGAGTTTGCCGCCGCCGAAACCTGTCACCTCGAAGCCATGGCCATGTCGCCACGGAATCTGGAGATCGGCTGCGCTCGGCTGGCCGACGCGGTATGCGATCCCACGCGCGATGAAGCGGCACTGTTTGCACTTGCCCGGGATTGGGGGGCCAGTATCGGCGGTGCCGGAGCGGACGCGAGAGAGCGTCGGACCATCGTGCCGTTTGGTGGCCGCCGTTTACGAGTAGGCTACCTGGCCTCGGCGACTCGGGACCCTCGCGACTTAGGAGTGCTCGCGCGGGTTGCCGCCTCTGGCGATCCCCAGCGCTTTGAAATCTACCTGTACGGCCATCGCTCAATTGAGGAGCCGCATAACTCCTTGCTGCGTGGCTGCTATGACGAGTGGCACGATATCAGCGCGCATGATGCGGCGGCGCTGGCCGCGTTAGTCGAGCATGACGGCATCGACATCCTGATCGATATCGGGGGCCACGGAGCCCCCTGTCATCTTGCGGCCATGGAGTTGCGCCCGGCGCCGCTGCAGGTATCGTGGCTCGGCAACCCCGTGACACTGGGGCTTGTGCAGATCGACGCCGAGCTGACGTTGCCGAACGGCATCTATTGTTATGAGCCTGCACCGCCGCCACAGCTTCGCGTCAATCGTACCGGGACCGTCAGGTTTGGTGCCGATCTAGCAATCTCCCAGCTCTATCCCGATTTGATCGACTGCTGGTCGCAAATACTTGCTCAGGTTCCCGGGGCGACCCTGGCATTGCGCGACCGCAATTTCGTCGCGGGTGGTATGGTTGACCGCCTAATCGAGTTGTTCTCTGAGCGAGGCATCGCCGACCGCATTCATATCATCGACGGCGATGGCGCGGCCTTCTATGGTGATGTTGACGTGGCGTTGGCACCTTTCGTTGCCATCAACCCCCATGATGCCGCCGCCGCGCTGAGAGCTGGTGTTCCGGTGGTGGCTTTGGCCGGGGTTGGCCGCCAGCGTCGCCTAGCCAGCACGCTTCTTGATAATGTCGGTCTCGGACAGTTTGTGGTGGCCGATGCTGACGCTTACATCGCGTTGGCGGCTGGTCTTGCCGTCACCCCAGGGGCCCTTGACGCAGCGAGAGCAGCAATCGCGGAGAGTCTGGGAACATCGCCGGTGTTCAATCCCGACGAGTTCAGCATATCCTTCGAGGCGGCATTGCTGGATATCGCTGGCCTGTCCCCCTGAAACAGGCTGCGGCGCGATGTTTGATCAGTGAGCGTACACCGGGACCGAGT
>JBAXKX010000431.1:0-1970 GCA_037135115.1 Rhodospirillaceae bacterium
TACTACCGCAAAGCCATCGCCTTCATTGAGGAGCACACGCAGAAGGGCGACGACTTTCCGCACGAGATCGTGGCGTCCTTCCACGGCCTCATCGACCGTCTTGATCAACCGCCTCCGGCCGCACTCGAATGATTACGCCGATCTGTTGGCCCTTCTGCGGCTGAGCATCGCCGTGAGTCAGATGGCGGGTCAAGACGGCTTCCACCCAGCTTCCTCGCTGCGCTCGTGCAGCCGGGTCCCTGCGAAGCCATCGTGACTCGCCATCTGACTCCCGCTGGAACTGGACGCAGGTCGGCTCCGAGGAATGGTACTTCTGTCTCACCAAGGAATGCTGAAAAGGCGCACCAAGAGGTCAGTCTGACGGTTCGCTCACGATAGCTGAGGTGGAAACAGCTCCCCCCATCACCTACCGTGATCAGAACATGGGTGATACCACATCAGTTTGCTCGCGCAGGCTCAGGAGATGCTGGCATGGCAACTCATGCCGCCGACATCGCTCGATTGTCCCCCGTGATCTGGCGTCACATCAATTTCCTCTGGCGCTACGAATTCATTCTGCCAGAGACCGTCGCAAACGGAGCCCTCAGACCGCTCAGCCGCACGACCCTTGCCCCGGCCAGGGGTGGCGTTTTCACCGGCCTGCGGCAATGAAGCCCATGGCAGCATAGGAAGGATGATCGAATTCGCCAGCAGTATCCGCTCAGCCGCACGACCCGGCTGCAGTCCGAGTGATTGAGGAATCCACCTCACATGCACAACCATTAGGTGAGCTGCATTTTAAATCTGTTACCGGACACCTGCTATGTTAGTAAATGGCAGGTCGGTGCCGAGGGACGGTCTTTCCTGTCTCACCAAGGGATAAAAGAAGGTGGGCGAACGCCGGGCGTCACGGATAGTCAGCTACTTATACGCGAGTTCCACCCACGAGTCGTAGCGAGGAGGCGATTTATGGCGGCGTATTGTTGACAATACTTTACTCTAGGTTCACAGTAACGATAACTACAAGTTCAGGATTGGCTCCTGGACGTGCTTTGACCTGTTCGATGGCTATTTCTTCAGCAGCTGTTTCATTATCCGCCTCAACGGTGCACACGACAAACGTCCCAGTCCCATCATCCAGTTCAAGTCTGTACTTCGGCATAGCGAGATATCTTTCAAGTTATATGGAAAGGCGCCGGAAGATGGTCCATGGCAGCATTCGCATGATTATCGCCACCCACCGCCACCATCCGGGAACATAGGATAGGCCGAGATCTCTCCCAAGATTTGCAATGATGCGCGCAGCTACAAATTCCGGTGCAACCGCCGGCAAGACCGAGTGCTGGTTACCAAGAAGTGTGGTGCGCATAAAACCGGCCCGGTAAAACTGTACTCGGCAGCCACTTCCCGACAGGTAGTGGCGTAATGCCTCAAAATAGGCTTCCAATCCACGCTTGGCCGAACCATAGACCATATTGGCGCTGCGGCCGCGCACAGCAGCAACCGAACCGATTCCGACTAGATTGGCTTCGGGCTGGTCAGCCAGATGGGAGAGAAAAGCGTTGGCGAGGCAAGCCTCTGCCATGTAGTTGATCGCGATCAGTGTTCGTAACTCGGCATCAGGAAGTGGCCCGAAATCTTGATTGCTACCCCAGCCAGCGACCAGGAATAAGTTGTCAACACTGCCCATCTCATCAATCAGTTGCCGTGCCAAAGCAGGAGCATTCACTGTAACTAGGTCAAGTTCGATCCATCGAACCTTGACCCCAAAACGGATGACCAGGTCGCGCGCAAGCGGATCAAGGTCGCGACCGCTTCTAGATAGCAAATATAACTCATGACCACATTCTGCTAACTTTTCAGCAATGGATCGGCCAAGACCGGCAGAAGCGCCGATGACTACACTTTTCATAGTCCGATCCTATCCGACAAAGCGGAAATGAAGATTCTTTGTGGATCAAACATGTGCAAGCGGTGGCGCATATCTCCAT
>JBAXKX010000432.1:0-1970 GCA_037135115.1 Rhodospirillaceae bacterium
TTATGCAAAATGGCGGAAGGGATGAGATGAAAAATAAATTCTTTCCCTTTAACTACCACGGTGTGCCCCGCATTATTGCCGCCCTGATAGCGAACGATGTAATCGGAATCCCGGCAGAGAAAATCGATTAATTTTCCCTTGCCTTCATCGCCCCACTGGGCGCCGACCACCACCACGTTGGCCATTTTTCGTTGTCTCCGTTTTATCAGCCCGGCCCGACCGGTTGCAGGTTTATGCCATCCGTTAGCACATGATCACATCCTAGCCGTCGTGCCTCGGCGGCATTGTCGGAAACCCACGTCAGGCCGGCGATAGTCACCAACCCCTTGGCGCGGAGTTCCTGGCCCTGTTCCAGGTCGGAGCCGGCGGGGATATACACACGTTGGCGTGGCTCAGGTCTTGGAATTGCCTGCATCACCGTGTCCGTGAACAGGGTGAAGCCGGTTGCTGGTTCGCCAATAGTGCCGTCCTTTTGCCGTTCCACGCCTGCCCGATAGCGCCCGCCGCAGCCAAGTTCGCCACGCACGACTCGGCTGAACAGGGAGAAGCTGACGCCAGTTTGGTACTCAAACCCTCGATACTCGACCAGATCAAGCGTTATAGTCAAGTCGGATGGCAATTTTGGCATGAGCAACCGTACCGCATGACGCAGTCGGTTTCGGTCGGGATCGGCCTCGGTTGGCAGGTCTAAGGCTTCGAGTTTAGCCATCGCCATGGCAGCCAGTCCGGAGGCCGCCATCAGCTTTTCAAGCAGTCGGGCCGGTTCACCGCCTACCGCCGCAACGGCCGCCGCATCCTTGCGGTCAAGAGCTAGCCGCAAAATTTGGGTCTGATCTTTACTCAGCCCCCAGGCTAGGCACAGTGCGGGGACCAGAGTCGGAACGCATAAATCCACCGACAAATCCCGAACCCCTATTTCATGCAGGGCGCGAACTGCAAGTAGGATCACCTCAGCGTCGGCCTCAGGCTCGAAGGTGCCGATCAGCTCGGCGCCGACTTGTGCGAATTGTCGCTCGGCGCGCAATTGGGTGCCCTTGATTCGCAGCACTTCGCCGGCATAGGCAAGCCGCAGCGGTCGCGGCTGGTGGGCCAGGCGGGTGGTGGCGATGCGGGCAACCTGCGGCGTCATGTCGGGCCGGGTGACCATCATTCGTTGCGTATGTGGGTCCATTACCCGGAAAGCCTGGTGGGCGAGGGCCGCACCGGTGCCGCTGAGTAAGCTTTCCTCAAATTCAGCAAGCGGCGGTTTGACCCGTTCATAGCCGTGGCTTGCCAACATGGCGACCAATTGCTCGATCTGCGCGGCCTCATGGCCGGCGTCGGGTGGCAGCATATCCGGCAGCCCCGCAGGCAGCAGGGCATGGTGCAGGGGCTCGCTCATTGTTCGCCTTCGCGCGACATTGTGGTTCCTAAGGTGCCAGCGCGCTGGCCGATATCACGCTAAGTAGCTGACCCCGTCGCCGCTTGCAAATGAAAAGCCCTTCCGATCACGCCGACGCGCTGGCGACACAAACTAACCAAAGAGGGCCGATAAGCGCAGGACCTATAAGCGCACTTGACAGACACCCCGTCCGCTTCTTACATAGGGGGGCTGCGGCGGGGTAGCTCAGCTGGTCAGAGCAGAGGAATCATAATCCTTGTGTCGGGGGTTCAAATCCCTCCTCCGCTACCAATTAAATCAAGGGCTTGGTCAGAAATGGCCAAGCCCTTTGGGTTTGCTAGGTAGCAGATAGGTAGCATGGCGCGGCTAAGTCGCGGTCTCCCCTGTCCCACCCCCCCCCGTGCCCCAAACGTCGCTTCGTTAAGCATATAGCTTAGCCACCATTGATGAATTACTAGCTGATGACCAGCGCCACCGTGGCGCGGGGTCCAAGCGCGTCGGTGGTGACCCAGTTGGTTGCTCGCTCTTCATCGCATCATTGGACATAATAATGCGTATGGGATATGAATTATATTTGCTTTGTGTGTTT
>JBAXKX010000433.1:0-1949 GCA_037135115.1 Rhodospirillaceae bacterium
TCGTGTCCGCCACCCAAAAGGGCATCGTATGCGGGGGGGGTAGGTGGGCAATTACAGAATATGAGCAGTTAGCAGCTAAATGGTTAACACTGGTATCGATGAATCGTGATGAAGCGAGCACCCTCGCCCAACTCCGCGACCTCCTTCTGCCCAAACTGATGTCCGGCGAAATCCGCCTTCACGACGCCGAGAAAGCGGTGGAGAATGCGATATGATGAGCTTCACTCAGCGCATGTCCCGCTTGTCTCTTGCCTATATAGAGGCTGTCGCGGCGGTCACCGGTTATCAAGTCCTTGAGCCCAAGGTCGATGAGGACAGTATCGACGGCGTGCTGATGGGGCGGGAAGGAAGGAGGCCGAGACTGGAGTTTCAGGCCAAAGCCACAGGCGGTGAACCGCTGCCAGAGGGTGTGACCGAGTTTGGGTTCGATCTTCCTGTCAAAAACTATAATGATCTGCGCCTTGATGTTATGGTGCCGCGCATTTTGATCGTGGTGAGAGTGCCGGAAATCGAAACGGATTGGATCAGCCATTCGGAGGCCGAACTGGCGGTTCGTCGATGCGGCTACTGGCACTCTTTGGCCGGAATGCCGGAGACGGATAACCAAACCAGCCGCCGCGTCCATATTCAGCGGAGCCGCGTTTTCGAGCCATCGGCGTTGCGCGACTTGATGGAGCGAGTTGGCCGGAGGGAAACGCTATGAACGTGAATATCCGTGATCCCGCCGCTTTTTCGGGGCTGAGCCATCGGGATGTCCGCGCTTATTTGCTCGGCCAAGGGTGGACGGAAACGGAACGCCTCGGTGACAAGGGCGCGGTGCTGGTGTTTACCGACAGCCAGGGAGAAACGTGGGAGGCACTGGTGCCGCTGCGTCATACCATCGGCGACTATGTGGCGCGGTTGGCCGATGTGGTTGCTCTGGTCGCCAAGGTTGAACAGCGTTCCGAGTTGGCTGTCCTGTTTGACCTCACCGTGGCAGGAACCGACGTGATCCGGGTACGTGCGCCACATGCGGAGCGGGATAACACGATCGCGGTCGGTCGGGGCGTTGCTCTTTATGAACAATCGCGCGAGCTTTTGCTGTCGGCTGCCTGTGCTGCCAGAGAGCCACGACCGAGTTATCACACTGGCAAGGTTACGGAAGCCGTCAGCTATCTTGATACCGTTCGCTTCGGGCAAACGGAACGCGGTAGCTATGTGTTGACTATGCTATCGCCGGTTGATCCTTCATTGAATATGAACCAACCGACCTTGGCCCCAGAGTTTGAAGACGACCCGTTTCCGCGGAAGGTGACACGCACCTTAGCCAATGCACTCAAGCACTTAAGCCGAGCCGTGACCACTTCTTCTATCGAAGCCTTTAATCAGGCCGTTCCTCAAGGAGTAAGCGCCAACCTTTGCGAGGCCGTTGCGGCTTTGGTCGAAAATGGTGGTGGCATTGATTTAGGCATCACTTGGGCCAGAACACGCCCTGCCCCCAGATCAAGTTCTCGTACCGTTTTTTCGTCCGATGATGCCGGTGTTTTGCGCGAAGCGGCTCGCGAGTTTCGTCGGCGGGAACCAAAACTCGGTGTTGTGCTGACCGGATGGGTGACAAAGTTGGCCCGTGAGCCCCAGGAGTTCGACGGAAAAGCGACACTGAAGGTGTTGATAGAGGGTGAACGGCGACCCAGAAATGTTCAAAGCACCTTTGAGACCGCTGATTACAACAAGGTTGTCGAAGCCTTCCTTCACAAGAGACCCATTAGTCTGGAGGGCGATCTTATTCAGGTCGGCCGATCTGAGCTGCGAAACCCCAGGGTTGTTGTTGTTGATGCTGGGGAAGAAGATGACGCGGATTTGGAATCGACAGCATCCTAATGATCCGCTAAAGCCTTTGCCCCACATCGCACCGCTGGAGTAAGCCCATGCTGAGCGACATCGTTGAAGTCCGGCCCACAGGCGGCACC
>JBAXKX010000434.1:0-1926 GCA_037135115.1 Rhodospirillaceae bacterium
TAGCGCCCTTGCAGGTGTTCCTCGCAGATTTTCTTGACATTGGCGATGGCGCGCATGGATTGCGGTGTCATGCCGGTTATATATAACTTTAAAATATAGCGCTTTTCCTGCGGAGCGGCCGGCGATTGTTCAAACGCTTTAGTCGAATCGAGCACTTGCTTTCTTGGCATGGCATCCCCCTATTCCCTCGGCAGCAGATCCAACCCGATCAGCACGCGCTCGGTGTTGGAGAGATCGCCGATGATTTTGCGAACCGGTTCAGGCAGTTTCCGCACCAGCGTCGGGATGGCCAGAATCTGGTCGCCGCGCGCCAGTAGCGGGTTTTCTATCAGGTCAATCACTTCAATGGTATACCGCCCGGACAGATGTTCTTCGCAGATTTTCTTGAGATTGACAAAAGCCGCCACGGATTTTGGCGTTTGTCCGGCAACGTACAGGCGCAGGAGAAAGGTGTCTGATTTTGCTTCGGTTGGACTGACTTCAGGCGACGCGGACTTTTGTGCAGTCGGTTTCGTTTTCATTTCGAGCCCCCTTTTTGTTTTCTCGTTGCTGTATCCGCTGCGGTATCTGCTTTGCGGCTCACCTCCATGTCTATACGTTCTTTTGCCAGTTGCGTTTCCTGCGCTTGTTCTTGCCTGATGATTCTCAGCGCCTCGGCTTCTTGCGCCTCGAACACGGCGCGCATGGCGACGACCTGCGCTTCCAGCGCTTTGCGCTTGACTTCCAGTTCGATATGCCGTAACTCGACATCCTGATTTTTCACCATCAGCAGGGCTTGAATTCGCGCCTCTTGTGCCTGCCGCGCCGAGCCGGTCAGCACTCCCTCCGGACCAACGTAAACATCGCGCAATTCCACACCGTGATCGGTCAGCAGGAACTCACGAATTTGATTCGAGTGCGCCATGCCGCGCGATTTCACGACGCTCAAGCAGCGATTCCGCTCACCGCCGATGTCGATGTCGAGCAGTGACATCCATGTGTCAATCAACGACGAAATAGCAACGTCTCCTGCCTCGATATAACCGCTCGTCGAAGTCAACATTGTGAACATACTGGTGATTTTTGCCATTTTGAGGTAATCCACCAGCCGCATCAACATGGATTTTACTTCCGTCTTATTGCTCCCCATGACAAAGCTGCTCAAGGGGTCCACAATCACGACCTGCGGTTTGAAAGCGTTGACCGCTTTGTGTATCATCGTCAAGTGCATTTCCAAACCGGTAAACGAAGGGCGGGTCGCCTGAAATTTGAGCAGTCCTTTCTGCACCCACGGTTCCAGGTCAATTCCGATGGAACGCATGTTGCGTATGATCTGACTGGGAGATTCCTCAAATGCAAAATAGAGGGCGCGTTCGCCGCGACGGCAGGCAGCATCGGCAAAGTGCGCGGCGATACTGCTCTTGCCGGTACCCGCCGTACCGGAGACCAGCACGCTGCTGCCGCGGTAACAGCCCGCGCCGCCCAACATCGTGTCGAGGCGAGAAATGCCGGTGGGGATTCTCTCTGTAGAGGCAAAGTTCTTTAAACCGAGCGACGTAACCGGCAGCACCATGATACCGTCTTCGTCAATCAGGAATGGATACTCGTTCGTGCCATGCATCGAGCCGCGATACTTGACCACGCGCAACCTTCGCGAGGTGACCTGTTCAACCACGCGATGGTCGAGCACGATCACGCAGTCCGAGACGTACTCTTCGAGCCCCTGGCGCGTAAGCATCTCATCGCCGCGTTCGCCGGTGATGATGGCAGTAACCCCCTTGTCTTTGAGCCAGCGAAACAGGCGGCGCAATTCCGCGCGAAGGATGAGCGGATTTGGCAAGCCGGAGAATAGCGACTCGATGGTATCCAGCACGACGCGCTTGGCGCCAATAGAGTCAATGGCCTGCCCGAGGCGGATGAACAATCCTTCCAGATCGTATTCGCCGG
>JBAXKX010000435.1:0-1918 GCA_037135115.1 Rhodospirillaceae bacterium
GAAGATTTTGCCAAGAACGCTTGGATCGACAGCGCCAAGTATGATCGGATGTACGAGGAGTCAGTCAAAAACCCCGAAGGTTTTTGGGGCGAGCACGGCAAGCGCATCGACTGGATTAAGCCCTATACCAAGGTCAAGGATGTCGATTTCACCGGTGACATCACCATCAAGTGGTATTACGACGGCACACTCAATGCTTCGGTCAACTGCCTGGATCGCCACCTAGCCAAGCGCGGCGACCAGACCGCCATCATCGCCGAAGGTGACGACCCCAGTGAAAGCCGGACCATCACTTATCGTCAAGCCTATGAAGAAGTGTGCAAAGTTGCCAACGTCCTCAAGGCCCACGGAGTAAAGAAGGGCGACCGCGTCACTATCTACATGCCGATGGTACCTGAGACCGCCTTTGCCATGCTGGCCTGCGCCCGCATTGGGGCGATTCACTCGGTAATCTTCGGTGGATTCTCCCCCGACAGCATCCGCGACCGCATTATCGACTGCAAAAGCGACTTCGTCATCACCTCCGACGAAGGTTTGCGCGGCGGGCGTAAGATTCCGCTGAAGGCCAATGTCGATGCGGCTCTCGAGTCGTGCCCCGACGTCAGGGCGGTTCTGGTCCTAAGGCGCACCGGCGGCGCGGTAGTTTGGAAGACCGGACGCGATTTATGGTGGCATGAAGAGACTGCCAAGGTTCCTGCCGTATGCGCTCCTGAAGAAATGAGCGCGGAAGACCCGCTGTTCATTCTCTATACTTCTGGTTCCACCGGTAAGCCAAAGGGTGTTCTGCACACCACCGGCGGCTACATGGTCTATACCACGATCACCCATCAGTACATTTTCGACTACAAAGAAGGCGAAGTCTTCTGGTGTACCGCCGATGTGGGTTGGGTCACTGGCCACAGCTATATCGTCTACGGCCCGCTGGCCAACGGCGCAATTACCCTGATGTTCGAGGGCATCCCGAACTTTCCCAACTATTCGCGGTTCTGGGATGTCTGCGACAAGCATAATGTCAACATCTTCTACACCGCCCCCACGGCGCTGCGAGCATTAATGCGTGAGGGTGATGCTCCGGTCAAGCGGACTAGCCGCAAAAGCATCCGTTTGTTGGGCACAGTCGGTGAGCCGATCAACCCCGAAGCTTGGCTGTGGTACTATAATGTTGTCGGCGACCAGCGTTGCCCGATCGTAGATACTTGGTGGCAAACCGAAACCGGTGGCATCTTGATTACACCGCTGCCCGGCGCTAACGGTCTCAAGCCCGGCTCGGCCACTCGACCATTCTTTGGCGTGCAGCCGGTACTGGTGGATGGCGAAGGCAAACTGCTCGAAGGCGCGACCGACGGCAATCTTTGCCTGATCGACTCGTGGCCGGGCCAGATGCGGACGGTGTATGGCGATCACGCCCGATTCGGCATGACCTATTTCTCAACCTTCCCGGGCAAGTACTTTACCGGCGATGGTTGCCGTCGCGACGAGGATGGTTATTACTGGATCACCGGCCGGGTTGACGACGTTATCAACGTCTCTGGCCACAGGCTTGGTACCGCTGAGGTTGAAAGCTCACTTGTTGCCCATCCCAAGGTTGCAGAGGCTGCGGTGGTTGGCTATCCACATGACATTAAGGGCCAGGGCATCTATGCCTATGTTACCCTCAATGCCAGCGAACAACCCAGCGAAGAGTTACGCAAGGAACTGGCGCTGTGGGTACGCAAGCAAATCGGTGCCCTCGCCGCTCCGGATTTCATCCAGTGGGCGCCGGCTCTACCCAAGACCCGTTCGGGCAAGATCATGCGCCGCATCCTGCGCAAGATCGCAGCCAACGAGTACGAGGCACTCGGCGACACCACTACCCTGGCCGACCCGACCGTCGTCACCAGTTTGGTCGATAACCGCCTGAACCGGGCGTAGTTTGCTC
>JBAXKX010000436.1:0-1914 GCA_037135115.1 Rhodospirillaceae bacterium
ATATTTAGCTCATCAGGGGTGCGGCATATTTCCTCAGCCTGTATCGATTGTGTGTTTTTAATGATAGCAAAACCGTATTTGCTACTAAAGCTTGATTCTCCCCATAAGACATCTTCAACCACGGAGTGATCATCCCCGCGCATAATCTTCCATCCCTCCGGCGTTTCCCATGCCAGGGGCTCACGCTCAACCGCCTTGATTAAACTCGGGGAATCGGTTGTCCCGGCACGTTCTACGGCAGCTTTAATGAAATAGACTCCGGCATAGGTTTCCTCGGCCATATAGTCAGGATACTCATTGTATCGTTCATGATAGGCACGAACAAAATTTTTGTTCATCATTGTATCGGGTGTAAGGAAAAAATAGCGAGCCGATAGGAATATTCCATTCGGCATTTCCTTGCCAAGCGGAACCAGTGTTTCAAGAGCGGCGCCATCTGCAAAAGAAAACTTGACCTTGTCGAACAAACCGGTTGGGAGTGCCTGTTTGATAAAGTTTACTGCATCATTTCCCCACAGCGATGACCAAACAGCATCAGGTTTTTCTTCCAATAGTTTCTGAATAAACGGGGCGTAATTCTTTTCCATTAATTTTGGCCACAACTCACCCACGAGTTCGACATCGGGTTGCATGTTCTTAAGCTTGGAACTAAATGAGGCCCACGACTCGTGACCGTAGGCGTAATCAGGCCCAATCGTCATCCATCGCTTGTAGCCCTTCGGAGCCATGAAATGAGCACCAGCACGGGCATGCATCATGGCGTTGCTTAGCGTGCTGAAAACATAGGGGTTAAATTTAGCATCGGTAAGGGAACTAGCAGCGGCCTGGGTTAATACTAGAATCTTTTTGTTCGCCTCCGCACGGTCTACGATGGCGGCCGCGACTGCACTCGACGTCGGGCCGATGACGAAATCAACCTTGTAATGGTTAATGAATTTATTGAATACTTCAACCCCAACCTCCGGCTTCATCCTGTCATCTTCGATGATGGCAATTACTTTTCTCCCGAGCATCCCGCCTTTGGAGTTAATTTCGTCAAGAGCGAGCTGAACGGCCTGTGAACCATGCTTGCCATAGCCTGCCATCGGGCCTGACATGATGAGGAGAACACCAATCCGAATCGGTTCGATTTCTTCCGCCGCCGCTGCCGGAAGGCTACATTGCAAAGTCGCCAATAGGCAGCAAGCTGCGGATGCGATCTTCCATTCCGTTTTAATCATGGATCTCACCTTTACATAAGCAAGCCGATAACAAAACAACGGTCGGACATGGGTATCCGGCCGTTGCTTTTTATTCTGAGTGGATATCAATCACCCCAATTTGAGTACTTCTCGCAAGTCTTGTTAATTACAGCGCCCCTGGGCGTTTCCGAGAACTTGGCAAGATTGCCCTTGAAATCATCGGAGGTTTCATTCCACATGCAAGTGCAGAATGCTTCGACCTTTGTTTGGTCGGCAATTGGGCTTTTATCGCCGCCACCTTCCCACTTCTTCAGTGAGTAGGTTATGCATTGGGCATATTGAGCGTCATTGACAGGTACCGCGTTATACTCGTCACCGGCGAAAGCAGAGCTTGTCGCAAGTAAGAATAGTGTGGTTAAGACCGTGAGAAATAGGCGATTCATGTGATGGATATCCTTCCGTTGTGGGTCGCATTAGGGGCAGCTGAATTGGGTGGCCGTTGGTTTAGTTGGCCGTAGATTTAGGTGGCCATTATCGAGCAAATAGAGCCCCCGGAGATTCACTGGCCCCCACATCTAGCATTATACTTATCTCAAAACTCGCGTGGCTGCAACGCCGTTTCGGTTGTGGCGTAAGCCACCACCATCTCCCAGGAACAGGTCAACAGTGGTTAGTGCCTGGAATATGAGCTGGGCAAACCATGCTGCGAGTCCGATTCGCCGGCAATATTTGT
>JBAXKX010000437.1:0-1898 GCA_037135115.1 Rhodospirillaceae bacterium
GGAAAAAAACGCGTAATTCGACAGCGGGACCCGAGGAAGTGGCGAAGTTGGGCTAAGCTATGGCGACAGCGCCGCGTCGAAAGTCAGGCCCGGCCCGGTGAGCCCGGCTCCTCCGGCGTCTCAGAGCCTGAAAACCAATCAACATTGGCTGAGAGAGCGAGGTGGCCAAAGTCACTGCCGGAAATTGGTGACGAAGAAGGCCATAGGGAGTTCAGAAATTGAATCGTCGGCTGAATAAGTTTGGTTGATTATGCGTCGCTATTTCGAAAGCATCGGGCCATCGATGCTCACTTTAATAGCGGTATAACGAAACACACTGGCTTTTTCCTACACAAGACGCCAGGTGCAAGCCATGTTATGAGCCAAAGCATACCATTGAGCAGAGGCTGTGACTTTTTCCAGTCCACGCACTAGGAATTGTGTCAATCCTCGATTGCGGGCCTGAGCATTAGCACACTCTGCTGTCTGTGCCCGCTCCTTATAGATGGCCTTGGCCTCGTCGGTGCCCATGCGCTTGCGCCATGCGGCGATGGCTGTCTCATCATCGGGGTGTGGGGCGTGGCGATCCGCCTTAGGATCGCCACGAGGGGCCGCGACCGGCACGTAGGCTTCAACTCCAGCCTCGGCCAGTGCCGTGATGTCATCAAACTTCGCAAAGCCTCCATCGGCCAAATGCTGCCGGGGACGTTCGCCGTAATTTGCGGCCAGCGTTTCGTTCATCGGGGCCATCTTGCCCATGTCGGAACCGATATTGTCCACCGAGACGGCAGCGATCGCGCCGCTTTTGGTGTCGCTGGCGAACTGGACGTTGTAGGCGGGCCTAAAACCGCCATCGGGCATCTTCATGACCCGGGCCTGAGCATCGGTGGTTGATGCGCGTGGCTCCTTCGGGCGTTCCTTGGGCTTGGTATCACCCGATTTCTCCTCCCCGGCCGGTTTATCCGAGCCCTTCTTCGCCGGGCGCTTAGCCGCGCTTTCGGCCTCTTTGCATGCCTTTTCTTTCTGCCGGGCAAGCAGTTCTTCGGTGACGGCCAAAGCGGCCAACACGCGGGATTCACGTTCTTCGACCGCCCGCTTAGCCGCAGCAGACTTCCGACGCCTGGAAGCACCCGGATCGGTAGCCACCTCTGTGCGCAAATTCAGCACAGCTTGTGCGGCCTCGCGCCGGCACTCTTGCAGGGTCGAATCTCGGCGGAAAGACGCGGCCCCTGCGGAGGCTCGAACCCGAACCCCGTCCTGAGCAACCCGATCAAGACTTGCTACCCCGGCTTTTACAAGCGCAGTGAAGCTGTCGATCAGTAGATTTTCGAGGATCGGGCCATGCCCCCCTCGAAAATCAGACAGCGTTTTAGCATTCATCCTGACGCCACCGCATAGCCACTGGTATCCGACGTGTTCATCGCACAACCGGGCGATCTCCCGCGCGCTGCCGACACCCTCGAGCGTGGCAAATAGCCATAGCGCAACCATGATACGCGGGTCCGCAGGCGGGTGACCAGGGTGCCCCTCCACTGCCTTAATCGCGGCGAGTAGCGGTGACAAGTTCAGTCCCTCTACAAAGCGCCAGACCAAACGGACGCGATGATCCGCAGGGATCAGGTCATCCAAAGTCACTGCTCGAAGACTAACCTGACGCCGCTCAGCCATTCGAAGCCGGGGCTTATCTTGGACGAAGCGCTCAGGTACCATCTGTTCGGGCAGAGTGTCGAACAATTTCCCGTCATTACAGCAGGTCATTATCACCGTTCCGCCTTAGAACCTTGATCCCGATACGCAGATTCTATCATTAGCGGGAGCCAAGCGCAGCCATAATCTGGCTGCCGCCGTGAAAGGTTTTCAGGCTCTCAGTCCGATAGCAAGGAGATTCCCGTTGGGACCATAACGCCAGAAACGTTCAT
>JBAXKX010000438.1:0-1889 GCA_037135115.1 Rhodospirillaceae bacterium
CCGATTAGCCTTAACGGTATGGCAGCATATATCATTCAAAAGATAGGTGTGCGCGTTGGTAGCACGATTACGCTTGCTCATGGCTCAATACCTTGCCGAAAGAGAGAAAAACACGCGAGGATCGCGATTGCCGGTGGCGGTAGCGTTGCGCATAAAAGGCTTACCGAATTCAATGCCGCCGTTGAGCGACTCGGTGATGCCGTATCGGACGCCAAACCCCACAGTGGCCAGCGATTGCCCGCTGGGCAAGCCGCCCGATGCGTAATTCCAGGCCCGGCCATAATCAGTATAAGAAAAAAGCTGCAAGTATTGAATATATGGAAGCTCGATCTCGGGCGTATACTGCAGCTCTATTTTGGCTGAGGCGCCTTTATCGCCGGTTATCTCGGACGAATCGAAGGCGCGACCATAAAGCTTGCCACCGACCCCAAACTGTTCGCCAGAAACCAGCAGGTTGGGGCTGAACTGGCCTTCGGTTGCCACCAGCACGCTGAACCGTTCGGGCAACGGTTGCAGCCTCTGCGCTGAAAAGGTTAGTTTGGTGTAGTTTGGCCGCGCGCCAACCCGGCTTTGACCGGGTTTATCCCCATCCGTCGCGTTAAATAGATCAAAGCCACGGTTTAAACTAAACTGAAACAGGTTGCTGCCCTGCCAACTGTCGGCTATGTCATAGGATACCCCGGCGCTAAGATAGCGAATGCGGTCGTCGGACAGCTTTTGCCCTTGCGCGTTGGTGCGGCTGTTACGGTAGGTACCATCGAAGGTCAACCGCAAGGTCTCGGAGCGGCTGCGGATCAATGGATAAGCAACTCCGCCGCGCAACGTAGAACTTTGGCTCTTAATCGACAGTGGGCGGATGTTAAAACCAGGCTCTGACCAGTTGCGCCGGGCGCCTACCTCTATAGTCGCTCCATCAAGGCCAAGTTGTTCAGTATGCGACAGGTCAACATAGCGCAATTCGTCAATTTGAGGGGTCAAGATACCGCGAATACTGGTCTGTTCAAACTGGCCAAGGATATCATTAAATGTAAAGCCGTGGTCGATCTGATAGGGACCAACCGACTTTGTACCGCGATTGTCGAGCGACAAGGTGGCGCCGATCGGCTTGCGTTCCAGCACAACTTCGAGATTGGAGCCGACCGCGTCGCCTTCAGCCGGCTTAATTACCGTCCGCGCCGTCAGACCCGGCAGATCATCCATCAACATGACATAGCGTTCAAGTACAGAGGCAAGAAGTGGCCGCGACGCAGTAAGTTTCTGCGCGTAATCCTCCAGTATCCCGAAGCGATCCGTGACCTCACCCTGAAAAATAACCTTGTTGAGATGGCCCTCAACAATCGCCATATGGACGATGCCACCATCTATTTCTTGCGCCGGGATCACAGCTTGTGATAGCACATAACCGGCATTGCGGTATTTAACCGAAATTGCATCACGGAGTTTATAAAGATCAAGTAGGCTAATCTCCTGACCAAGCAAGGCATGGTAGAAAGCGACGATCTCCTCACTCGGAAAGATGGTGCCACCATCAATGATAAGGCTAGCGAGGGTAAAGCGGATCGCCCCTGCCTTCTCCGGCGGTGGGGCCTGCTCCGGAGCCGGCAGCTTTATCGCTGGTTTTGATTGCGGCACGGCAGGCTGCTCAAACCGCTGCTCAAGCCGACTTGGGTCGAGGGAACTGGGAAGCTGCTGGGCGGCTGCGACGGTCGCGTTGAAAGCAACGGCCAAGCCGATCACCACGCCTGCCGCTGCAATCTCGAAATTTCGGTTTAGGCTGATGGCTCGCATATGCATTTTCGGAATTCCATAGTTATAGAATATTTTCTCGTTCAGAGTAACCGTTCACTCTCCCAAATGTCAAGCGGCTTTGGGGATGGGCTGATGGTTGA
>JBAXKX010000439.1:0-1887 GCA_037135115.1 Rhodospirillaceae bacterium
ATATTGCTGGGTGCATCATCACCGCCACAAGCCAATGCTGTTACATGGTCAATCACATAGCCCGGGCAGGAGCCATGGTTATTGCCATTTGACGGGCAAGGATGGGAATATTTGAAGCTATCCTTCGCCTACACACTGCGCTCTCTGGCATAAGTTGTTGTTGCAGCGTGAACGCGTAACCGCACCACATACAATTTTCGACCGACTTCTGGCATCCTCACATTTTTTAGTGAGGAAAAGAAATGAAAATAAATGCACATCGGCGGCGGCATGTGGACGCTTGGCGTGAGAGTGGGTTAAGTCAGGCGGTTTATTGTCGCCAGCAAGACCTTAATCACAAAACCTTTTCAGTGTGGACGCGGCGTGTTCAGGTTGATCTAACTTTGGATAAGAACGCTCCGCTCGGCTTACTCCCTGTCCAAGTGGAACCCTCGGCATCGGTTGCCAGCACCCAGGCAAGCATGATGCTGCGGCTTGCGCACGGGGCTCAGCTTGAACTATCTACAGACGTACCACCTCGTTGGTTGGCGGAATTGCTTCGATGCTTGGATTAATCAGTACCCCAGGACAAATCTGGTTAAGCATTGCCCCAGTTGATCTACGCCGGGGAATCGATGGCTTGTCGGCACTGGTGCAGCAGACCTTGGGACAACAACCCTGTGCTGGATCGGCCTTTGTGTTTCGCAATGCAGTCGGTAATCGTATCAAGGTCCTGTTGTGGGATGGCAATGGCGTGTGGCTGTGTCAGCGCCGATTGCATCAAGGGCATTTTATTTGGCCCAAGCCCGATGAGTGCCGTTTTTCCGTCACGCAAGCACAATGGGAGTGGCTGATTGCCGGGGTGGATTCACATCGGGCTATCCTGCCCGATGCCCTTCGGGTTAATGCAAATCCGCTCCAGGCGGATTTGTGGCAACGTTTATCGGCTCAGCCACCTATCCATTTAGAAGCCTGAAAAAAGGCATTTTTCAGGGCTGAAAAACTGCTAGAAACCCAGCATTTATGCTGGTTAGAGAGACTTTTTGTGGTAAAATAACGCCATGAAAATACTGGACCAACTGGATGAATTGAATCTCGATGCAGCCGCCAAAACACAGGTGACGGCACTGGTTCAAGCGCTGCTGGATCAGGTGAAAAAGGAAGCTGAGAAGTACGAAACGGATATTCAAGCCAAAGACCTCAAGATCCAGGCCCTCATTCTGGAATTGGCGCATTTGCGGCGGTTTCGCTATGGCGTAAAGAGCGAAGCGCTGTCCGGTTTACAGCGGGATCTGTTCGAAGAAACTTACAACGAAGACGTCGCTGCGCTTGAAGCAGAAGTCGAGCAGGCCGATGAACAAGCCGGTTCCAACGTGACCAAACCCAAGCGCCCCCGCGCCGGCCGTCAGCCCTTGCCACCGCATCTGCCGCGTATTGAACACCGCCACGAACCGGAGTCCTGCCAATGCGGTCAGTGTGGCAAGGACTTGGTCAAGATCGGCGAAGACATCACCGAGCAACTCGATGTCGAGCCCGCCAAGTTCTTTGTCCACCGCCACATCCGTCCACAATATGCGTGCCGTAACTGTGAAACCATTACGGCCGCGCCGATTCCCCCGGCCATCATCGACGGTGGCATGGCGGCTGTGGGTTTGCTGGTTTGGGTGCTGATCAGTAAATACCTGGATCATCTTCCGCTTTACCGCCTGGAGCAGATCGCCGCCCGTGACCGAGTTATTTTAGCTCGCTCCACCCTGGCTGAATGGGTAGGCCGCACAGGGGTGGCGTTGCAACCCTTGGTGGATCGGCTGGTTGAGATACTGCTGAAACGGGGTACGCTCCACGCCGATGAGAGTGTGCCACGAAGGCACGCACAGAAGGTGAAAGTCCTTCAGTGCAGCTATGCTG
>JBAXKX010000440.1:0-1886 GCA_037135115.1 Rhodospirillaceae bacterium
ATACGTCTGGATATGAATTACTATTTGTTTGTAGTGCTCAGAAGTTTGTTAATGGGTTGCAGTCAGTACTTCGAGCCAGAGGCCCATACTTTGTGCAAATAACCAACGATTCCCTCGCCGTGTTCAGCAGGGGCAGAGAAGGCTTTGCTCTCCCCCGAACACCATTTAGCACAAAGTGATCCCAAGGAACGCCACCATGACACCACTTGTCGGAATGAGCCTGTTCGCCAACATCGGGATCGGTGAATTTTTTACCGAATACCCCGGCTCTACGGTTAAGGTGATACTCGCCAACGAGTTAATGCCTGACCGGGCAAGATTCTATAAAATGCTTCACCAGAACACAATGGTCGTGCAAGGAGACATCACGGACACCACCATCTTCAGCCGGATTATCCAAGAAGCGATAACCCATCACGTTGAATTTATACTGGCTACGCCACCGTGTCAGGGCATGAGTTTGGCTTCGCCGTTGCGGGCCGTGTTTGATCCTCGAAACACACTTATCAAATATGTCCTTAAGGCAATAGATATCATCAAGCCGCGATATGCTGTCATCGAGAATGTCGGCAATATGGTCAATACCGACATACTGCTCGAACATATAGAGATGAATATAATAGACTATGCCATTGACCGTTTGGGAAAAATGGGGTATCATACAATAATTGCGCGAGTAAACGCTGCTGACTATGGAGCACCCCAAGATCGGCGGCGTTTATTCGTGCTTGTCTCCAAGGATGGGCTGTGGAAGATGCCTCGCCCCACGGTCAATAGGCACACCTCCCTTCGGGAGGCGATTGGGCACCTGCCGAGCCTGGAGAGCGGGCAGCACAGCGGGATGCCATGGCACTTTGCCGTTGACCTGAATCCGGATCATGTCAGGTGGATGCGACATACCCCGACGGGTTAAACTGCCTTCAATAATCGTAATCCCGATCACAGGCCAAGCATAATTGATGCCGAGACTGGTGATAGACGTGACACAAGAGCCTTTATGACCTCGTATAAGCGGCAGACATGGAACCGCCCAGCGGCAACCATCACAAAAGGCAACGGATCGATAGGCAATATGATGTCCGTTCATCCAGGTCGGATCATGTCAGATGGGACTTGGAGTGATGCGCGGCCATTTTCCGTGAGGGAGATATCCATACTCACAGGTTTACCTGAAAACTGGTTGGACTGTTATCCTGAACGTCATGCTGTGTTCAACGAACGGTTCTTCTGGCATGTCATCGGCGAAAGTGTCTCGCCACAGGTCATCAGGACGATAATTAACAGTATCCCGGTCGAAGGATAGTGAAAAGTTTACCCAGGTAAAGTTTTCGCTCTAACCGGTATGGGGACGGAGTATGTACTGAACCCGATATCCGGTCACGGACTTGCCCACCAGTGCGCCAGGGATCGACGGCCATGTGATGGGCGACGCTCATGCTGTCTTGCATGCTGGCGCCGGTCCTTTCGCCGTAGAGGGCAGTAACGTGAATGGTGAAACATCGCCGTTCCACCGGCCAGAGCATCGGCACCAGCACGGGACCGTCACCCTATTGCTCACTTGATTCTGCCGCGAATTGGCTTAAGTTGGTTTGCAGATAGCGCACAGATATACCGCGCCTTGCCATTCACCTCCTTGGGCTGGAATTCGACATCCACCTGTATTGGCTTGTCGTTGATGCATCTGAATAGGGCAAATCCAGATAACGATTCCTTATCAACCACCAATAGGAAATTATTAAATACCTCCTCCATGCCGCTGTTCTTGGCGTAATATTGATTGAAGAACGCGATATGGTGGTTTTTGTATTTGCGCTCCAAATCCGCCACTTGTTCATTCATCCAACTGAATTCCAGATAGGCATTGACCGGTAATTCCAGAAAATGAA
>JBAXKX010000441.1:0-1858 GCA_037135115.1 Rhodospirillaceae bacterium
AGGATGTTAGTGATAGCAGTCTTAGGTGGGGGTGCACTGGCTTCGACAGGGCGAACAAAGGTAAGCAGGCAACTCGTCAGGCGATCGACGTTAATGAAGCAAATCTCTAAACGCCAACGATGAGCGTTTCGCACTGGCCGCTTAAGGCCTATGCCGAGGCTGCTTGAGCCTTGTTACCAAAGAAAAGCCGGCGGGGACTTCGGTCCCCGTCGTCACGTCTTTGCTACCATTAACCTGTTGGCTCATACGCCATACGGGTTAATGTGTAATTTGAAATGCCCGCCCGCATGAAAATACTTTTCATGATTTATTCCGATGCAAATTTGCGTGCATAATGCGTTCAGGAATATAAAAATATCGGCTATCGGAATTAAATTTTTTGTACTTAGGGGTTCTGCCTTGAAAACCATCATGCTGGTGGATGACTCCGCCACAATTCTTCTTTCCATTTCCAACATCCTGGGAAAGGCTGGCTATGGCGTTGAAAAAGCGGCCAACGCTAACGAAGGTCTTAATAAATTCAAATCAGGCGTCAAGGTGGATTTGCTCATCACTGATCTGAACATGCCCGGCATGAATGGCATCGAATTCATCAAGGAAGTGCGCAAACTGCCCACTTACAAATTCATGCCCATTCTCTTCCTCACCACCGAGTCCCAGCAGTCCAAGCGTCTCGAAGCCAAGGCCGCCGGCGCATCTGGCTGGCTGGTAAAGCCTGCCACTGCAGACGAACTGCTCGGCACTATCAAACTCGTGCTGAGGTAAATCCGCGTGGATCTCATCCTGCTGATGCGGCGTGCCACACTGGTCGCAATCATCGTCGGCTTCTGCGCAAGCGTCGCGGTCTACTTTTTCAACGAACAATGGCATATCTACGTTTTACCTTTGTTCGGCGTGAACCCATCACTTGGCGATGCCGTGGGTACTTTTTTAGCCATCGTGCTGGCATTCATGGCGCAGCGCTTGGTTTCGCTCGCACTTTTCCGCGACTGGATGCTGGGGCTTACGTTGCGCGAAGCCGAGCAGGCCAACCGTGCCGACACCTATGTTTGCGCGGCCGAACAGGTGAGCGGAGAGCTCAAGCAGGTCAAGACCTTCAATGACGTGGTGCGTGGCCAGCTTAACGTCATCGTCACTGAAACCGAAAAAGCTGCTTACGACATCACATCGCGTCTGCAGGGCATCGATGAAATCATCACCCGGCTCAGTCATTTCGTCGACTCCTCGACGCAAGAAACCAACGATCTGATCACTCAGTCGGAAGCGCGCATCTCCCAGAACCGCGCCCTGATCGAAAAGCTCGACACCTATATTGCCCAGCGCGTCACCGAGGCTGAAGGTGATCAGGTACGCATCGCCACCGTAGTCGGCGAAGCGCGTTCGCTAACCAAACTGGTCGAACTAATCAAGAGCATTTCGGGCCAGACCAACCTCTTGGCGCTAAATGCCGCCATCGAAGCCGCCCGCGCCGGGGAAGCCGGGCGCGGCTTTGCCGTCGTTGCCGATGAAGTACGCAAGCTGTCTGGCGAAGCCGACAAGGCCGTCGGGCAGATTAACCAGGGTATCCAGCAGGTCGCACTTTCCATCGAGTCCCAGTTCAAAGACAAACTCGCCCATAGCAACATCCAGGCCGAACGTGATGCTCTGGAAAGTTTCTCGTCCCAGCTCAACGACTTGGGCAAGAACTACCAGGAAATGACTGCACATGACGCCGCCGTGCTGGCGGAGGTGCGGGATTCCAGCCAGAAACTCTCCTCCATGTTCATGGATGCGCTGGCCAGCGTACAGTTCCAGGATGTCACGCGCCAACAGATCGAGCAGGTCATCAATGCACTCGAACGCCTCGACGGGCACTCAA
>JBAXKX010000442.1:0-1856 GCA_037135115.1 Rhodospirillaceae bacterium
CCGAGGGATTGTCTCGATGCCTTCCGACCGTGACGATTATGACAGCCCCTGGAAGGACGCGGTCGAGCGTTATCTGCCGGAGTTTCTGGGGTTTTTCTTCCCGGCGGCGTACGCGGCGATCGACTGGACCAAAGGCTATGTCTTCTTGGATCAGGAGTTGCGGGCGGTGGTGCAGGATGCCGAACTGGGGCGGCGCTACGTCGATAAACTGGTCCGAGTTACCCTGCTCGGCGGTGAAGAAAAGTGGATTCTTGTGCATATCGAGGTGCAGGGCACCCGTGATGCGGGGTTCGCCGAGCGGATGTTCGTGTACAACTACCGGCTATTCGACCGTTTTCGGAGGCCGGTCGCCAGCTTGGCGGTCCTGGCTGACGATGCTCCGGGTTGGAAGCCGACATCGTTTGGCTTTGAGGGTCTGGGTTGCCGACACTATCTGGAGTTCCCGACCTTCAAGCTGCTTGACTGCGCTGGGCGAGAAGACGAACTCTTGAGAGAGGAAAATCCGTTCGCTCTGATAACGGTGGCGCATCTTTTGACTCGGGCGACCAGGAACGACATGGCGGCGCGCTATGCGGCGAAACTGAAGCTGGTTCGGCTCTTATATGAGCGCGGCTGGGACCGCCAGCGGGTAATCGACCTGTTCACGGTCATTGACTGGATGATGCGTCTGCCCGATGCACTGACCGGGCAACTGTGGCAGGCAATTAATGTGATCGAGGAGGGAGCGAAAATGCGTTACGTCACCAGCGTGGAACGGTTCTGCATCGAGAAGGGAATAGTGCTGGGCCGCGTTGAGGGCAGGGCAGAGGGCAGGGCAGAGGGCAAGGCAGAGACGCTTCTCCGCCAACTCCGTCGCCGATTTCAGATGTTGTCCCCCGAGGTGGAAAAGTGCGTTCTAGCCGCTAGCATCGGGCAGTTGGACGAATGGATTGAGCGCCTGATCGACGGCAAGTCACTGGCAGAAATCTTCGATGCCGAACAGATGCACTGAGCCACCGAGGCGGTTATATCGACCGGATAAAGCAGTTTCGTAACCTGAAAGCGGAAGACAGGGCTCTCGACACTCTGGCTCTCGACACTTTGGTCGAGACATCATTGCAACACGCTATCGCCCATGTCATGATGTGCTTATCTTGAGAGTTTGAAGGCTAAGAGATCTTTGCAATGAAGCGACTTTTCCTTTTCATTCTGTCGGTCGTGCCGGTCCTGCTTACTCTCTCAGGCACCGCCAGCGCTGCCTGTACATTGGTCGCAGTCGCCGCCAACTTCACTGAGCCGGCCAAGGAAATCGCCAAGGCATTCGAGATCAAGACCGGCCTCGCGGTAGTGTTGAGCTTTGGCTCGACTGGCCAGTTTTATACCCAAATCAAGCAGGATGCCCCATTTGCCATACTCATGGCTGCCGATGCAGTTACGCCGAAGATGATTGATGATGAGGGGCTGGCGATGCCCGGCTCGCGCTTTACCTACTCCATCGGCCGGCTGGTGCTGTGGGGCAGGGGGCCTGCTTATCCTGCTAGCGAGGCTGTGCTGCGAGGCGGTAGTTTTGCGAGACTGGCGGTGGCCAACCCGAAGCTTGCGCCCTACGGTGCCGCAGCCGCCGAGGTATTGCGCAATCTTGGCATTTACGACGCCTTGGCCTCCAAGCTGGTGCAGGGCAACAACATCGCCCAGACCTTACAGTTCGTAGACACCGGCAATGCCGAGTTGGGCTTTGTGGCTTTGTCCCAGTTGATCACTAGGGAGGAAGGCACGTACTGGATAGTGCCGGAGACGTTGCACGCCCCGATCCGCCAGGATGCCGTGCTGCTGCGAAAAAGGGGGGGGGAACCAGTCGCCAGGGCGTTCTTCCTCTT
>JBAXKX010000443.1:0-1856 GCA_037135115.1 Rhodospirillaceae bacterium
CTTTTGCTAAACTTGACCTCACGACTGTGGACATAAAATTGGTTTTGATCAGCAATGGGCATAAGGAGGCATGGCTTGTTCCACTGAAAGATGCACTCAAAAAAAAATTATACCCTATAGTCAAAATGCTTGGCTTATCTCCAACCTCTATCATCATTTTAAATCATGAGCAGGCTGAGAGCAATCAATTTATTTCCGGGGTGGTTCCATGTCCTTGATTGCTTTGTTGCCGGCGGTGCGGGATGTTGCTTTGGCGGCGGGGGCGGTGGTGCTGCGTCATTATGCCCAGCGTGCCAATGCCGAAACCAAGGCTGACGGTAGCCCGGTGACTGCTGCCGATCGAGAGGCGGAGGCGCTGATTGTGCCGGTGTTGCGCCGTTTGCTGCCGGGGGTGCCGGTGGTGGCGGAGGAGGCGGCGGCGGTGGGCGACTTGCCGGAGGTGGCGGCGGGCGGGCGGTTCTGGCTGGTTGACCCGCTTGACGGGACTCGCGAGTTCATAAGTCGTAATGGCGAATTCACCGTCAATATTGCCTTGATTGAGGACGGGCGGCCGGTGCTGGGCGTAGTGCTGGCTCCGGTTCTGGGCGATCTTTATGCTGGAGCCGAAGGGAACGGTGCTGTTCTGTCTCGCGTCGGCATGCCTGATCGGGTGATTGCGGCGCGGTTGCCGCCGCCAGATGGCTGGATTGCAGTGGGGAGCCGTAGCCACAGCGCCCGTGATGCCGAAAACGCATTCCTCGCCGGATTTCCCTTGGTCGAACGGCGGGCTTGCGGCAGCTCGCTGAAATTCTGTCTGATCGCCGAGGGGGCGGCTGACATCTATCCGCGCTTCGGTCCTACTTGTGAATGGGACACCGCAGCCGGTCATGCCGTGTTGGCTGCGGCTGGCGGGCGCATCAGGCTGGTTGAGGGCGAACTGGTTGAGGGCGGGCCTTTGCTTTATGGCAAGCTCGGATTCCGCAATCCCCACTTCATTGCCTTCGGCCGAAGCTGATACACTGAAAAATAAGAATGGCGGTCTGGGGGAGAGGGCGATTATGAAGCGCTGTCGTGGTGTTTTGAGTGGTGCGCTAGCGCTGGCGTTGGCCGCTGGTTTTGGTGGGGGCGGCGCTTTGGCCGCTGGGTCTGTCGGCGGCGGCGCTTTGGCCGCTGGGTCTGTCGGCGGCGCTCCGGCCGCTGGGCCACTGGTTGCCGATCCGCGCTCGGGCTGTCTTTTGGTCGATGTTCACCCGGTGCCGGCTCGTGCCGTAACCTGGAACGGGGGCTGCGAAGGCGGTTTGGCTGAGGGGCCGGGCACGGTTGAATGGTACGCAGGCAGTCGGCTTGATGCGACTCAGAAGGGGATTTTCCGGGTCGGGCGCGCCGAAGGTCCAGGCGAGATCGACTGGAGCAATGGCCGCCATTTTCAAGGCAACTGGGTCGGCGGCCGACGAACCGGCCAGGGCACGCTGGTCTTTGGGACAGGCGAGCGCTTTATCGGTCGCTTCATTGACGACCGGCCGGTCGGCGAAGGCGTGTTTGTCACAGCGAACGGTCAGCGCTTGGTCGGCCTTGTCGCTGAGGATGGTTCGATTCGTGCCGGTGCGCCGATTGGGACCGCCCTTCAGCCATCCGACTCCAGGCAGCCCGACTCCAGGCCGTCACCCGCTGCCGCTCCCGTGACGCCTATGGAGCCGCCGAGGGCCGCCGTGCCACCACCGCCGCCGTCCATGCCTGCCGTGGCGCCGCCGATTTCGCTGATCCCGAGGGCGGTGCAGTCGGTCCCCACATCCCTGCCGTCTTTGCCACCACAGTCACCACAGCCAGCACCTCAAGCGCCAGCACCTCAAGCGCCAGCACCTCAAGCGCCAGCACCT
>JBAXKX010000444.1:0-1851 GCA_037135115.1 Rhodospirillaceae bacterium
GCCGTCTTTCCAGTCTGGCGGTCACCGATGATCAGTTCGCGCTGCCCGCGACCAATCGGCACCAATGCATCGATCGCCTTGAGGCCGGTCTGCATCGGTTCATGCACAGATTTGCGCGGAATGATGCCCGGCGCCTTAACGTCCACGCGCTTGTAAACGACATCGGTCAACGGCCCCTTGCCGTCGATTGGCTTGCCGAGCGCATCGACCACCCGTCCGAGCAGGCCGCGTCCGACCGGCACCTCAACGATGGCGCCGGTCCGCTTGACGGTGTCACCTTCTTTGATGCCGCGATCGTCACCGAAAATGACCGCGCCGACGTTGTCGGTTTCAAGATTGAGCGCCATCCCCTTGATGCCGCCAGGAAATTCGAGCATTTCTCCGGCCTGGACATTGTCCAGCCCATAGATGCGTGCGACGCCGTCGCCGACCGACAGCACTTGGCCAACCTCGGCCACATCCGCCTCGGTCCCGAAATTCGCGATCTGTTGCTTTAGGATCGCGGAAACTTCTGCGGCGCTGATATCCATTACAAGAGCCCCCCTGGAGCTTTCATGGCAAGTTGCAATTTGTCAATTTTGGTACGCAAGGAATTGTCGATCAAACGTGATCCGACCTTGACAACCATGCCGCCCAGTAAGCTGGGATCGACGTTGACCGTGATAGTAGCGTTTTTACCCAGCGCGTCCTTGACGACGGCATCCATAGTCGCCGCTTGGCTCGCGGTCAACCCCTGTGCCACCGTGACTTCGGCGCGGATCTCGCCTCGCCTACGTGACAGATCGTCCAAAAAGGCGCCGATGATTTCGCCAAGGGCAAACAGTCGGCGGTTTTTCGCGAGCAGGCCAATAAAGTTTTGCGTCAGGTCAGCAACGCCGGCCTTGCTCAGCAAAACGTCAAGAGCCTGTTTATGCTGCTCCCTGGTCAGCACCGGACTGCGAAGAAATCGGCGCAAATCTGGGGATTGAACGAGAATTTCCTTGAGACGAGCCAGATCACTCGCCGTTTGATCAAGAAGTTTTCGCTCGTTCGCTAACTCGAACAAGGCTGCGGCGTAACGCACCGCAACTCCGGATGCTGATTTTCCGTCGGATGCCACTTGGTTCCTCGACTGGGTCAATAGACGCCCGGGGACGCCTGGGGACGCCTGGGGACACCTGGTCCATAAATCATTTTGCGCCTAACGGTCCATACCCTATTGGAAATGGTACGTTCCGCACTGGCCGAGCCGTCAATTATCACAGTGCAGGGGGGCACGCAACACGGTCTGAACAGGTCGGCCCGACGAATTCACCATTTTCAACAAGCTCAGCCATTTAGAGGATGAGACTGGAACACCGGCAACGCCGCCCCAGGGCAGACTTCTCCGTATTCATACGTAGTTTGTCGGCTAGCTGGCCTAGCCAATGCTAAATTTGTTGTCCATAGGCAGGATTGCCGGATATATCTCAAGCCGAGTCGGTTCGCTGCGTCATAGCTTTTATCCGTTGTTTGACGGGGCTTTGTCAGAATCCGGCAGACTCGCGAGCAATGGCAGGCCGACGCAGCCGCTCCCCCACCAGCAGTTCCAGGGAAACCGCAGGCCTAGCTCCGATGTGACCGATAATCTCCGCCGCAGCGATTGCGCCCAAGCGTGCGCATTCTGGCAACGGCCGTTGCCTGGTAAGGCCGTGAAGGAAACCGGCGGCGAACAGATCGCCTGCCCCGGTGGTGTCCACCACCCTTGCCACGTCTTCAGCCGATATGTCGTGCAGCGCGTTGCCCTTGACCACCACCGCGCCCAGGCCACCCCTGGTCAGTATCGTTAAAATGCCGGCCTCCTGCACCGCTCGCACCGCCTCAGCGAAATCG
>JBAXKX010000445.1:0-1851 GCA_037135115.1 Rhodospirillaceae bacterium
GAACTACTCGTCATCGTCATCCGCCGCCTTCGCAGCCAGTGTGAGCCTTGCCTTCTCCGCCTGACTGATCTGCGTCAACTCATTCGCGGCCATCTCTGGCCGCAGGTGGCCGTAATGTTGCTGAATGACCGAGACGGAGGTGCCCATGTTCTCGGCCAAGGTGTAGATGCTGACGCCAGATAATAATCTCTCAGTAGCATAATAGTGACGAAGGCAATAAGCATCACGGGTTTTGCCCTTATCGTCAACATACAACCCAGCTTCTTTCATCAGGTTGGCAAATCCCCGTGAGAAACTTCCAATTTCTTCACCGTGATATTCGTAGAAGACTGGCGACGGATCATCCCAATCGATGTTCCCAATCTGCTGTTCGGGTGGCAAATCCTTGTTCTTGAGTTCCAACTGGTATTCGATGAGCTCATTGATATAGACGCCAACGCCGTCCAATGGGATCAGGAACCGTTCACGATCACCGCCTTTGCCCATCGTCCTGATCCGCCAGCATGGTTCATCGCCGTGAATGGTCGTCAGGCTGATATCTTTCCACCTGACCAGGATCGCCTCGAACGGACGCATGCCGGTGTGAGCCAGGAACCCCGTATAGGCCCACAGCATCAGCCGCTGGTGCCAGAGTCGGGGATTGTCCTTCTCCTCGTACATGCGCTTCTCGGCGACCTGGAGGAGATGCTGGACCTGCTCACGATCAAGCCCTGGCCGTCGCTTGGCATTCCTGGCTTTCTTGGCTGATGGAATGTTCTCGCCAATGTCGGGCACTTGGTTGTCGGCGATCCAGTCATGCTTGACCGCATAGGCGAAGATTGCACGCAGGAGACAACTCTCGTTATTGATGGTGCTGGCCGCTGGAATAACCGCCTGAACTCGTTTGGAGCGGACAGTTTTGCCCTCTCTTTGGTAAACATGTTCAGTAATCTTGGAACCAGGGCCGGATACCCAATATGTTCGACGCCAGTCTTGGAACTTTCCGACATCACTAGTCTTGATCTGGTCTATAAGTTTATCACCAAAATATTCTCGACAATACCGGCTCATTTTCCTTTGATCGTCGAGTTTCTTGGCCTTCTGTGTTCCGAACTCAACCTCTTGAGCCAGATTGCCGAGATACAGGTCGAAAACCTCCTCGAACCGTTTGCGGCGAATCGGGAGACCGGACTCGTGGCGATATCGAAGGTCCTCGTACAACTTGGTCGCCAGCTTGACCGCTTCCACCTCGTTGCGGGTCTTGAGGCTTTGGCGGATATAAGGCTGGCCTGGGAACGCGATTCGGCATTGCCAGACGGCGGTCATGGTGTCGGTACGTTGGTAGATGACGACGCGACCGTCGCACAATTCTCGTTCAGCTGTGGTATGAAGGCCCATTGGCTTTGCCTCCTGTTGGGGCCAAATCCAAACAGGTCTGGGCGGGATGGTCAATATGCAACCTGACCGGTCACCTTTATCATGCCTTTGCCCATTTTGTTAAAACAACTTCAAAAGGCTGCGTCGGATGGAGGTGATTTAAGAAAAATTTCTTCTCGTCCTTCGGAATTAATTTTGATGAATAAATGAACGCCAACCGTTGCCAAGGGTCCATATTCGTAAATGTTTCTTTGTGCTCACGAAGCCAGTCAATTGCGCTGTTCGCCCGCGCAGAAAGTATTATTTCCCTTCTAGCGCAAGGATCGCTTGATTGATATCTTCTAGCCAATACGTGGAAGTGATTAATATCTCTATTTTTTGTAAACACGCTCAATATCAAAAGTCGAAAGAATTCATTAATGAGAACAGCTTCAGAATCGAGAATGTCTAGAAGACTCCCACCCAAGTCGCGCCATTGTTCCACAGATATCCCTT
>JBAXKX010000446.1:0-1846 GCA_037135115.1 Rhodospirillaceae bacterium
GCCAGTTGCCGTAGCGTCGGTATTCTTCGGCGCGACTCGGGATGCACCGTTTCTGTGCGACTTGCGATGCGACTCGGGGAAGCCCCGCGCCCCGGTGCCTCGAGGCCCGTCACACCTTGCCCAGTAACCCCTAGCCCCGTCACCCCGAGCCGGGTTTCCGAAGTTCCTAAATTGCCGGTTGATCGAATGTCAGACATGGTCCGCTCTCTCCCACACCACCCGCATCTATACACTGTGCATCCGGTGCGGGCTCGGTTTCAAAGATTATTCCACCATTTTATGCCATATTCTGCCGCCGTGCCATATATCTAGCACTCCCCGCCCCGACATCAGGTCGACTTGGCCCGAGCAAGGCGCTATGTTTCGCTGGTATCTTGGGATGGGGTTTCCCAGGATGGGGTTTATGATGGAATTTGAAAGGAATATTTAGGTGATGTCGGCTGGGAATGACCTCGCGGTGGTATCGATATGACATCCGAAGTGACGATGGAGACGGCGGCGGCCTTTGCCGCGAACATCGCCGTCGAAGCTGGCGATGCCATGGAGGCGGCCTTTTCCTCGGCCCGCTCCGGTGATCGCGATGGAGCCATGGAGATGGCTAGGGAGGCCGTAACTAAGGCCCTTCTGGCGAAAAAGGCGCTTGCGACCGTGCTCCATGCCCAGACTTCGGCGGCGACCCAATTGCAGTCCAGGGTCGCCTTGGGCCATGTCGAGGATGCCCGACTGTTCGCTAAGGCGGCGATGGATGTTTCCCGCAGCTTCGCCCGCAGGATATCCGACAAGGGTGGCGGCGAGGCGGGCAAGAAATCGGCCGAAACACTGGCTTATTTGATGGCGGCGGCCTCGACCTTGTTGGAAATCAAGCGAGGCGGCTTTGCCGACAACGCGGTGCGCAAGGTAGCCATGGCTGCGGAACGGGCTGGTATGATGGCCGAAGAGGCCATTAAGTTGGGCGGCCCACACGCCGACGACGCCAAGGCATCCAAGGAAACCGCATCGGAAATCGCCCGTCGGGCATTGTACGCAGCGAGGGAAACCCTGAAGTAACCTTTTTAGCCGAGTGGGTGAGGACGCATGGACGACGACTACCGCCAACCCAGCCCCTATGCTGGCACCGCTGGACTGGGGGTTTTTTCGTCCAGCGCCGATGAGCACATTAACGAATGCATCGCCCGCATTGAGACATTAAAGCTTAAGGTGCTGGGCAACCCTCACATGGGGGCATATGAGCGTGCTGAATTTTTTGGCGAGCTAAATACACTGCGTGCCGCCTATTTGCACCTATGCACACTTGGCAGTCGCTCGGAGCGTGCAGATACTGAGGCGCAGGTACCAACAGAGACGGCTCGATCCGGACTGGCGCTAGAAGGCGTACTTGGGAGTAATCCACAAATTCTTGAGACGCTTGATCGCATTGCCCGCATCGCCCCAACTCAACTTACGGTATTATTGGAAGGCGAGACCGGTTCGGGCAAGGAGTTGTTCGCACGAATTATCCACATTAACAGCCGACGAACCAATTTTGTCCCGGTTAATTGTGGTGCCTTGCCCTGTGGCGTCATTGAATCCGAACTGTTCGGTCACGTTAAGGGCGCTTTTACCGGCGCCACCGCCGACCGCAAGGGCCGGTTCGAAGAGGCGCATGGCGGCACAATTTTCCTTGACGAAATCGGCGAACTGGAACCCACCGCCCAGGTCAAGCTGTTGCGTACTCTGGATGTCGGTGAGATTCAGCGAGTAGGATCGGACAAAGTTCAGCGAGTAGAAGTTCGAGTGATTGCTGCGACCAACCGCAACCTTGAGGCGATGGTTGCCGAACGGACATTCCGCGAAGACCTATATTTCC
>JBAXKX010000447.1:0-1841 GCA_037135115.1 Rhodospirillaceae bacterium
CCTACCGCCAGCTCTGCGAACGCGACCTCGGTATTACTTCTGGGAGCAAATGGGGCTGTACAGGTCGGCCCCGACCAGTGGCCGCCTGCTGTTCCTGCTCAATAACTGCTACGGCGCGATGTGGGGTCGGGATGACGCTGGTCGCTTCGACGGGAAATTCGGTCACACCCTTGAAGGGTACAAAACACCCAGAACAATCGTGTCTGAGGTCCAAGTACAGGCATGGGCAGCCGCATTGCAATCCACGGAAATCCTGAACGGCGACTATAGCGCGGTCATGGTGCCCGACAACTCGATTGTCTTTTGCGACCCGCCCTATCGGCGCACGACCTTCACATACGGCGAGAGATTCTCAGACCAGAACCAGCGAGAACTGTTGGAGTGGTGTTCTGCGGTCGCCAAGCGGTCCAAGGTCAGCGTCATCCAGACCAACCAGACGGACGGCCACTTTTTTGAGGCGCTGTGCGCCACCCAGCCGAACATCATCACAGACTACTACGCGGCATACCACAGCAACAACGTGGTGAAGCGGACCGGCAAAGACATCGTGATGGTCTGGAATTCGCTCGCGCCCCACAACCGCCACGCCGTTGCTGGGGCCAGTCTTGCGCCGTTTGGCGTCGCCAATGAAGGCGGCGTCGCGGATGCGGACACCCGGCACATGGGCAATAGTTCCCTAAATGTTCTTGCGCCGGTTCAACCTTCGCCAAACAACCACCCTCAGCAGGAGATGACCATAAAATAGCTGAATACTTAAGCCACGATGACCTCTGTCTGAGACATTGAACCAGACAAAGTCCCCGTATTCTTTGCAGTAACCCAAGGTACTCAGGAGAGTACCATGGCGAACGATTGTAATAACACTTTCTTGGTAAGGCACGACGACCCGGCGATGGTGGATCGTTTTGAAGCGGCTTTCAAAGAGGCACGGCTGTTCAATGAGTTCTTCCCGATGACACAAGAGTTATCGACCGCGGATTCCCCGTGCCGTGATGAGGCACTGAAAGCATCGAACATCGAGAAGTATGGCGCTGAGGACTGGTATGAGTGGGCTTACGCGAACTGGGGCGTCAAGCGTGACGTTGGCGGTGACAACAGCGGCGGTTGCGGTGATGGAAACATCACCAGAAATGGCAATGAAATTTCCGGATGGTTCTATTCTGCATGGAATCCACCAACAGAAGCCTTTATCCGGTTTGGTGACCTCGGGTTCAAATATGATCTCTCATATGATGAGCCTGGGTTCGCCTTCATCGGGATATTATCGTGGGATGGCGAAACACTCCGCAATGAGTGCTACAGCTTCGATTTCGGCAAACTCAAGGAAGAGGGACTGAACTGGGAGGAGGTAATCCCGGAGGAGTTCCACGAGCACGTTGAGCAATACTAATTGGACTGGCTTGACCTTCAGGACGAGGATGAAGCCGCATAGCGGTATCGTAAATCGTTGATGAGTAGTTATGGAATGGAGCGGCAGTTATGACGCTCCAGTCCATAATAATATTGGTTCTGATCCGATCTAGCACCAACTATAATTAATAATAGTCAATACTCCTCCGCCGTCATGACCGTCAGAATCCTGGTGGTGACTTTCGGATCTGACGGATCTGGTGATGCGAACTTCATAGCAAGATCATAATAATCGATCTTGAAAAGAACATTCTGACCGTCGTGAACGAACTTCCCGTAGTCGTGTTCCTGCCAGGGGTCGTTGTCGGGCGTGAAGGTATCGAAGGCTCGGACTTTGGCGATGATGGCGGCAACGGACTGCTCACCAAGGGCCTGGATGCCTTGGGTTATCATGATCCGACCACCACGGCCAGTTTGGCGGAAGCGGTCGT
>JBAXKX010000448.1:0-1838 GCA_037135115.1 Rhodospirillaceae bacterium
GGACGGCGTTGGCGGTGGCGAGAAAAGTTACCGCCGGTACAATCGCCCAATCGCCCGGACCAAGTCCAGCAGCCAGCACCGCGAGATGGAGCGCCTGAGTGCCATTACCGCAAACCACGGCATGACCGGCTCCGGTTGCAGCCGTAAAGGCCTCCTCGAAGGCCGTGGCCATAGGTCCAGTGGTCAGCGCCTCGGAACGCAGCACAGAGGCAACCAGCGCCACGTCCTCGTCGTCGATCCAATGTCGGCCATAAGGGAGAAATCCGGAGGTCACAACGCTTCCTCAGCAAGGAAGCTCTGCAAAGACGCTGCATCCAGCCATTGATCATTATGGTTGGACGTATAGGAAAAGTCTTCGGCCACCGCTTCGAGTGCGGACGAAGCCAGCTCCGGCTTAGCCGACTCCCAACCCTTGAACGAAGGCATGATGACAAAATGACCGCTAGCATGGTCAACAAAAGTGTGGGGGGCCTCGCTCTCGGTGATCAGCGCCTCGTGCAGCTTTTCGCCTGGCCGAATGCCCACCACACGGACCGGCAGGTGTGGCGCCAGGGCGTGAGCGAGATCGGTTATGCGCATACTGGGAATCTGTGGCACAAAGATTTCACCGCCGGTCATACGGGCAAAGCCGGACAGCACGAAATCAACCCCTTGGGGCAGGGATATCCAGAAACGAGTCATGCGCTCATCGGTAACAGGCAGGCTATCGGCACCCTCGGCGATCAAACGGCGATATAGAGGCAGGACGCTGCCCCGCGACCCCAACACGTTGCCATAGCGGACGATGGCGAACCGAGTCGGCAAGCGGCCGGACAGGTTGTTGGCGGCGACGAATACCTTTTCAGCCGCAAGCTTGCTCGCGCCATAAAGATTGATCGGACTCACCGCCTTATCGGTAGAGAGCGCCATCACCCGCTTGACCTTGGCATGAAGTGCCGCCTGAACCACATTCTGGGCGCCGATGATGTTGGTCTGGATGCATTCGAACGGGTTGTACTCGGCGATCGGTACGTGTTTGATTGCAGCGGCATGAACGACATAGTCAACATCTTGCATCGCCATTTCCAGACGTTCCCGGCTGCGCACGTCGCCGATGAAATAGCGTAGGTAAGGATAGGTAGCGCAGGGAAAACGCTGCTCCATCTCGTACTGTTTCATCTCGTCGCGCGAAAAGATCACCAGGCGGCGCGGCTTCCAGGTTCGGATGATTCTGGCCACCATAGCGTTGCCAAAAGATCCGGTGCCGCCGGTGATCAGGATCGACTTGCCGTCAAGCGACCAGCCCCCCAATGCGTCCTGCGCCCTACCCCGACCTTGATACTTATACTGCCCCATGAGACCCGCCCCCAAACTACCTAATCGGAGGACGCCAGCCGCACCCCCGCTTACCCAATTTACCCCAATGTATCCCGATATACCCTCAGCATCACCCATGTTTTAGGTATCAGTTTGCGGCCTAATTACGTATGGCCAGAACATCCGAGAGTTTGACCTGGAGCGCACCGATATTAAGCATGGTGTCGGTACCGACAGTCTCGATCCCTGTAACCACACCGGAAGTTCGACTGACCGGAATGACTGTGGTGGTAGCATACCCCGAATCAGCCGACACTTTAATCTGATATGTCCCAGGCTTGACTGCAGCACCGCTGGTGTCGGTGCCGTCCCATGCCATCTGATGGACGCCGAAACTGGTGTCACCCGACAGAGTCTTGACCAAGCCGCCACTACTTGTCAGAACATCAATACGCACCGACTTGGCCGACTCCGGCATTTCATAGGCGATTTTGGCACTGCCGTCGGCAAGCACCACCTGATTGCCGGTGGCCTCAATGGAA
>JBAXKX010000449.1:0-1831 GCA_037135115.1 Rhodospirillaceae bacterium
AGTGTTTGCAGTCCATACCTTTGGCTTGACCATGCTGATCGGCATTTCTCTTTCCGTACTGCTGTCCCCTCTGGGAGGTCTGGCATGCCGGCGACCCTAGCCAATAAATGGTGGATCACCCGGCAGTTCCCGATCCTGCTTGTCCTGTTGGTGACGGGCTGTGCTACCGTTACACTCCCGCCCGAGCCGGTGCGCTCGGTGAGTATCGCTACCGGCGTGATGCTGACCCTGCCGCCAAGTTCGGCGCTAGACCGGACTGTGGAAGCGGCACAACTGGTGACGGCGCGATACCGGGACCAAACCTTCTTGTTTGAGGGCCGCATCAGCGTCACGCCCGAGCGCTTCCTGCTGGTTGGGCTAGACACCATGGGGCGACGCGCCCTGACTGTTACCTGGACCGCAGACGGCGTCACCCTGGACGCGGCGCCATGGCTACCCGACACGCTCAAACCTGGCAATATGCTGGCCGACATCGTCCTGATATATTGGCCGGAAGCGACCGTCCGGGCGGCGCTGTCCGGTGCATCGCTCGAAGCCGGGCCGATGGGGCGCAGCGTGCGCAATGCCGACGGGGCCGAGATCGTCAACATTGTCTACGGCAAGCTCGGAGCGGCGGGCGCTTGGTCGGGACGGCTGCGGCTGAGCAATCTCGCTCGCGGGTACGACATTGAGGTGCAGTCAGAGGAGACGCCGCCATGAGCCCGCCACTCGGTATTCCCGCCATGGGTCTGGTGACGCCGCTAGGCTACGGCAAGACGGCAACCGTCGGTAGGCTGTTCCGGGGCTGCCGCGACGGGCTGGTGCCGGACGACACCATGATCACCGGCAAGTCGGTGCCGATCGGCCGGGTCACGGGCAAACTTCCGGAAATCCCCCCGGAGCTGTCTGACATAGACTGCCGCAATAACCGCCTGATGCTGACGGCGCTGAATGAGATCTCTTCCGACATCGCCGCCGTCGTCGATCGGTACGGGCGGGATCGAGTTGCAGTGGTGCTTGGCACCAGCACAGCCGGCATTGCCGAAGGCGAGGCTGCCTGGGCTGCCTTCGTCCGGGATGGCGTCTGGCCGCCGGGCTACCGCTACAGTCGGCAAGAGACCGGCAATCTTGCCGACTTCGCCGCCCGCGTCCTCGGCCTGACCGGACCGGCCTATACGGTGGCGACCGCATGTTCCTCCAGCGGCAAGGCATTTGCGTCGGCACGCCGGCTGATCATGTCCGGACTGTGCGACGCCGCAGTGGTTGGGGGCGCCGACAGCCTGTGCCGGTTGACTCTCAACGGCTTTCATTCGCTGGAGGCGATTTCATCACGTCCGTGCAATCCGTTCAGCGCCAACCGTGATGGCATCAACATCGGCGAGGGTGCTGCGGCCTTCCTGCTGGTTCGTGATGTGTCCCCAGTGATGCTGCTCGGCATCGGAGAGTGTTCAGGCGCCCACCATGTCAGCGCCCCCGATCCGTCCGGACATGGCGCCGAGTACGCCATGCGCCTGGCGTTGAACGATGGCGGCCTGACCGCCTGCGACATCGGCTACGTCAATCTCCACGGCACCGCGACCGCGCTTAACGATGCCATGGAAAGTAAGGCGATGGCGGCAGTATTTCCCCCTGGAACACCATGCAGTTCGACCAAGGCGATGACCGGCCATCTGCTGGGCGCGGCCGGGGCCTGTGAGGCGGCGTTTCTGTGGCTGACCCTGCATCCCGCTTTCAACGAGGCCGGACTATTGCCGCCGCATTTGTGGGACGGGGTCGCCGATCCAGCACTGCCGTCACTCGCGCTGGTCGCACCGGGCACGATATTTCTCAAGCATAGCCAGCGGGCAATGCT
>JBAXKX010000450.1:0-1822 GCA_037135115.1 Rhodospirillaceae bacterium
CAGGCGTCCAAAATCCTTGATGCCGCTTGCGGCCAGAGTCTTGATCGCGCCGGCGTTGGTTGCGACCGCAATGTCGGCAATGGTCGTGTCCTCTGTTTCTCCAGAGCGGTGACTGACGACGGCGGTGTAGCCGGCGCGGTTGGCCATCAATATGGCATCCAGCGTTTCGGTCAGCGTGCCGATCTGGTTGACTTTGATGAGAATCGAATTGGCGACGCCCTGTTCGATGCCCTGCTTGAGGAATTTGACATTGGTGACGAAAAGATCGTCGCCGACGAGCTGCATCTTATCGCCGAGCCGTTCGGTGAGCGTTTTCCAGCCGTCCCAGTCGTTTTCCGCCAGGCCGTCTTCGATGCTGATAATCGGGTATTTCTTCGCCAGATCGCCGTAGAAGTCGGCCATTTCGGCGGCTGTGCGGGACGAACCGTCGCTTTTTTTGAAGATATAGCGTTTCTTGACGGTGTCATAGAATTCGCTGGCCGCCGGATCGAGCGCCAGGAACACGTCCTTGCCAGGTTTGTAGCCGGCCTTTTTAATGGCCTGCATGATTACTTCCAGCGCCTCGACATTGCTTTTCAGCTTTGGTGCGAAGCCGCCCTCATCACCAACGGAGGTGCTGAGCCCCATGCCCTTCAGCACGCCCTTCAGTGCGTGGAAGACCTCGGTGCCCATACGCAGGCCTTCCGAAAAACACCTGGCCCCCTTGGGCATGATCATGAACTCCTGGATGTCAATTGGTGCGTCCGAATGAGCGCCGCCGTTCATGATGTTCATCATCGGAACCGGCAGTGTGCGCGCATTGGTGCCACCCAGATAACGAAAAAGCGGCAGCCCTGAATGTTCAGCTGCGGCTTTGGCGGTGGCGAGAGAGATTGCCAGAATGGCGTTGGCGCCGAGCTTGCTCTTGGTAGGAGTTCCATCCATGTGAATCATGGCATGATCAATGCCGGACTGGTCAAACGCATCGCACCCGATGATCTCGGGGGCAATTACTTCGTTGGCGTTTTTCACGGCCTTGAGCACGCCTTTGCCCAGGTATCGGCTCTTGTCGCCGTCGCGCAGTTCCACGGCTTCGTTTTCGCCAGTCGAGGCGCCGGAGGGAACGGCAGCGCGACCCGTGATGCCGCATTCCAGTGTGACATCAGCTTCGATCGTTGGGTTTCCGCGCGAATCAAGAATTTCACGGGCGGTAATATTGACAATCGTAGATGACATGCTGAGACTCCTTGTTGTTGTGTTCGACCAGATATTCCTCTGCGACGCTAAAACTCTGCGCAGGAATATACTCAAGAGCGTGCGCGAAGACAAGCGCCCTGAAACGCTGATGACCAGGCGCGTCCCCCGAATGCATTTCAGGTTTTTCGAGGCGTGATTTCCGGCGACTGTGGTAGTCTTACTAAATATGTTCTTTCGAAAGCCCGCGTGCTAACGCGTTTGCCGCCACAAACAAACAGCCTGTGCCGTGGAGGATGGTAGTGATCAGCATTATTACAGTTGTACGTAATCGGTTGGCGATGAATGAGTTATTCTTCGAGAGCCTGTCCAGGTATACTAAAAACCCGTATGAATTGATTGTCGTTGATAATGGTTCTGCCGATGGCAGCGCCGGTTTTTTCGAGTCAGTTGGTGCGCAAGTGATTCGTAACGGAACTAATTATTCCTATCCGTACTGTCAGAATATTGGCATCAAGCATGCAAGGCATGATTGGCTGGCTTTTGTAAATAACGACGTAATTGTGTCTGAGGATTGGGATGCGCACATTATTGATACCTGAATTTTGCACCTGAAGGCGTATATTTAGGTTGAAAAACCATCTGGGAA
>JBAXKX010000451.1:0-1812 GCA_037135115.1 Rhodospirillaceae bacterium
ACGGCAAGGAGCCGATTTACCTCGGAGCGGAGGCTTGCGGCAAGTGTCACGACGGCCCCCAAATGGGTCACCAGTTCAGCAAATGGCGGCTCACCCCCCACGCCAAGGCTTACGCGGCGCTTTCCATGCCGGAGGCTAAGGAAATTACCAAGCTGAGCGGAATTACCGAGGAGCCTCACAAGGCCAAAATGTGTCTTGGCTGCCACGCCACAGCTTCGGAGGAGGAAGACTGGCAGCGGGGCGAGGAGTTTCATCTGGAAGACGGCCTTCAATGCGAAGCCTGTCACGGCCCCGGCAGCGAATACGCCACCGAGGAAATCATGAAGGACAAGTCCCGGGCCATGGCCAATGGCCTGAGGATCTATACCCGGGAAAACTGCATGATCTGCCACCGTGCCAAAGGCTCGCACGAGGCGGTGCTGAAGCGAAAACCGTTCAACCTCGATTACGCGCTCCTGACCATCGCCCACCCGATCCCGAAAGAGAAACCCGCCGTGGTAGCCACACCGGAAGAGCCGAAGTCACCCAGCGCACACAAGTACACCGGGGTTATGGCCTGTGCCTCGTGTCACACCGGGCCAAAATTCAATTTCCAGTTCAGTCGCTGGCGTATGTCGAAGCACGCGCGCGCCTATGCGGAGTTGGGGACCTCCCGGGCCGTAGAAATTGCCGAAGAAGGCGGTGTCACCGGGGACCCGCAGAAAGCCGGGCAATGTTTAAAGTGTCACGCCACGGGCGCGGGAGTCGAAGAGGCCAGCTTCCTTAAAGGGTTCGACCTGACCGATGGAGTTCAGTGTGAATCCTGCCATGGGCCCGGTGCGGACTATTCGTCGGAAGCCGCCATGCTCGACAAAGCCACGGCCCGCTCCAAGGGGATGCGGGAAGTGAATGCGAAAACGTGTGGGCCGTGCCATGAGAAAGCGCATGGGAAGCCCTTTGATTACGAGAAAGCGGTGAAGGAGATTGTTCATCCGTCCAAAGCGCCGCAAACTGCCGTTGCCGAACCGGCTTACAAGAATCCGCTGAACCTCGCCCTCACGCCTGATGGCAAAGAACTTTGGGTCGCGTGCGAGGCCTCGGCTTCGTTGGTCGTCCTGGACACTTCAACCCGCAAGAAACTCCTGGAAATTCCCGTCGGCGGCCAGCCTAACGATGTCGCCTTCACGCCCGATGGCCGCAAGGCGTTTGTCTCGAACCGGCTCGATGACAATGTATCCGTGGTGGAGGTCGCAACCCATAAAGTGCTTTCCACGATCGAGGTCGGCGACGAACCGCATGGTGTCCTGGTGGACCGGCAGGGCAAATTCCTTTACGTCTTAAATACGTCCACCGACAACATCTCGGTGATTGATGTCGCCACGCTTAAAGAAGTGAAACGCCTGAGTGCCAGTCGTTCACCGTGGTCGCTCGCCGAATCCCCCGACGGCGCGGCTATCATCGTTACCCACGCCCTCTCCGGCCTTATAAAGGACCGGACCCCCTCTCTGTCCGAGGTGACCATCATTGATCCGGTGCGCGCGGTGGTTTCAGACCGCGTCGTCGTGCCGGGGGCAAATCTGCTGCAAGGCGTGGCTTGGCATCCCAGCGGCGAGTACGCCCTGTTCACGTTGCTCCGCACCAAGAACCTGGTTCCCATGACCCGCATTAACCATGGCTGGACCATTTCGAACGGCCTGGGCATTTTGTGGCGCGATGGCACGGTGGACCAGGTCCTGCTCGATGAGAACAACCTCTGCTTCCCTGACCCATCGGACGTTTGCATCACGCCGGATGGCAAACTCGCCCTTGTGACTAGCAGCAGCACGGACCGTG
>JBAXKX010000452.1:0-1810 GCA_037135115.1 Rhodospirillaceae bacterium
TGTGGAGTTTTTTCATTTTTTGACAACGGGTGCGGTTATTGAGGTCGATGGCCGGCCAAGCACCAAATTCCGCCATCGTTGCTTTTTCGTCGGGAGTGACGTCCGCAGCCTTGTGAACGTGGGAATGGCCGATTATGTTCCAGTTTCGTTGTTTGAAATTCCGCGCTTGATAGAAAATGGCCGCATTGTCGCCGATGTTGCCTTCATCCAGGTTTCGCCTCCCGATGCCCACGGTTATGTCAGCTTGGGAGTTTCGGTGGACATTACGTCGGCTATAGTAAAAAAAGCACGAAAGGTAATAGCCGAGGTTAATCCAAATATGCCAGTAACGTTGGGTGACAGCTTTGTGAGTGTCGACCGAATCGACCACATGGTCTGCGTAGACGAACCAATCATTGAATATCAACACGTCGCCCCTGATTATGTAGCGGAACGCATCGGACAATATATTGGTGGAATCATCGAAGATGGGTCTACCCTTCAGGTTGGACTTGGCAGAATTCCCAATATCGCTCTTAAATACTTGAGAGACCGAAAGAACCTTGGCATTCACTCTGATGTCATAACCTCGCCCATCATTGAGCTGATTGATGCTGGAGTAATCACTGGAAGCTGCAAGAATGTTTATGCAGGTCAGATAGTTACGAGCTATTGCCTTGGGTCGAAGGCTCTTTATGATAGAATTGACAAAAACCCGCTATTTTTATTTAAACCAATTGAGTATGTATCGGACCCGGTAACTATTGCCCGCAATGACAAGATGGTTTCCATAACTCAGGCGTTCGCCGTCGACCTTACAGGTCAAATTTGCTCTGACCAATTTGAGGGCGAATTCTATGGCGGCGTTTCAACACAGCCAGATTTTATCTATGGTGCTGCCAGATCCAAAGGGGGCAAACCGATTATATGCTTAGCTTCTACAAGCGAAGATGGCAGCACTACACGCATACGTCCACTTTTGGAGATGGGCGAGGGCATCTCAATCGCCCGCTCCAATGTTCATTATGTTGTTACAGAATATGGCATTGCTTATCTTTACGCAAGGTCAATCCGTGAACGCACGCTGGCATTGATTGAGATAGCCCACCCTAATTTCCGTGAAGAGCTGCTTGATGACGCCAAGCGGTTGGGCTATGTCCCCCGAGAACAGCGTATAGATTCCCGCGTTGGCTATCTAATCGTCGAGGAACGGCGCGTCACGCTCAAGAACGGACGTACGGTGATGATTAGGCCGGCTCGCGCTACCGATGCTGCTGATCTCCAGCACCTAATTCACGAAATGACTGCAGTAGATGTATATACCCGTTTTTTCCGTCGTCTGCGCACGCTATCCTATCAGGATGCCCAGAGACTGTGCAGTGTAAACCATAACACTGAAGTTGCACTTATCGCGACAATTGGATCACGGGAAAACGAGAAGATTATCGGTAGTGCCTGTTATTTTCTCAATCCCACCGACAATCTTGCTGAATCCGCATTTATGGTTCTCGCTGAATGGCAGGGCTCTGGACTTGGTAGCGCACTCCAGAATCGCTTGGTTGAATTTGCTAAAGAACGCGGGATTCGCGGATTTACTGCAGAGATACTCA
The DNA here is from genome assembly GCA_037135115.1 of Rhodospirillaceae bacterium. GTDB lineage: Bacteria > Pseudomonadota > Alphaproteobacteria > Azospirillales > Azospirillaceae > BOG-933. The sequence goes on from JBAXKX010000452.1 coordinate 1,590, forward strand.
CCGGCAACAGTAAGATGGTAAGTCTGGCGCGTAGATGTTGCAATAGCGTTACTATAGTACGTGACGACGACATTTCACATGTGACTATGCTGTTCTGAGTTATGAGCTATGATTGTTGACGTAGGCTAGCTGAGGTGGTCCCCAATTTTCGGACAGCTGGCGATGAGGTAACCGTTCACTCTCCCAAATGTCAAGCGGCTTTGGGGATGGGCTGATGGTTG
>JBAXKX010000453.1:0-1799 GCA_037135115.1 Rhodospirillaceae bacterium
CTGCAGACAACACAGGCGATAGAAGGTCTCATTGATGCCATGTTGATTGCGATGCAGTTGAGGACGAACAAGATCAATAAGACGAGCATCTGGCTCGACTAGCAGGAATTGGCACCATGTCTCGACATCGTCTTGTAGCAGTTCCTCGCTGCGCTCAAGGATGAACTCGGCCACCGCCGTGCCACCCACTTTCCGAATCACCGAGCTGCCATAGGTTTTCTGCGAAGAATCAAGTGCGTCCCATTGTGCGATCACGGCATCCCGGGCAGACTTGCCGATTCTGATGAGGGAACTCGCGGCAGCTTCACACAAAGCATTACCCTTCTTTTTGTCGATGCAGGTCAACAGAGTTGGCACAAACTCATTCCAGGCCAGATCTCCCATTAACCTCGCGAGCACTATTTTTCCATTGCCATTGGTGTTGTCTGCCATATACCTGCATACGGCATCAATAGCCTGCGTGTCAGGCATTTCGCGCAAGTGCCTGAGCAATGTATCGTAGTGAATGTTGGTGTGGATATCCACGCAGAGTAAGCCAAGTGTCTCATCGACACCAAGCCCGGTGACATCCAGTGTTTTGCGCTCGAATGCTGCAGCAACGCCAGCCAAAGCCAGAGCGGCCAAGGCTTGTGCATGGGTACCAGACTGAAATCTCTTGCTCTTTCGAATCACATCCCAGGCCAGATTCGATTGCACACAGCGATCATGATGAGTTTCGAGCAGTTTCATGGCCTTGGCAAGTGGATACCTGTCAGACAAGGCAGTGTCCATTTCCGCTAAAGGAGCGGCGTTATGGAATAGCGCTTTGACACCAACAAACGAGGCCCTCGGCTCGCCAGAACGGTGCAAAAAGTAGAGCGCAAAATAACTGTCGTGCGCGAACAAATGATAGCCAATTTGCTCCACCATGCTCTCAAGCCGTGCCCCATTTTCAGTAAAGATGCCGTCAAGCAAAGTGGGCAATTCACCAACCTGGTTGAGTTGCACTGCCACTCCAAAAGCCTCAGCTTGCAAGAACGACAGGCAAGCACCTGCGTCGCCATGAATCATCGGCAGCAGCTTTTCGAATAGAGGCAACGCCGACACAGGCGGTAGACGATCAAGGACATCGAGTATCGCTATGCCATGTTCCAGCGAATGTGGGTTGCTTTTCAAGGACTGTCCAAAGGTTCTCACAGCCAACGCCGGATCAGCACCGACTAGCACACGTGCTGTAGAGTTCAGCATCGCAGAAGACGAACCACCCCAGTGCGCGGCAATCCTGGGCAAGAAGTTAGTGAAGCACTTTTCGGGCAGGTAACGCAGCATCAGATCGAGAATTTCAAGGTCATCACCATTGATCCAGCGCTGTAGCTTGAGGTCATGAAACCAAAGTGTCGCAAGGGTTTCCCGAAGCTTCGAGCCGAGCGGCAAATCGGCGTAGTAGTGCAGTGCCCACTCCATCATAAGTGGGTCATCAAGCAGGGTGGCAGCGCGCAGCAGGCAGGCGTATTCCATTTATGATCGGATCTGGTTTGCTTGGAAGCTGGAATTCTATCCAGCGACGCTGCATCTCCAGCACATGCATACTCGCCTCAATTGTGGCAAACTGATTTGTGAACCCCTAGCAGCCTGTCGGACTTAACTTGAAAACGCCAAATGCATAGACAAAAACGCCGTTTTTTGTCAAAAATGATCGTTTTTGGGCTAAATCTTGGGCTTTTCTTGGTGTTCACCTCACTTCAGACGTAATACGGCCATGCGCTTCAAATTCCAGGCCAGGCACACCATGTTCCATTCGTTATCGGCAGCGACGAGCC
>JBAXKX010000454.1:0-1772 GCA_037135115.1 Rhodospirillaceae bacterium
ATCTCGCGCAGCCTTGAGTTTGTTGTAAAAAGCCATAGCATTTTTTGTGTTGTCCTTTTCCATCATGGAAAGATTATTAATAACGGCATTATAGGCAGCAAAATAATCGGACTTCCTTGGCGGCATCGCCCAACCTCCAGGAATGCCATCAAAACGTACCCTTCTCCAATCACATTCCATCTTTGTTATGACCAAAATATCAAGTATTGATTCTATATCATAGGAAAGAACCTTTTTTATGTTTAATACTCTAATATGCCCATCAACACCATAGCCAATAAGTGCGGCACCAACAGCTATAAATGCGCCAACATAGTTTCTAAAATTGAACTCGGAAAAACCGAGATAATTCATAATAGGGATAATGCATACAATCGCTAATAAAAATACTCCTAATCCAATAGCACCACGAAGTAAAGTCATGTATTCAATATTATTAAACATTATTATTTCCTTCCAGAATGGGTTCATTACGGGAAGCTTCATGTCGTGCTGACACGAAACCTAAAATTTTATTCAGAGTAACATGCCTATACTCAACCATAGTCTCATGCGCCGCTCCCGCAACCACATGCTCCCGATATTTCCCACCACGTTTCGCATATTCGTTCAGCACAGCCCTGGTCTGTAACAACATCGGCTGTGGCGGTTGGTCGCTGTTTCCCGGCCAGTCGGGCATAAGTCCGATCTGCCCCAGATACCCGCAATCGAACATCGAGCTATCGGAGACGATCTGGTCGGCGTCGCCGTGTATCCACAGGATCGGTGGTTTGACCGGCAGGTCCACGATGTCGCTGACGTTGAAGTATTTGGGCGACATGGCGTTGACAATGCCACGGGTTCCTGGAGCAACGCCGGGCCAATGGGGCGACGGTGCTGAATTGCCGGGGTAGAAACCTTCACCGAGACGAACAGACAGGAAGGAGCGGACGAAGGCGTCTTCCCGAGGGGCGCGGAATCCTGGCTTGAAATAGAAGGTGTTGATGATGTTGCGGGGTGATAACGGGCTGGACGAGCCGTCATCATGCTCGGCAAGGCCCTTTACCAAATCGGGACTGACCAAACCTGCGCCGGAACCGGCATAATCGGGCCAGCACGGCGTCCCGTGCTCGTCCTTGGTGCCACCGAAGCCGTAGGGGCTGATCGGGCTGATCAGGGTCAGGGTTCGCACCAGATGCGGCCAGTCGCGCAGGAAGGTCATGGCTACGCCGCCGCCTAATGACCAGCCGACCAGATGGATGGGCGGAATGGCTGCGGGATAGAGGGCGTCGAGTAGAGCCTTGAGGTCGTCGGACCAGTCGCGGGCGCCACGGGTGGCGTCAATCTCAAGAGGCTCCGTGTCGCCGAAGCCGCGCAGGTCCGGGGCGATGGCCCGTATATCCGGAGGCAGCGTCAGCATCAGCTCTTCCCACCACGTCGCACTGGACAGGTTGCCGTGGAGGAAGACCATCGGTCGGCCGTCACTTGGGCCGCTTTCCAAGACGTGGGTCCGCAGGCGCGCGGTGGCGATCGTTGCCGATCGGATGCCGTCAAGGTGCGAGGGTGAGGCGGTCATTAAATGACAATCCGAAAGACGGCAACGGTTCAGAATATCATGATCAAATCTTGCCGGATGCTGAAGCGGTGTGTCAAGCTTTCTTTGTCGCCTTCTTGGTCAGTCCGGGCAATCTGTGCAAGGGGTGGCCAGGCTGGTGCTGATGGGAGTGTGAAGCATGAGGGTAATTTTGTGGGCCGTTGTTCTTGTAATCGGACTGGCCTCTTTGGTGCCGGGA
>JBAXKX010000455.1:0-1757 GCA_037135115.1 Rhodospirillaceae bacterium
GGGCGTGGCCTAGGCTGTCCCCGGCGCGCATGTGCAATCCTTCGATTGCGCTATCTATCTGGAATATTCCATCCAATGGGTGGTAGAAATCTTCTCCGGCGTGAAAGGTAAGTCCTAACTCGGGCAATGCAACCAAGGAGCCTGCCATACCATTATTATACAACCCGCGCCAGCGGTCATATTCCACAATAAAAGACATGTCCTCTTCAGCTAATTGTTTGTGCGCAACGCTGTCGCCGCGCAGCAAATTCATATGAAAAAAGAAAACGCTAGCATTCGAGTCACGCTCCCAACCGCACACGTCAATACGAGTAATTTTGCCTGCAAGATCGGGGCGACGATTGCGAAATACGTGCAATGTGGCGGCTTCCTGATCCAAAATGCGGCGCAAATGGGTGAGCGGAACGCCGCCAGCTGGAGACTTGTCCCTTTCTATGTGATGGCGCTTGAAGTGGATAGCGAAATTGATGTCGATACCACGCTTGGTAATTTTGAGCGTATCCTCCAAGCGCTGCCACTGATTAAGAAAATCGACATAGCCCCTTAAGCTTCGTTCCGGTGCGATACGAAGCTCAAGTCGCTGCAACCTGTCATCGGGAAGCATCAAGGCCAGTCGGTGAGCATATTCTCGATTCAGAAGCCGGGGCGACCGCTCGCGTTCCCATGATTTGGGCCGTGCTGGCTTGGCGGCATTGAAATAATATGCTTCAAAATAGGGAAGTCCCGGGCGGCGGTCGGTATAAGACTGCTGGTGAAGCGAAAGAAATAGTCTCTTGGCGGCTAGATACTCGTCGATCTCAAGTAAATAGGGTATGGGATCAGTGGTGGGCAGTGAATATAGTAAACGGTACCACATACCGGTAAGCATTTGCCGTTCCGGCCGGAGTACCTTGTTTAGTGAAAAAGGTTTTTCGCTTTCTGGTTTAAAAAATACAGGGTAATCAATCCGTTCTTGCGCCAGTAACTTGGCGTTGCGAGTTCCGTTCCACAATTTTCGCGCTCTTTCCATTTGGGCCAGTTCTTCGTCTGAAATTTTGCGAGAAACACGACGCAGCATTTCGAATCGAATTTCACCCATCATCAATTGCTGCCATACGAACGCAACCGGAACTGTTCCGCCCAAATGGACATGCAGATCGCTGACACCGGCATCAAGTAATTGTAACAAATCTGGATCACCGCAGCGCGCTATCATCGACCAGCGTTTGAGATCGGATACCGATTCTCGAGCGTTGCGCCGCGCTGGCCTTCCCATATTTTTAGCTAGTTCGAATGAAATCATGCAGTCGGGGTCGTGCCGAGCAATGATATTTTGCCACTGGCTATACCTATCTGACATAATCAGCGGTTCGCCATCGGAGAAACGTACTTTGACCTCACTGTGAAAAAGCAGGGCCGTATGCCACTCCGTTAAATTCTTGTAGTGCTCAAGGAAAATGGTGCACGCTTTTTCAACGTCCTGCTTGTGATATTTAGGGTGCTTCTCGCAGAAATACGTTACAAACTCACCAAAATAGTCCATGACACCTACGCTAGGATTGTCATCATCAGATTTGGCTAAAACCCTGCCCTTCTTTACCCGATCCGGCCAACAGATAAGGTTGTCGGCAATCTCGGCATAAATTTGGCTCGACAGCAACTTGGGCAGGGTCAAACCTCGCTCAGTCATACCAAATCCTTTTCTGGGGGTTGCGCCGCAGGGCTAGCTTCTTCCGCCTGCTTTTTGTCTGCAGTTTCTATAATCTCTTTAATATCTC
>JBAXKX010000456.1:0-1750 GCA_037135115.1 Rhodospirillaceae bacterium
ATCGCAAACGGGTCGCGTCTCACCACGCCTACCTGGCCGACGATTGCCGCCGTCGTTTCGGATCCCATGGTCGCCGCTTTGTAAACACCGTCCTCCCAATTGAATGCTTCCACCACCAACGGTGCAGTATTGGTACGTCTGCCACCAAACAAAAACGCCGCAATGGGAACACCGTTGGGGTCATCCCATTTCGGGTCGAGCGAGGGGCATTGTGTTGAAGCCACGGTAAAGCGTGCGTTGGCGTGCGCCGCGTTGCGTCCGCAGTCCGGAGTCCACGCCTGCCCGGTCCAGTCGGTAAGCTTGGCCGGCGGCACATCGGTCATGCCCTCCCACCAGACGTCACCATCCGGCGTTTCGGCAACGTTGGTGAAAATCGTATTGCTCTCTATCGCCTTCATGCAATTGGGGTTGGACTTGATGCTGGTCCCCGGCGCGACACCAAAGTATCCGGCCTCGGGATTGATGGCATAAAAATGACCGTCCTTGCTTGGTTTGATCCAGGCGATATCCTCGCCGACGGTCTCGACCTTCCAGCCGTCAAAGCCCTTGGGCGGCACCAGCATGGCCAGATTGGTCTTGCCGCAGGCACTGGGGAATGCCGCCGCCACATAGGCCTTTTTACCCTGCGGGCTGGTGATGCCAAGGATCAGCATGTGCTCGGCCAACCAACCTTCGTCCCTGGCCATGATCGAGGCAATGCGCAGGGCCAGGCATTTCTTGCCCAGCAAGGCATTACCGCCGTAGCCGGATCCATAGGACCAGATTTCGCGCGTTTCAGGAAAATGGACAATCCATTTTTCTTCCTTGTTGGAAGGCCAGCGCACGTCGGCCTGTCCCGGCTTCAGCGGCATGCCAACCGAATGCACGCAGGGGACAAAGTAGCCGTCTGCCCCAAGAACGTCATAAACGGCTTTGCCCATGCGTGTCATGATTTTCATGCTCACAACCACATAGGGGGAATCGGTGAGTTCAACGCCCACATGCGCGATGTGGGAACCCAGCGGCCCCATCGAAAACGGGATCACATAAAGCGTGCGGCCGCGCATGCAACCGTCGAACAAACGGTTCATGGTGGCGCGCATCTCGGCCGGCGCCACCCAGTTATTGGTCGGGCCGGCGTCGTCTTGCTTTTCACAACTTATGAATGTCCGCTCCTCGACGCGCGCCACGTCCGCAGGATCAGACAGCGCAAGATAACTGTTCGGGCGCAATTTCGGATTGAGCCGCTTCATCATTCCGATCCCGACCATTTCCTCACACAAGCGGTCGTATTCGGCATCACTACCGTCACACCAGACGATGCGCTCCGGTTTGGTAAGGGAGGCAATCTGCGCCACCCACTCCTTGAGCCGCTGGTGGCGAACGTAGGTCGGCGCTGCAATATCGATGGCGTGGGGAGTGCGTGGCTGATTCATGGGTCCTCGCTTGAAAGGGAATTTGTTCGGCCCTACTGATGGATGCGCTGCCTGCGCAGGAGCCGCTTTATTGTGGCGGCTATTTTACGCCGAAGGTCGCGGTACGGAAATACGACATCACACATGTCGCTAACTAACTGAATATCATCGTTTAACGTGACGGCAACCGAGTCGCGATATGGCGCGCAAGGCGAAATAACGGCCCAGTTGTGGTAACAAGAATGATTACCCGCGTGACCTGCGCTGCTGTAACCAGCGGAACACCCAATTGCAACACCTTCGCCGTAATGCACATTTCCGCAACCCCGCCGGGCGCGGTCGCCAGCACCATGGTC
>JBAXKX010000457.1:0-1746 GCA_037135115.1 Rhodospirillaceae bacterium
GGCACCGACCCAGTCGGCCAGGGTCGAGACGCTGAGATCGAGGCCTTCGTGGTGGAAGCCCTCGGACTGGCGGTTCAAGGGCTGGTGATTGCCATATTTGGCGTAAAGCACCATCGCCAGCAGGTTGGGGCCGGACCGTCCCCGGGCAATCGGATGAAATGGTGCCGGCGGCTGTTGGATGGTTTCGCACGACCGGCAGCTGAACTTTTCTCGTACGGTCTGGATGACTTTGTACTGGCGCGGAATTACCTCAAGGGTCTCGGTGATGTCTTCGCCGAGCTTGGTCAGCTTGCCGCCGCAGTCCGGACAGGCGCAGGGGCTGGGCAGGACTTGGCGTTCCCGTGGCAGATGGGCGGGCAGAGGCCCCCGCACGGGCTGCTTGCGCGTAAAGCTCTTGACCACAGTCCCAGGCTGTTTGGCCTTGGCGGCCGCTGCCGCGACTGCCGCCAAGGCCTCGTCTTCGGTCAGCGTGGCTGCCAGCTCTTCGAACTGCAACTCCATCTGACCCAGGAGTTGGCGGCTGCGCTCCGAGCGTTGCCCGTACTGTTCGCGCCGCAACTTGGCGATCTCGATCCGGAGGTGCTCGACCATCATCTCGGCGCCGACCGCGCGGGCCTTGGTCTGCGCCACCTCGGCCCAAGCCCCGGCCAGCGCCGCGCGCAGGCTCTCTAGGGTCTCTGGTTCGGGGGTGGGTGGCGTCGTCATGCCGAGTATAGAATCACAAAACCCTGCGCCATGCATCCAAGAAATCAGGGTTATCCACAGAAAAGTTTAAGAACACTCTCAGCCGGAGCGCTCAGGACGGAAGGTGTATCGTGGGTTCCTCCAGTCTATCCCCTCAAGCATGTAAGCCAACTGCGCGGCGGAAATTGCAACAACACCATCGGCCGGTGTCGGCCAGATGAAGCGGCCTTTCTCAAGACGCTTGGCGTATAGCGACATCCCCAGACCGTCATGCCAGATGATCTTGAGCATGTCCCCGCGTTTGCCCCGAAAGACAAACAAATCGCCGGCATGCGGGTCGCGGCCCAACCCCTCTTGCACCTGCAGCGCCAGTCCATTCATGCCGCGGCGCATGTCGGTCCGGCCCAGCGCCAGCCAGACCCGCGCGCTCGACGGAACCGGGATCATCGCCCCACCAGTGCTCGGACGATGGCGCTCGCCAGATCGGGAGCCACCGAGGCCGGCAACCGCACCTGGCCGCCGTTGCCCACCATCACCTCAATCGTCGGCTCCGGCGCCGTGGTCATTGCCGGAACGCCGGCCGACACCACAACCTGAGCAAACCCAGGCTCCCGGGAAAATCCGCCCGAGGCCCCACGCAACTCGTCACGCCAGCGGTAAATCTGCCCGCTGTTCACATCCGCCCGCCGGGCCACCTCGGACACCACCGCACCCGGTGAGAAGGCCGCCGCGACAATGGCCCGCTTCTCATCGGCACTCCACCGGCGCCGACGTTCAACACCCGAAATGACCTGGACCCGCGCCATCGTACCGTCCTTTGCAGCACTGCAAACGACACTGCTTGCCGTGCTGCAAAGCTACCGCGCGTCAGAACCGCTGCGGAAGGCGGCCTTCCCCGGAAGCATACATTTCTTCAAGAGCTTCAACGATTGCTATGGCCATCCGGCTGGCGACGACTGCCTGCGAAAGATCGCGCAAGCGTTGTTCATGGCCGTGCCCAGGCATGGCGGCGACCTTGCCGCCCGTTATGGCGGCGAGGAATTCGTCGCGCTTTTGGTGGAT
>JBAXKX010000458.1:0-1739 GCA_037135115.1 Rhodospirillaceae bacterium
TGGTGAGTTGGCATTCGGGAACAACTGGATGGGCACGGTTGAAGACAAAGCCGCGTTACCGCCAAATCGGACGACCGGGTTGCCGCTGACCCGGAGGCGGTGGTTCACACAAGAGCCTCCCGCCGCTCACGCACCTCGTTCCTGCGCAAAACGATGCAATGATCTTTGAGTCCGCCCCGACCGCGGTCGCGGGCATGCGTTTCTGAGGCGTGGGATTACGCTCGCACGGGTGAGCGCCTCCACGCCAACTCCTACAACGGTTTCCACGTTGGGTACTGATAATGATTCCAAAGCCACAGAAAGTCCCGGTTCTTCCTCACGTCGCCGGTCGCCCAGTTGTGCGTATGAGTCTTCACGGCCTCGATCGTGCTGGCCTCCAACCACCGATGCGACTCGACGTGACCATCTACAAACGCAAACGTGGTCACGTTACCGTGGAAAATGGCGAAGGTATCCTGGAAAGTCATCGTGCCAATGTTAAATGCCCACGTCCCGACATTGTAACCGCGGTGGTCCCATTCTTCCGTGAACACAAGCGCATCGGTCGGCCGCCGAACCTCCGTTGTCTTGACGTAGTAGTGGCCCGGGGTGTTGTCCCACTGCGCCCCGTTCATGGTGTCAGCCTTCGAGTAACTGTCGTAGGCCCAACCGTAGCCGGGCCGCAACTGCTTCGTTCGCAAATCACCCGGACAATGATTCGCTCCCAGTGCCGGGCAGTAACTCCACAAAGGCGCCGTCTGCATGCCCGCCTTAATCAGTTCCATCGCATGGGCCTCGCTCATCCCGACGGTAATGTCCACGCGGGGCCCTTCCAATACCCTCCTCCAATCAGGTTTACTTGACCGCTCGGACCGGTCCAGAAGGTCGGCACCATCGTGTCCCGGCTATCCATCGCGTACATGGACCATCCGAGGATTAACTGCCTCTCATTGGACCGGCACACGGCCTCAGTCCCTTTCAGCTTGGCCCTCGTCAATGCCGGCAGCAACAGTGCCGCCAGGATAGCGATAATGGCGATGACGACCAGCAGTTCGATCAAGGTGAAAGCAGTCTGCTTTCCCCCGGCTCGCCCCGTGTGAACCGCGGAACCCGGTGAGGACGCGCGAATGCTGCGCATTACTAACATACTCTGACTGATAGGCTTGAGTTTTTCTCTTTTGGGTCTGATAAATTACTTTCTATTTGAATTGTGTATTGTATTCGATATCGCAAATCCTGCCGCGGGGCTTCCTAAATCGGGCCATTTGACATCCAATATTGGGCCATTGGAGGAACGCAACTCCTGGGCAGCTTTTGACGAAACCACCCGCCGGACGCGCCGCGCCCGGCTATCAAGCCGGCCGGTTCTTTTCACGGAAGGCCGACGGCGCGCAGCCAAAGGCCTCTTTGAACGCCCGGTGGAAGTTCGAGGGAGTCTCGAAACCGCACTCGAAAGAGATCGCGAGGACGGAGGTGTTGGTCTCCATCAGGAGCTTGCAGGCGTGCTTCAGGCGCAAGGTCTGGACGTGTTCGTGCCACGTGGTCCCGGTCAGTTGCCGGAAGGTCCGCGTGAATTGTCGGCGGCTCAGCCCGCTACTCAGCACCGCCGTCTCCAGCGTCTCTTGTCGGTAGAAGCCTGATTCCAGTCGCGCGAGGTACGCGACTACCGGTCCGGCGCTCTGGGAGGCCTCGGCGTCGGCCAGTTCCTGGATAGGCACATGCCTCGAGCCGAAGCGCGCGGCGCGCGCGGCGAGCCGCAG
>JBAXKX010000459.1:0-1736 GCA_037135115.1 Rhodospirillaceae bacterium
CCCGCAGTTTAACGTCCCCGCAGTTTAAGGTCTCACTTGCCTGTGCTGAAGATTTCAAATGGTTGGCCCGCTAAGGGGCTGCTGAGTTTGCTGCTGCTAGGTTTGCCGCTAGCCGGTTGTCTCGATCTGCCGATGTTTTCCTCCGGGGGGGGGGCACGGCAATCAGGCGGTACCGCTGCCTTGCTCAATACCCCCGGAGTTGAAGACGGTCTGCAAAGGCTGAGGGCTGAGTTTGAAACCTTGCGCCCGTCCCATAAGGCGGTTCGTTCCGATGATCCGTATGTCTCGCTATTCGCCGAGGTGCTTGGTCGGGTGGTTCATGATCATGTTCGGTCGGTTGAGCCGACCGCATTGATCGATGGGGCCATCAAGGGCCTACGCAAGGGAATCGAGACGGAAAAGCAGGGGCCGCCGACCGATCGTCTGCTGATGGAAGCGGCGATCATGGGGATGATGTCGGGGTTGGATCCCTATTCCAGCTACCTCAACCCTGAAGCTTACCGGAACATGCAGGCTCAGACCCATGGCGAATTCGGGGGCCTAGGCCTTGAGGTCACCTTGGATCAAAAGACCGGCTTTGTCAGGGTGGTCGCACCCATTGACGGCACGCCTGCGGCCGAGGCCGGCTTGCGCTCTGGCGACCTGATCAGCGATGTGGACGGCGCTCCGGTCAAAGGCATGACCTTGATTCAAGCGGTGTTTCGAATGCGCGGCCCTACCGGGACTTCGGTTCGCTTGACTCTGCTACGCTCCGATAACGGCTCGATTCAAGTGGTTACTCTTATCCGCAGTATCGTTAAGCTGCACCCGATCCAGTCGCGGCTGGAGGGCGATGTCGGCTACGTCCGTATCACCACCTTCAACGAGCGCACTGCCAGCGAACTTGAAGATGCCGTCGCCAAAATTAAGTTGGAGCTTGGCCCACGCTTGGCCGGGCTGGTGCTTGATTTGCGTAACGACCCGGGTGGCCTGCTCGACCAAGCCATTTCGGTCGCCGATGATTTCATCGATAGCGGCCAGATCGTCTCTGTACGCGGCCGGCGCCAGGCCGAGGGCCGCAGCTATGAGGCATCGGGAGGAAACTTGGTTCCCGGTCTGCCGGTTGTGGTGCTGATCAATAGCGGCTCGGCTTCGGCCTCCGAGATCGTCGCCGCCGCACTTCAGGATCATCAGCGGGCGCTGGTGTTCGGCACCCGCTCCTATGGCAAGGGTTCGGTGCAAACGGTCAGCCCACTGCCCGATGGTGGCGCATTGCGCCTGACTACTGCCCGTTACTACCGTCCCGCCGGAACCTCCGTGGATTGCGTCGGCGTCACTCCGGACCTGGAGATCAGGTCGCCGCAGTCCGCTGGCCGCAGCGAGGATATGCATCAGGATCCCGGCACCTGCAACGGCACGACCCTGCCCGCCGCCCTGCCGTCGCCGCTGAGGATGGCCGATATTTGTCCGACCGTGGAAGATGCAAAGCCGGTCCCGCTCCCGGCCTCGCCCACAGTGGAGTCGAAGACGGATGAGGAGCAAAAGCCCGCCCCAAGGGATGGCAAAGACGGCAAAGACGGCAAGAATGTCAAGGCAGGGCCCGACGTGCCGTTGCGTTGTGCTGTGTCGGCGATCTCCTCCCGGCGGATTGTGAGCCGACACTGAGTGGACGCGACTGATTTGGCTCGGCGGACGTTACCGCCGCGACTGATTTGGCTCGGCGGACGTTACCGCCGCGACTGATTTGGCTCGGCGGA
>JBAXKX010000460.1:0-1688 GCA_037135115.1 Rhodospirillaceae bacterium
CGCCAAAGCAATGGCCGCAGCGGCAGCCGCTGGGGCCGCCGGAGCCGCAGCAATGTCTGCCGGTGCCGGATTGGCTGGCGAGGCTCAGCGAGGCGAAAACAGCATCAACATAACGACGTCAAGTGGTGGCGGGACCTCATCGGTGTCGGTAACCGGCGTTGGTGGTGAGGCTGGCACGAGTTCCGGCGTGATTGTCATCAACGGCAAAGTTTGGATTGATGGCGAGGCGATTGATGAGGCCGTGACAACTCACACCACGCCTAGCGGTCGAGTCTACCATATCCATCGCCACAATGGCCGGGTTTCAGTTACCACCGACTGACCGGCTCCCTTGTTTATTCGGTGTTTATTTAGTCGATGGCGACGAGGCTGGACATTACCTCACGGGTGCCGTATCGGATGCACCGCTCCGGCGGGTAGGGGCCTTGACAGCGACGGCCCTTTCGGTGTGGCGGTCGTTTCAGAAGTATGCGCGTTGTCTCCAAAATCGGGAAGGGGCTCGGATGGGCGTTCAAAGCGAGATCAAGCGGCTAACGGTTCCCCAATTGCGTGCGCGCAAGGGACAGGAGCCGATTGTTATCCTGACAGCCTATACTACGCCAATGGCACGACTGCTTGACCCCCATGTCGACATGCTTATGGTCGGCGACTCGCTTGGCATGGTGGTCTATGGCATGGACAGTACCCTTGCCGTTACGCTTGAGATGATGATCGCCCATGGCCGGGCCGTGGTTCGCGGCTCCGAGCGGGCTTGCATTATAATCGACATGCCGTTCGGCAGCTACCAGGAATCACCGCAACTGGCGTACCGGGCGGCGGCTCGCCTGCTGGCCGAAACAGGGGCTCAGGTGGTCAAGCTTGAGGGCGGCGTCGAGATGGCCGAAACTATCGGATTCATGACCCGACGGGGGATACCGGTAATGGGCCATGTCGGCCTGACGCCGCAATCCATGAATACGCAAGGTGGCTTCCGTACCCAGGGTCGTGATGATGTGGCGGCGCGTCGGATACTGGCAGACGCCGAGGCAGTGGCCCAGGCCGGAGCCTTCTCGCTTGTGATCGAAGGCACAGTCGAAACCCTGGCGCGTGAAATCACCAGCCGCATCCCAATTCCGACCATCGGCATCGGCGCTTCACCCGCTTGTGACGGACAGGTGCTGGTGATCGACGACGTGCTTGGCATATTTACCGATTTCACGCCGAAATTCGTCAAGCGCTACGCAGACATCGGCTCACAGATTTCGCAGGCGGCTGCGACCTATGCCTCTGAAGTACGCGCGCGCAGTTTTCCCGGACCCGAGCATTGCTTCGGTATGCCGGTGCCGCGCCCGCCCCGCGCACCTTATGAGCGCTGATCCGGCCATGACGCAACCCATCGGCGACCCGATATCAAACCCGCCAGCAGTTAAGACACTAGTGGTTAGAACTATCAGCGAATTGAGGGCGACCATTGCTGGCTGGCGCCAGGACGGAAACAGCGTCGCCCTGGTTCCGACCATGGGCTACTTGCATGATGGCCATCTTGAGCTGGTACGGCGTGGCCGCTTCTTGTGTCGGCGGACGGTAGCGACGGTATTTGTCAATCCGACCCAATTCGGCCCGACCGAGGACATCGACCGTTACCCCCGCGACGAAACCGGTGATTTAGCCAAACTGACCAGGATTGGCTGCGACCTCCTATTTGCGCC
>JBAXKX010000461.1:0-1685 GCA_037135115.1 Rhodospirillaceae bacterium
GGTTGCGTCGCCTGCTTCAGGGCTTCGTGCCAAGTGCGCCAAGCGGCGTCGAAGCCGTCGTCGTCTCCCGGTTCGATTGCGGCTAAGGCCCACAGGTGATCGAAGAACATCTGGTCGATGCGCTGATCCAGCTTATCAATCCAGCGGTCGGCCCGGTTGTCGTCGAGCTTGAGCCGTTTGGCTGGATCGGCCGGAAAGCCGCGGTTGAGCAGTACTAGCAGCCCTCGTTTGAGTGCTTTCTTGGCGTTGGAGGCATCCCCAACCATGCTGTCGGCGAGTTTGTGAACGGCGGCGCGCGCGGGATTATCGCGGCTGGTGAAGGCGGCTTGCTGACGCTTAGGAAACGGCAGCACGCGATCGAACAGGCCATCGGTCTTGCCCTGGCCGCGCACTAGCACCTGACAGTGCAGCCAGTTCGCGTCGACGCGCGGGAGTAGCGAGGCCGGTGGTTCATACTCGGGACTGTAGAGGATATCGGCGAGTTTGCGGTAGTTAAAGCCATTAGCTCCGATGGTCAGAGCAGCGGCCTTCTTGTCGACCGGAATCCAGGGGTCGCCAACCGCCCCCTTGTAGTCTTTGCCCTGAACACGGGCTGCCCGACTGGTGCGTCCCCACGCGACGATCGGGCCGGAGCCGTTCCGGCGCACCAGCCGCACCCGTCGGCAAATCTCGATGAAGTGCGGGTCGAGATCGTCCAGCGCCAGACTGTCCTCACCGTTCCACGGCTCCAGCCACAGCAAGGCCTTGCCGTCGTCGTGTCGGAACGGCAACTCGCTCCCCTTGGACCGCTGGTCAAGCAACAGGCGGAGACCCGAGCAAAAGCGCGCACCCCAGTCCAGAGCGGGTACCGTATCAATCATCACCCGGCTGGCAAAGCCGCCGTTCATCCGTGCGATGCCGTAGTTGCCAGCCCCGAGAAAGCCCTGAAGGGTCTGGAGCGTGACCAGCGCATAGAACCAATGGTGGGGCTGGGCTGCGCCCATCCGGGCCATTTTGACATCGTGATTCTTGGCGGTGACCAGAATATCGATGGCGTCGGGCGTGTCAGCCGCCTGGCCATAACCGTCGAGGTTGCGTTCTGGCGCTGGCGGTTGCAACAAAGCCGGGCGATCGGGCTCTTCCACCACCAGCGACCACGCGCAGTCATGGGCGACGGGCGTCAGCGCCGCCAGTAATCGGCCCCACGCCGCTGCATCGACAGGTGGTTCCGTGCCACCACTCCGGTCCAGGGCGATGGCCGCCAACTGAACCAGAAACTGATACCAGGGTTGGCGCTGATGCGCTGCAAGTCCCGGAAACTCCGCGACGCCATCCCCCGACAGTCGCGCCAGCAGCCCCGGCAGGGACACCGCCCCAGCGTCACCGTCCATGCTACGGATCGGAATCAGGGGTTCGGTCAGAAAATCATGCATGATCTGAGTTCCCTATTGGTCAAAGCATTTCCCGCCGCAGTCCCAGCCGGTCATAAACAAAAGCCCGGCCGGCGAAGTGGAACCGCACTGCGCCATCGGCGGCGGTAACCTCAGTGATGGTGGCATCGAGCGGGGCATCTGGTACCATCCAGCCGGGTAGCGGCAGGGTGGTGACCTCCCAGCCAAAGGGGCCGGGACATGGCGCCGGAAGTTCCACCAACCGGGTGTCGATACCAAGCCGGGTCGCGATCAGCGGGTCAAGGTCGGAAGTCC
>JBAXKX010000462.1:0-1683 GCA_037135115.1 Rhodospirillaceae bacterium
TCTTCTTGTTGTGGTTGAGCCTGTGGGTATGTGGTCAAAGGTGAGCATTTCCCCAGGGCTGTTCAGTTCTGCGGGGCAAGTTAGATTGGCACGCATAGCGAGTCTGGCATGAAGCCTGTGGTGTCGAAAACGAGTCTTTTCTGGAGTGAAAAAATGTGAATCCTACAGGGCAGCCAATGTCTGTGGAGGTTGCCATGGTTCCGTTCGCTCATCTCCTAAAGGCTCTTGATGATATTAATGATCCCCGCCGGCCACAGGGCCAGAGATACAGGCTTTCTCACCTCCTTCTATACTGCGTCCTCGGTATTCTGAGTGGCGCAAACTCATACCGCTCAATCAGAACCTTTATACGTGAGCGTAATGACATCCTTCATGAGCTTTACGGCGTTGGATTCCGCAAGGTGCCGGCGGTGAACACCATCCGGAACGTGATCCACTCATTGACGGCGTCCCATCTGGAAGAGACCTTCCGTCGTCATGCTCAAGCCATGCTTCCGCCGCCAAGCGCGACCGACAGCAGCGAAGCCAAGCGCAAGCCAGCTATAGCGCTTGATGGCAAGACACTCCGGCATAGTTTTGACCATCTCAACGACCAAAAGGCAACCCAAGTTCTCACTGCATTTGCCAGCGAATATGCAATCATTCTCGCAAACGTGGAAGTCTGTGATAAGACGAATGAAATTCCTGTTGCGCAGGAGTTGATCGGAAAGCTTGGCCTCAGGGGCGTCATTTTTACAGCTGACGCAATGCACTGTCAAAAAAACATTTCAGGCTGCTGCGGACACTGACAACTACCTTATCACCCAGGTAAAAGGAAATCAGCCGGAACTTCAAGCCGCCGTGCAGGCCCTTTGTGCAACCCAGTCGCCGATCAGTCGGGCCAAGACAGACGATCCGATCCACCACGGGCGGCAGGAGCATCGCACCGTTGAAGTATATGATGCAGAAGATAAAGTTGGACATGAGTGGGACAGCGTAACCGTTCACTCCCCCTGCTTTTGATCACGCGACGGCGGGGATGGGGTTGTGCATGAAACCGGCTCGCGCGCGGGCGAGCGTTTCGGCGATATAGGACCAGGGATCGACATGACGACGACGGCAGGTCTCGACAACGGACAGGGAGGCGGCGTAGGTGGCGCTGCCCTCTTCGTTGCGGGTGCCGAAACTCAGGCGGCGGGCGATCACCGCGATGCGCAGGGCACGCTCGGCCTCGTTGTTCGTCGCGGGCAGATGGGGATTCCGAACGAAGGCGACGATGGCCGCCCAGTCGTTGAGGATTTCGCGGGCGAGCGCCCTGATTTTCTCGGTCTCGTGGTCGCGGTGGAGCTTGCAGGCGCGTTTCAGCCGGGCCTGGATTGGATTGAGGACGGTGTGGCCTTGGTCCTCGGCGACGGCGTGGATCAGGCCGCGGAGTTCGCGGACCAGCCACTCGCCGAACTGGGCGCCATCGGGCGACAGGCCGCCGGCCAGGGCGAGGCCCTTGCGGATCAGATGAGCCAGACAGCGCTGCCGGCGCTCATAGTCGCGGTAGGCGCCGTAGCCGTCGGTGACCAGCCAACCGACGATGGCGTCGCCGAGCAGGTCGCGGATTTCCTCGTGGCGGCGGCTGCCGATGTGGAAAACGGCGGTGGTCGCGGTCAACACGACCCAGAGCCAACGGTTGAGGACGCCCTGGTACCACGG
>JBAXKX010000463.1:0-1681 GCA_037135115.1 Rhodospirillaceae bacterium
GTGGAGTCCGGGGTAAAATATGTCAAAGGCAATTTTGCGCCGCTACGCGAATTCCACAGTCTGGCGCAGGCTAACGAGGAATTGCAGGCGTGGGTTATGGGGGAGGCAGGCAACCGCATTCACGGCAGCACCCGCGAACGTCCGCTCACCAGATTCACGGCAACGGAACAGGTCCTATTGCAGCCGCTGCCGGCCATCGCACCAGCGTGTGCCACCTGGGCCAAGGCCAAGCTGCACCCCAACGCTCATGTCATTCATGAATACTGCTACTACTCGGCGCCGTTTCAGCTGATTAACCAGACACTCTGGCTCGAAATCACACCCGATGCTGTTCGCATTTATCGGGAGCACGAGATGGTTGCGATTCATCCGCGCCAGTTCAAGCCGGGCAGCAAATCGACCGTCAATGATCACGTTCCACCTGATGCTCAAGCGTATTTCATGCGCGATCCGCAATGGTGCCTGGCGCAGGCCAAGGAGGTTGGGCCGGCGACCCTGTCGGTTGTCGAGCGTCTGTTCGCGAACCGCATACTCGATCACCTGCGTGCTGCCCAGGGGCTCCTTCGACTGGGCGGTCAGTACAGCCGTAGTCGGCTGGAGGCAGCCTGCCGTCGTGCGCTGAACTTCGGCACACCGGCCTATCGCACGATCAAGCAAATCCTCAAGGACGGTCTGGATCAGCAACCGGATTTGCTCGATGTGGCGGAACTCGAAGCGACGTACCTGAGCGGTGGCCGTTTTTTCCGCTCGCCGACCGATCTGTTGCATTGAGCAATCTATTGTCATTTCGCATCACCTTTCAGGACGCCTCACATGAACCCCATGCCCCAACTCGAACCCCTCCTCAAACAACTGCGCCTGTCCGGCATCCTCGATTCGCTCGAGGCAAGAAACCGCCAGGCCATCGAAACCAAGCTGGCCTACACCGACTTTCTGGCGCTGCTGGTGCAAGACGAAGTCGCCCGCCGCGATCAGCGCCAGTTCGCACAGCGTCTGCGTAAAGCGCAGGTGGTCGGCGACAAAACCTTCGAACGTTTCGACTCCGCCAGCAGCCCGTCGGTCAATCACGCGCTGCTGGCGGAACTGGCGACCTGCCGCTTCGTCACGGAACATGCGCCGGTGCTCATCGCCGGGCCGACCGGAACGGGCAAGTCTCATCTGGTGCAAGCACTGTGTCATTGCGCGCTTCGTACCGGCTACGAGGTGTTGTTCATCACCCATACCAAATTGCTGGCACAACTTTACGCCGCTCGGGCCACCAATGGCTTTGAGCGCAAATTGCAGCAACTGGCGAGCATTGATGTGCTGGCGATCGATGATTTCGGCTTGCGTCCGATGCGCTCGCCACAGGACGAGGATTTCCACGACCTGGTGGATGCGCGCTACGAGCGAAAGACGACACTTCTGACCAGCAATTTGGACTTCGATGAATGGAGCGCGGCGTTTCCGAACAAGCTGATGGGGGCGGCAACGCTCGATCGCTTGCGCGATGGGGCGTACCGCATCGTGCTCGACGGCGAGACGCGACGCAAACCACGGCCGATGCCGGAATCTGGTGCCTCGTTGCCTACAGTATCAGCCACGCCACGTTCAAAACGTCCGACAGCATCTTGATGCACCACCGCAGCCAAATCCTGGGGCTCTGCCCCAGACCCCGCACTCGCCGTGAGGCAGCCGCCGG
>JBAXKX010000464.1:0-1679 GCA_037135115.1 Rhodospirillaceae bacterium
GAGGAGCGGGTCAGCGGCTTCGTGTTCAAGGTCCAGGCCAACATGGACCCCAACCACCGCGACCGCATCGCCTTTCTGCGACTTTGCTCCGGCCACTTCCGGCGCGGCGTTAAACTCCGCCACAGTCGCTCTGGTAAGATTCTGGCGGTCAACAATGCCGTGCTGTTCATGGCCCGCGACCGGGAACTGGCCGAGGACGCCTGGCCCGGCGATATCATCGGCATTCCCAACCACGGCTCGTTGCGAATCGGCGACACCCTGGTCGAAGGCAGCGAAGAGCTGCGCTTTACCGGCGTCCCCAGTTTCGCCCCGGAAGTCCTGCAACGGGTCCGACTCGACGATCCCATGCGGGTCAAGCACCTGCGCAAGGCCCTCGACCATTTCGCCGAGGAAGGGGCAAGCCAAGTATTCAAACCGCTCTCGGGGGCCGACTGGGTGGTAGGCGTGGTCGGACAATTACAATTCGAGGTGCTAGCGGCACGAATTGAGGCCGAATACGGACTTTCCGCCCGCTTTGAAGGTGCCGCCGTCGACGCTGCCCGCTGGATCGAGTGCGACGACCCGATTCTGCTCAAAAGTTTTGTCGAAACCAACCGCTCGGCCCTGGCCGAAGACGACGGTGCCCTGGTCTTCCTCGCCCGCAACACTTGGCACCTAAACCGCACCCAAGACGATTTTCCGAAGCTACGCTTCTTGAAAACTCGCGAACAAAATCGCAGAGTCGAAACAATGGCGTCTTAACCCAGGGTGTCCCGCCATGCTTATCGAGTGGAACGCTTGCCTCGAAACCGGGGTTTTCGAAATTGACTACGATCACAAGCGGCTGATTGCCCTGGCCAACGCGATAAGCCTAGCCGCCACCCGCCGCGAAGTCGACGTGGCTGTACTGGCGAGAGAATTCTGTAACTACTGCGACGATCACTTTGTCATGGAGGAGGTCTTTATGAAAGAGATCTCCTATCCCTGGTATCAGGAGCACAAGGCCGACCACGACTTTCTGCTAGTCGATCTTGACCGGATCATGGCAAAAGTAAAATTAAACCCAGAGGTTCTGACTGTTGTACCAGACTTCATTAACAGTTGGACGGCTAACCACGTCCTCGTTGTTGAACGCAAGCTTGCCGAGTTTGTCCGTGCGCGAGCCTGTTCCGACGGCCTAGGAATCTAACCTCCATATCGCTGTTAGGGAGTATATACGTTAAGTTATGGCAGCGGTTGTGAACCCCGAGACATCAGGTCAAGCGCCAGGTTGAGCTTGAGCAGATTGACCCGCAGCTCACCAAGAACGCCAAACGTCCGCTTCTCGGTTATCAAATCAACCAGCATCCGAACCTGTTCTTGGTCAAGGCGGCGGACCCTGGCCACCCGCGCGACCTGAAAAAAGGCGGCGGCTGGCGAGACATCGGGATCAAGGCCGCTGGCCGAACTAGTGATCATATCGAGAGGAACATCCGGAACCATGCCAGTACCTGCGAAACCGGCACGCTCGGCGGCGGCGCGGGTCGTGATATCGGCGATCAACCGCTTGCTGGTCGGAGAAAGATTGGTGGCACCAGACTGGGTAGCGTCGTAGCCATCCCTACCCGCCGCCGACGGTCGAGAATGGACGTATTGCGGCTGAGAAAAACGTTGACCGACCACAGCCGAGCCGATCAACTTGCCGTCAAGCTCGATCAAAC
>JBAXKX010000465.1:0-1676 GCA_037135115.1 Rhodospirillaceae bacterium
AATAGCAAGCAATTTCATCGCGTTGTTCGGCGCTTGTCTTGCCGAAGATGATCCGGCGCGACCGCAATCAGGGATAGCAACGATGTACACAGAGTCCCATCGCGACGCCCTGCGCGAAGCCATCGCCAGCGGCGTACTGCGCGTCAGCTACGACGGTCGCACCGTCGAGTACCGCTCGTTCGCCGATCTGCGCGCTGCGCTGCGCGTGGTTGAAGCCGCGCTTGATCCCTGCCGCCGGACGGTACGGCAGATCAGGACATACGCTGACAAGGGGCTATGATGAACATTTTACAGCAAATGGCCGGGCTGTTCGGTATCGGTTCGGTGGTCAACCGTCCGCAGATCGGCGCCTCAGTGTCGGGTGGGCTTGATGCTGGAGCATATGGGCGGCGATTGTCCTCGTTTGTGCCGTCGAACAGCCATATCAACACCCTGATCGCGGCTTCGGGGCAAACTGTCAACGCCAGGGCGCGCTATCTGGCCCGGAACAACGGCTACGTAGCGGCGGCGGTCGAAAGCTTCGCCGGCAACGCGGTCGGTGTCGGCATCAAACCGGCATCACTGATCAAAGACCCGGTGCTAAAGGAGGCTATTCAGGAGGCGTGGCTGCGCTGGACCGATGAGTCCGACGCCGAGGTCCATTCCGACTTCTACGGCCAGATGCGCCGGGCGGCACGCGAGCTGTTCATCGCTGGCGAGGTGTTCATTCGGTTTCGTCCCCGCCGACTCTCGGACGGGCTGTCGGTTCCATTGCAACTCCAGATGCTGCCCTCAGAGCAACTATCAAGCACGTTGAGTCAGCCTACCGGCAATGGCAACGTCATCCGCCAGGGCATTGAATTCGATGTACTCGGCCAGCGGGTAGCCTATTGGTTCTGGCGCAACCATCCCGGCGATATTACCGAGCGCTGTTCCGGCGGTAGCGTTCCGACAAGGGTGCCGGCCAGCGAGGTTTTGCATATCTTTGACGGGGTCGAAGCCGGCCAAGTGCGCGGTTTGTCAAAGTTGGCACCGGTGGTTGCCAAACTATGGCTGTTAGATCTCTATGATGATGCCGAACTTGACCGCAAAAAGGTCGCGGCCATGTATGCCGGCTTTATCACCCGGCCCGACACTGATACCGGGGCAATAATCGGAGAGGGCGGGCCGGACGCGAACGGCGTAGCTACCGCTGGCCTGCAACCGGGAACGATGCAGGTACTTTTACCCGGCGAGGATATCAAATTCAGTTCGCCGGCCGACGTCGGCGGCAGTTACGAGGCCTTCCAATACCGGACTCTGATGCAGATTTGTGCTGGCATGGGCGTGCCATACCAAAACGTGACCGGCGATATGTCAAGGGCAAATTACGCAAGCAGTCGGTCGTCGCTGTTGGAGTTTCGCCGCCGGGTCGAGGCGATCCAGCATTCTGTTTTTGTCTTTCAGCTTTGCAGGCCGGTTTGGGAACGCTGGATTACTACAGCGGTGCTTTCTGGTGCTCTCGATTTGCCCGGTTTTGCAAGTAATCCATTCCCGTATCTGTCAGTCCGTTGGACCCCGCCCAAGTGGGACTGGGTTGACCCGCTAAAAGATATCAAAGCCGAACAGATGGCTGTGGAGTCCGGCTTTAAGGCCCGATCCGACGTGATCGAGTCCCTGGGCGAGGATGCCGAGGCGGTCGATGCAAGGATCGCCTC
>JBAXKX010000466.1:0-1676 GCA_037135115.1 Rhodospirillaceae bacterium
CTTCGGCGAAGGTGATGTGGCGGTAAGGCGATTCCTCGGGGGACGCGGCGTTAAAACGGCAGAGCGCTTCGAAATGATGAACAGCGCCACTGCGGGTATCGATGATTGGTTGCAGGGCCATGGCAAAGCTGCGAGCCGACAGCACGCGCCGAAAGTCCCGCATGTCGGTGATGCCCTGGAAGATTAGCGACGAAAGATTGTCGGTTAGGGAGCCGATATTGAACTCGTCCCCGCTCCGTTTTTGAAAGGAGCCGATCGCGTGCAGCAGCCCCTTGGCGAGGTCGCGCTCGCTCACGTCCTTGGCGGCGTCCATAATCATGGTGCTGTGAGTGATCGCCAGAGCGTAACCCACCTGAGGCGCTGCGGATCGCGCGGCCTCCAACAACTGTGCCTGAAGCAGGGCCAGGTCAAGCGCGGCATTGTGGACAAGGCCAAAGGCGTCCCCACCAATGCGGGTGGCCGTTTCCCCAGCCAGTGAATTGCGACTAAGGCAGGCGCCGACCGCCGCCAACAACGCGGTCTGTTCCCGCTCGGGCAGGGTCTCGCTGAGGTCGGTCAGGCCAGCCACACCCAAAACGGTCATTTCTGCCCGTTCGCCCCTTTGTTCCAACTCCTTGATGCGCCGCCCTGCCAGTTGGGCAAAGCTGTCGCGGTCCCGCAGACCGCCAAAGGGCGGCTCGACCACGACGGCCCCGCCGGTCTGAAGCCGGAGCGCCACGTAAGACCGCTCATCCATGCAATAGCCAGCGACTCGAACCGGCAGCAACGTCGCCCCTCGCCGGAGCCGGATCAGCTCCCCGTCCACCCGCACCCGGTTGCGAATGGCCTTGAGAAAGCCCGCGAGGATGGGCGCGTCGGCGGGTGCCACCAGATTCTCAAACGCCGTCCCCACCAAATCGTCGGAGGTGACGCCCGTGAATTCCAACGCAGGACCGGCGCAGAACACCACGGTTCCCCCCGTGTCCAACTCGAAAAGCAAGTCACCCCAGCAAAACGCCAACGCGGCGTAGCGTTTACGGTCAATCGCCGGCGCGCGCGCGGGCTGCGGAATCGCCATGATCTTTCCTCGCATGGTCACTGACGAAGGACAGGGACGTGGCCGTATTATAGCGATAGCTTCGCCGCGTGAGATAGGTCCTTTCTGACCAGGGCTCGCGATCACGGTAGTCGCTCGCACTTGTCCGGCGAGGTGACGACGCACAAAATGGGCATGGACACCAAGGCGGTCGGTTGTTGAAATGGATTGCCCTGGATCAACACGATCACCGCCGTGCAGCTGGTGGCGGCGGCGATCGCCTTCATTGCTAGTGCCCAGGCTTCGGTTGGTTTGGCGAGTTTTCCAATAGTTTCATAGAAACCCCAGTATTCGTTTTGGCTCATGTCCGTGTTTTCGGTACTGTTCTTGTTTTTGGGCATGGTCGCCTCCCATTTTGGTGTCACCATTATCGCGTAGAGCGCTCCGATAGCCAAGCTTAATCTTTTCTATTCTAGAGATTTTTCTGCCGTGTTTACGGCCATGAAGGCTTCATTCATGAATGAGCTTCAGGTCGAAAGCTGGTCGTTGGACCGGTTGATCCCCTATGCCCGCAACGCGCGCACTCATTCCGACGAGCAGGTGGCGGAGATCGCCGCCAGAATAGCCAAGTTCGGCTTCAACAACCCGTGCCTCGTTGACG
>JBAXKX010000467.1:0-1672 GCA_037135115.1 Rhodospirillaceae bacterium
CGACACCAATGGGCACAGGCAGAAACCGCTGGATCACTTCGGCGTTTGTCGCCGTGTGCAAGGAGGGCTTGGTCGTCCGGAATGAGCCACCGCCGGCCAGTACCATTGGGATCAGGAGTTGGTCAGCGAGGTGCTCGTCAACCGGAACACCCGCTTCGAACCAGGTTTTTGCGACTTGGACAGCCGAAGAAGCGACTTCCTCCGCCGGACGGCCGCGTTCACCAAAACCGGTGAAAACCTCAGTCACATGCTCGGTCTCGATCGTTAAAACCACGGCATTCCCCGGTCCGACGGGATATTGGACCGACTCGATGGCACATTCCTCTTCACGCCACTTAAGTTCGTCGCGAACTACTGCCAGCTCCCTCTGCCCTACGTGTTCGGGTAGTTTGGA
The DNA here is from genome assembly GCA_037135115.1 of Rhodospirillaceae bacterium. Classification (GTDB taxonomy): domain Bacteria; phylum Pseudomonadota; class Alphaproteobacteria; order Azospirillales; family Azospirillaceae; genus BOG-933. Next base: position 395 of record JBAXKX010000467.1, read on the forward strand.
AACGAGGACGCGGGCCTGCCTGCTTCGAATGGAACCGCGCTCGAGCAAATCCAGCCGTGAAAGCTTCTTCGCAGGCTCGATTCGGGCATGGAACCGTCCTCCACCGGCGGGGAAAAAGCCGTGGCGGCGCAATTCCAATTCTACCGATGGCCCCATGCGATGGATGAGGGGCATGAAGCATCTCGCCAGGAAATCGAATGGAGGCGCCATCGGGTTATGCGTTCCCCCTTCCAGAGTCAGCGTGCTATGGCCGGAGGCGGTCAAAAGAGCCGGCAGGACCGTTTGCATTACGAGCGTGGCGCTTCCCGCCGTCCCGACAGCGAATCGGTAATTCCCCGGCGTAACTGGCCCAGGCCGAAACTCCAGCGTTTGGGAACTCAACGCCGCACCTTCCACCTCGGCACAACCAACCGTTTTGGCGGCCTCAACAGCGGTCAGGTGTTGCTTCAGCAGACCGGGCTTCTGACGCTTGGCCCGGACCCGCTCCATGCGAAAAGGTTGGCCGGTGACCAGAGACAGCGCCAACGACGTGCGCAGAATCTGGCCACCGCCTTCACCTTGTGATCCGTCGATGATGATCATTGATCAGTCTTCCGCCCGCTCACCATGTGGTGCCATTTTGACCAGCTTGGGATCGAACTGGCCGAGAATCGTCACCAGGTCCTGCTGGGCAGCCATGACTTCGTGGATGTTTTTGTAGACCATCGGCACCTCATCCAAGCCTGCCGAGATAAGGGTCACGCCCTTTTCGCGCAGGAAAGCATTCACTTTCTTCCACTCGAAGGTCTTGCTCGCCTGAGTGCGGCTCATTACCCGGCCAGCGCCATGGGAAGCTGAATTCAGCGACTCCGGGTTGCCTTTGCCACTCACGACGATCCCTGGTGAGGCCATGGAACCGGGAATGATGCCCAGGACACCCTGGCCGGCAGGGGTTGCTCCCTTGCGGTGAACGATGACTTCCCTTTCGACACCGTTGATGACGTGCCGCTCCTTCCAGGCGAAGTTGTGATGGTTTTCGAGGTCCAGCAGGACCTCAGCACCGAGATTGGCCGCCACGTGCTTGTGGATGAGCGCATGGTTCGCGGCCGCGTAACGGCCCATCAACTCCATGGCCGCCCAATATTCCTGGCCCTCGGCTGAAGCGAGGTCGAGCCAGGCCAGGCGCAGCAGTTCCCGGGGCAATTCCGGGTGCCGGTCGAAGGCCAGCTGGCTGTAATGGCCGCACACCATGGCTCCCGCCGCCCGGCTGCCGCTGTGGCTGAGGATGGCCACATGCTC
>JBAXKX010000468.1:0-1662 GCA_037135115.1 Rhodospirillaceae bacterium
CGTGCGACTGCAGGTTCTTGACGTTTTCCAGCAGGATCAGCTTGGGCCGCTTGGCCTTGATGATGCGGAGCGTGTCGAAGATGAGGCCGCCACGCGGGTCTTCGAAACCGCGTTTGCCGCCGGCGACGCTGTATGCCTGACAGGGGAACCCTGCACACAGAACGTCATGGTCTGGAACGAGGGCAGCTTCCAGCTTGGTGATGTCCGCCGCGAACGGGACACCGGTCATGTCGTGGTTGGCCAGATAGGTTTTGCGGGCTTCCTTGTCTTTTTCGCAAGCCAGAACGCACTCGCCGCCGGCCTCCTGATCAACGTCACCAACGACAACGTCGTCCGCCTGCTGCCGCCGCTCGTCATCAAGCGATACGAGGGTTACCTTGGGGTTCTAATCGATGACCTCGTGACAAAGGGCACGAAAGAGCCATATCGGATGTTCACGAGCCGCGCTGAACATCGACTGCTCTTTAATCATGGAAGCGCGGAGATTCGGTTAGTTGATCACTCAGATAACTATAAACTGTTATCTGCCACTCGTTTACAATTGATTCGAGCCAAAGCCGGCAAGGTCATGAAGTGGGTCGAGTTTTTCGAAAATACCAAGGTCCTTAACGGCACTTGGGGTGATGCGTTTCGCAATAGTACCGCGCCCGCAACGCTGCCAGACGGCTTCAAACAACTGCCGTCCGCGGTCCGCGCAGAAGTCATGTATCGCGTCACGTATCGCGGCTACTTGGCGCGCGAACAGCGGCAGGTCGAAAAGTTGTCCCAAGTCGAGAAGGTAACGATCCCATCGACCATCGACTATGCAACCGTGTCGGGATTAAAGAAGGAAAGCACGATCAAGCTATCGCAAATCCGGCCGGCAACACTTGGCCAAGCCAGCCGGATCAGCGGCGTGACTCCGGCTGACATCAGCATTTTGATGGTCTTGATCGAATCGGGGAGGGCGCATGACCGAACCTGACCCCGCAACGTCGCACAACCGGCCTAATCCCGCCCGAACCGCGCTGCATTGGGCGGAAATGGACGCGCGCCGCCAAAGTCTTCAGGAATTCTTCCACACCAATCTCCCTTCCGGCACCGAGTTTGTTTGGGAAATTGGCTGCGGCCATGGTCATTTTCTCACCGCCTACGCCCAGGCTTTCTCAGATCGTTATTGCCTCGGAATCGACACTAGCAGCGACCGGATCGAACGCGGCGCGCGAAAGGCCGCGCGCGCCGGCTTGAAGAACCTACACTTCGTCCACACCGAAGCTGAACTCTTTCTAACTCAGCTCCCTCCCGCCGCGCGCCTCCGCGATGTCTTTATTTTGTTTCCTGATCCATGGCCTAAGAAACGCCACCACAAGAACCGCATCGTCCGGGCGGATTTCCTGACGGCGCTGGCGAAGCGGGCAGGGCGGGGGACTCACCTCTACTTTCGGACCGATTACACTCCGTATCTGGAAGAGGTTCGACAGATTCTCCGTAGCCACGCCGACTGGGAACTCGCCGACGTAGCCTGGCCCTTCGAATACGAGACCGTATTCCAAAGCCGGGCTGACAGCTTTGGATCGCTGATTGCCCGGCGCCGCACCGCGCCGGCATAAGGTGGTCGACCACGCCCCATGGGCCCTCATTCGGCGCCCAAGCCTCAAAGAACACAATTTCGGGGGTTGACGG
>JBAXKX010000469.1:0-1655 GCA_037135115.1 Rhodospirillaceae bacterium
GCCGTGCTGATAGGGTCGCATTTGGGCAATCTGGAAATGACACGGGCACTGGCCACCATAGAACAAAGAGCCATCGTCAACGCTGTCGTCTACACCAACCACGCGCAGCGCTTCAATGAAACATTGGCGCAAGCGAATGCCAGTTTTGGCGTTAATCTGATCCAGATTTCGAAAATTGGCCCCGAGACTGCCATCATGCTCAAAGAAAAAATAGATCAAGGCGAGATCATGGTCATCGTTGGCGATCGAACACCGCCCATTGACGGCGGCAGCAGCAACCGTGTCAGTCATGTCAACTTTCTCGGGAAACCGGCCCCTTTCGCCCAAGGTCCATTCATTCTAGCGAGCCTACTCGAGTGCCCGGTATTCCTCTTTTTCTGCCTGCGCGAGGGCGCGAAGTATCACATTTATCTGGAGTCTTTCGCAGAACGCATACTATTGCCCCGGCACGAACGACAGGAACGACTGCAAGAATACCTAAAACAGTATGCCCAGCGCCTGGAAGCGCACTGCCTCAAAGCACCGTATCAATGGTTTAATTTCTACGATTTTTGGCAGCAAGCCGCCCCCAGCAACCCATCCGAGATATGAATATGGAATCTAGAGCTTCCTCTACGCCGGACACGCAAACAATCACCATCGGCGCACGGCGCCTGACCATTGAAGACATACTAAACATTGCCCACCGCAATGCCGACGTAGCGCTCTCCACCGACCCAGAGTTTGTACGCCGCATTCGAAGCGGCGCGGCTTATCTCGCACGTCTGCTTGCCAACAACGGGATTGTCTACGGCGTCAATACCGGTTACGGCGACTCTTGCACGGTCAGCGTACCACCACATCTCGTTGCTGAATTACCACTACATCTGACGCGCTTCCATGGTTGCGGCCTCGGGGAGTATCTTGATGAGGAGGCAACATTAGCTGTCCTTGCCTGTCGCCTCAACTCCCTAGCTCAGGGCTACTCTGGTGTCCGGTGGGATCTGCTGGAACAACTCGCGGCACTGATCCAGCATCGAGTGCTACCTTTAATACCGTCCGAGGGCTCAGTCGGCGCCAGCGGTGACTTAACGCCGCTTTCATACGTCGCCGCCGCCCTGATCGGCGAGCGTGATGTAAGTTTCGGAGGCCAGCGGCGCAAGGCTGCCGACGTATTAGCTGAGCTTGGCCTAACACCACTCGTATTGGCCCCCAAAGAGGGCCTTGCAATTATGAACGGCACCGCCGTGATGACTGGCTTAGCCTGCCTCGCCTGGCAACGCGCTAATTATTTAACACGCCTTTGTTGCCGCCTCACTGCGCTCGCCTCTGTCGCATTGTGTGGTAATCGCGGTCACTTTGACCCACGTCTATTCGCGGCCAAGCCGCATGCCGGACAGAATGAATCCGCCGCATGGATTTTCAGCGATCTCTATCCCGATGAGAGTGAGATCATTCGCCTACAGGATCGCTATTCTATTCGTTGCGCACCCCACGTAATTGGAGTTGCCCGCGACGCACTAACATGGATGCGGCGCGACATTGAAAACGAGCTAAACAGCGCTAACGACAACCCGCTGATCGACGGTGATGCCGAATTGGTGCTGCACGGCGGCCACTTCTACGGTGGCCACATTGCCTTTGCCATGGATTCTCTGAAAACTGCAGTAGCCAAC
>JBAXKX010000470.1:0-1655 GCA_037135115.1 Rhodospirillaceae bacterium
TGATGAAGCTCGGCCACACCTCCGAGATAGTCGAGAATGGTATCCAGGCGTTAGCGGCGTGGCGGAGTGGGCGCTATGCCTTGCTCCTCACCGACTGCCAGATGCCCGGCATGGATGGCTATGAACTTGCTCGGACCATCCGCCGGGAGGAAGCCAAAGACGGCCGGTACATACCGATCATTGCCTTTACCGCCAGCGTCATGGCCGAGGAAACCAAGCATTGCCTCAAGGCGGGGATGGACATTTGTCTGGCCAAACCGGTGGAGCTAGCCGCACTCAAGCAAGCAATCGAACGTTTACTGCCACCATCGCAGAAACCGCAAAGCGAAGCTCCGGCAAAGACAGCTCCGGCAAAGACAAAAGAGGACGGTACGCCGCTAGATATTCAGGGGCTAGCTAATATGTTCGGTGAGAACAAATCAGTGATCAACCGATTACTGGCTGAGTTTCGCGTCTGCAACGAACGCATTTGCGATGATTTAATCACTGGCATCAACCGACAAAACTGGGATGAAGTCCGCCACGCCGCTCACTCCATGGCCGGAGCGTCACGAACCGTCGGTGCCAAGCGCCTCGCCGAACTGAGTTCGGAAATCGAGCGGGCGGTGCTGGCTGAAAAAACTGATCAGGTCGGCCAACTCGCCGCCGCTGCCGACCAATACTTCCTGGAAAACGGCAAGAGGTCCGTCGCCCTCAGCCATCTCGTCGGACCCAAAGCCTACGTGAAGGCGCTCAACGTGGTGAATGGGGAAGCCTATCCCACGCATTTTACGCAGGGCGTTACCATCACGGTCACTGGAGTGGCCGGCGCGCGCACGATCACCTACGCACCGTAGGCCAAGCGTCCTACTTCCGGCCGGGCTCGCCTGCCTTCGGGGCTTCGCCCGCGAAGGCACTGGTCACCCGCCCGATGCCCCCGCAGTGCTGCGTCTGGTCGCCCACCCTCGCCACTGGTTTGCCATCAACCAGCACCTGCGGGTCGCCAGAGACGATCTTGAACGTGTTCGGACCGCAGCATGGGGCGTGTTGTCCCGTGTCGCCCACGCAGGCAACCGGCCGGCCGTTGATCCGCACCTTGGGATTACCCGTGGCGATCTGGCCGACGACCGCATGCGGACAGGCCAAGCACCCATGCGTGTCCGCCGAGCACGCCACCCAGCTACCAATCGTCACGTGATTGGCCCGCACGGCCTCGACCGTGAACTTCGCCGAATATTTCTGCTTGTTCACCGTCACGGTAAGTTCGATGGCGTTGGCGCCTTCCCGCGCAAACACCGGGTGGCTCACGGCTCCGACCGCCGGGGTGAACACGCCGCTCCCGGACCACCGCACCTGCGCGGACACATCCTTCTCCCCCTTGGTCCCGGGGTTGAGGATCGCCTTCGCTCCGAAGGTCCAGCCCGCGGTGAACACCTTCGGGCTGGCTCCATTCGGGAAAGTCAACTGCAGGTCCACCGAGTCTGCCACGGCCCCCGGGGGAAATCCGTTCACGAGTTTGCCGAGATCGTAGTACGACTGGAGCACCGCATCGCGCTGGGCCTTGGCGCCCGGGTCGCGCTGCACCACGCGGCCAAACTCGTAGCCGTCGGTGGAAAAGTGCCAGAGCTTCAGCGGCTGGTACATCGGGTTCTCGCTGTATTTGAGCATGTAGAGCC
>JBAXKX010000471.1:0-1651 GCA_037135115.1 Rhodospirillaceae bacterium
GGAGTTTAGCCTACGCAGCCACGGGAAAACGCCGCGAGATCACCGCCTGCAGGGCGTGCTGAACCCGGGAGTTAGGCTGAATCTGCAGCCAGGGCAAGCACTCGGCAAGATTCAAGGCTATCTCGACTTTGTTCTCTATCGTGATGACTTGCACGCACAGGCGTTGCAACTCCGCTGCGCACTGCGCCTGAAGGCTGTTTGCCGGAGCTAACTCGCGGACAACCAGCGCCACCGCAAGCAGGTCTGACTGATGTTCGTTGGAAAACCAAGGCTCACCGATTGCCGTCAAGGCCACCAGGGCTGGCAATTCTGTTTGAAATCTATTCTTGATACCCAGAGGAAGAACGGCTGTCTGTTTCGAACTGGCTTTGCGCATCGAAATCTCCGGCAAAGGATGCCGCCTTTTCTGATACTGGCGGCAAGAATTATCTAAAGAACTGGATTACAGGTCGTTTCGCACTCCTTATCTGAGTGCTTGACCTCATCAAAGCAGATTTCGTTCCATGAAATTGGATAAGAGGTATTTTCCTCTACCTGTTTGATGGTTTGGTTTGCGTCTTGCTGGGCGATCAGGGTCAACTGACATAAGTATTGGCGAGGCGCGCGCGCATCAGTAGAGTTTGACTATCGAGAGCTTGGCCGGCAGAGCGGATTTCACCTCCGACCATTTGTGCCACCTGCACGGCGCGCTGCGCCGCAATCAACGGGCCTCCGACGCCGCCATCGCTCGATGGTGCCACCATGCCGGAATGAGAGATCACATGGCCGTGGGCATCGACCTGGGCGACCTTGATCGACCCTTTCCATATCTCGGCATAGATTGGCACGGCGGTATTACTGATTTCCAGAGATCGAACTTCTGGTGAAATCGAAACGCTATCGGTGGCCTTGGTTTCGACTTGGGTCGGAGCCGGTAACACCGTACGAGTTGCGGTGAGATCATCCAGTGTGCCATTGCTTCGCGCATCATGACCCGTTGATTTACCGGACAGCGCTGCAGCAACAGCTGAATTGGGCGGCGAAATTTGCATGAGGTTCCGGAATAAGTATTGTTATCCGGGAACCATAAGCACGGGCTGTGCCAGTATTTAAAACGTTTTAATTCATATGGTTACTGTGCATAGTGAAAGTGGCCGGCAAGATGTGCCGTGGTATCGGCAAAGCCACGCTTCACTCAGTCGAATAGGCGCGCGATGATCTCCGGACCATAACGGTAGCGCTGGCGACAGATGTCATCATCAATGGCGATCTCACCTTGTTCGGCCAGTGCCGATTCGACTTCGGCACGCCCGAGGCTTTTCAGCATCGTCAGCACTTTTTCCTCGTCCTTCGGGCAGTGGTAGCTTACCGGGCGGGGATCAAAGAGGCGGATATTTTCATCAGGAAACAGGCGCATCAGCAGGTTGGCGGCTGGTTCGGCCAGTTCCGCCGGCTTGAGCGTGGCCGCAAGATGTTCGATGCGATTCCAGCCGTCCGGATCTTTGCTGTCGGCATCCGGCAGCTTTTGCAGAAATAGCCCGCCGGCAAATTTGTCCGTGGCACTGAGGAACAGCCGGGCGGGTTGCTGTTCGGATTGAACGAGATAGTGTTCGAAGGCTGCGGCGAGGCTGGTGCCGACGAGCGGTACGACGCTTTGATAGGGCTCGCCGTG
>JBAXKX010000472.1:0-1646 GCA_037135115.1 Rhodospirillaceae bacterium
AATGATTGTATATTTGCTGTATAGGCGGTAGCTCGTGCAAACACACATTGAAATGGCGACTCCTTTTCCTCGCACTGGCATCTCAGCCGTCCCGCCTCTGCGGCGAGCCGCTCAATACGTGCGCATGTCGACCGAGCACCAACAATACTCAACTGAGAACCAAAGGGATGCCATCGCCAAATACGCCGCTCACCGTGGGCTGAAAGTGGTTGCCACCTACGCTGATGATGGCAAAAGCGGTCTGCGCCTCGATGGCCGCGATGCCCTGAAACGGCTGATTGACGATGTTGAAAACGGTACCGGCGATTTTGATCTAATCCTGGTCTACGACGTGAGCCGCTGGGGACGGTTTCAAGACGCGGATGAGAGCGCTTACTACGAGTATATTTGTAAACGAGCAGGGGTTCAGATCGAGTATTGCGCCGAGCAGTTCGAGAACGACGGAAGCCCGGTTTCAAACATTGTCAAAGCGGTCAAACGGACCATGGCCGGCGAGTACGTCCGCGAACTCTCGGTCAAGGTCTTCGCCGGCCAGTGCCGGTTGATTGAACTGGGCTACCGTCAAGGCGGTGCCGCAGGCTTCGGTCTGCGCCGGGTGCTGGTTGACGCTGGCGGCAACGTCAAGGGCGAGCTGACGCGCGGAGAACAAAAGAGCATTCACACCGACCGCGTCATCCTGATGCCGGGACCGGACGCCGAGGTGGCGGTGGTCAATCAGATCTATCAGTGGTTCGTCAGGGACGGGCTGGTCGAAAGCGTGATCGCGGAGCGCCTTAACCGCCAAGGCCTGCTGACCGATATGGGCCGCCAGTGGACCCGGGGGGTGGTCCATCAGATCTTGATCAACGAGAAGTACATCGGCCATAACGTCTTTAACCGTATCTCGTTCAAGCTGAAAAAGAAACGGGTCAAAAATCCTCCAGAAGCCTGGATTCGCGCCGACGATGCGTTCGATGGGATCATCGACCCGCAATTATTCTACACCGCACGCGGCATCATTCAAGAGCGGGCGCGTAAATTCTCCAACGAGGAACTGCTGGAAGCGCTAAAGAGCCTCTATGGCCAGAAAGGGCTGCTGTCGGCGTCGCTGATTAACGAATGCCATGCCTTGCCCTCAAGCTCGATCATCGGCTCTCGTTTTGGCGGCCTGCTGCAGGCCTACCGAAAGGTCGGCTTTCTCCCGACCCGGGACTACCGGTTTTTGGAAACGAACCGCTATCTCCGCCAGATGTACCCAGGAATTATATCGGACGTGGTCTCGAACATCGAACGACTCGGCGGCAAGATCGTGCAAGATGCCCCAACTGACTTACTGGTTGTTAACGGTGAGTTTACAGTCTCGGCTATTATCGCTCGCTGTCAGACCACCAAGTCCGAGTCGCTACGCTGGAACCTTCGACTCGATAATAGGCTTGAACCGGACATCACCGTCGCGGTTCGAATGGATTCTGACAATCGTAAGCTGCGCGATTACTTTCTGCTGCCGCGAATCGACATTCAGCAAGCCCGACTCCGAGTCGGCGAAGAGAACCCGTTCTCCTTGGATGCCTACCGATTCGACACCCTAGACTTTTTCTTCGACATGGCCGCGCGAGTGCCAATGCGGAGGTAAGGAACGATGACCGACGAAGTCCAGACCAAAGCCC
>JBAXKX010000473.1:0-1622 GCA_037135115.1 Rhodospirillaceae bacterium
ACGTGATCGAGTCCCTGGGCGAGGATGCCGAGGCGGTCGATGCAAGGATCGCCTCAGATCGCGAAAGAGAAAAGCGTTTAGGGCTAAGTTTTGTTGTCGGTTCGGCCGCGAAGTCCATGGTCTTCGACACTCAAGGCCAGTCTACAGGTGACACAGTCGCGCCTAATACTTACGCCAATTAATCTTAGGGTGTCCCATGTCATTATCTGACCTGCCACATATCGGCGCGATGGTCTTCGGCTCGGCGCTGATGATCGCTCGGCCAAAACTCGACACCATCATGCAGGTGTTATCACTGCGTTTGCAAGGAGGCTCAACTGTCGCCGCCGGTATCCCTGCTGATCCAAACCCGTTGCAGGTCACGCCGAACGGTATCGCGATTATATCGGTGCTCGGTACACTGACAAACCGCACGTACGGTCTGACGGCGATGAGCGGTCTCACTACGTATATGCAGGTCAGCGACCTGCTCGCGCAAGCGGCGGCTAACCCGGCGGTGCTTGGCATCTTGCTAGATATTGACTCTAACGGCGGGCAGGCGGGCGGAGTATTTGACCTCGCCGATCAAATTTTTGCTCTGCGCGGAATCAAGCCGGTCTACGCCATCGCTAACGATGCCTGTCTCAGTGCTGCCTATGCCCTGGCTTGCGGTGCCGAGCGGGTTTACGTGACACAAACTGGCGCTGTCGGCTCAATCGGTGTGGTGGCGCTGCACGCAGATCAGTCCGGTGCCGACGAGAAGGCTGGTGTCCGCTACTCCACTATCACCGCTGGGGATCGCAAAGTTGATGCCACCCCGCACGCGCCGCTGTCCGCCGATGCCCGCGTTACACTCCAGGCCGAGGTCGACCGGCTCTACGGATTGTTCACCGGCATGGTCGCCCGCTGCCGCAACCTGCCCGATGCCCAAATCTGCGCCCAACAGGCCGGTATATTTTTTGGGTCCACTGCCGTCAATCTCGGCCTAGCCGATCAGGTAGGCACATTCGCTGGCGCTTTTGCCGACCTCCAGAACCGCATTTCCGCCCCCCTCCCTTACGCCCTGGGCGGCGTCCTTGCCTCCACCACCACCAAGAAAGGCTCACGACTCATGCCCGAAACACTTGCGCTCACTGCCGAAGTACCCTCCGCCTCCGATGCCGCATTGCGAGAGCAACTCGCTGGCGAGATGTCCGCATTGCGAGAGCAGCTCGCCAACGAGATATCTGCTAAGGCGGCTGGTGCCGTAACCGTCACCGCTGAGACCGCACAGGCACTCGCCACACGCCTCCGCGCCGAGGCTGGAGAAATCTTTGAGCTATGTCAGATCGCCGGTCAAGTTGATTTGGCCGCCGGTTACGTCCGCCAGGGAATGTCTCCGGCCACCGCGCGTAAAGCTCTCCTGGCCTGCCGTGCCGACCGCTACGAGGCGGCTCCGGTGGCACCACTCGATCCCAATGCCGCAGCCGGCGAAAGCCCGCTGATTGCCGCGATCAAGGCGACCTACCGCAGGGAGGCATAAACAATGGCTTTCGTCACCGAACCGCCCCGGCTCTCGAACCTCCTCAAAATGGAGGAGACCCCAGCTACTGCCGGGAAGAAGTCACCGTGCTCGCCGGATCGGGCAGCGACCGGGAACTCCG
>JBAXKX010000474.1:0-1602 GCA_037135115.1 Rhodospirillaceae bacterium
CCAATCCAGCGACGCCTGCTCGGCGGGATCCGCGAGACGACGATCGAGTTCATCACGGTGCCATGCCGGCACCACCACGCCGCTCTTTGCACACTGGGGCTCTGGCACAACGACGGCGCCACAAAGCCAGAGTCCGTTCGCTCCGTGTCGTGGATCATGGCGCGCACTCCGGAGCTCTGAGTGCTCGCGGTGGCGGTCCGCCGACTACAGAACGGCCGGATCCTGACAGCACTCGGTTGATGCTCACATCAGCGGCTAGGTCATGTCTGAGTAGGACAAAGCCAAGGCTGGCTTCGTCCATGTAATCGGCCCGCAGCTGTTTTGTGGCCGAATAATAATTTTGTGGCCGAATTACCCGCTTTGTGGCCGAATTGCCAGTTTTGTGGCCGAAATAATGATTTTGTGGCCGAAGAGAACCTCATGGGTGACTCCAGCCTCGAGGGGGCGCTGCGCAAGCGTGAGGTGTTGATCGGCAACTCCGTATACCGGCCGAGCGCGAATCAGTACCAAATCAAGGAGTGGTTTGAAGAACTTGCGGTGAAGGCTGGAGCCATCACCGATCCACTCGAGCAGTCGTTCTTCCTGCTGGTACACCTCCCGTATTTGCAACCGTTCACCGACGTCAACAAGCGCACTTCGCGCGTCATGGCCAACCTGCCGCTCGTGAAAGCGGAGCTATGCCCGCTTTCGTTCCTCGATGTTTCGAGGGAGGCATACGCCGAGGGACTGCTGGGCGTGTATGAGTTCGAGAGCGTGGACCTCATCCGCGACGTATTCGTGTGGGCGTACGAACGGTCGTGCCAGCAGTATCGAACGGTCATCGAGTCCGTCGGCGAACCTAACCCGATTCGCCAGAAATACAGAAACGCGATGCGCGAAATGGTGCATCAGGCCATCGGAGGGGGCGCAAGGCCGGATGCTGCGGAACTTCAGAAATGGGCACGCGACAACGCGCAGGCTCGAGAGGACGCAGTCCCACTTTTCGATTCGATCCGTGGGGAGTTCGAGAACCTCCGGCCGGAACTGGCCGCACGCTACAGTTTGCGGGCCGAGGTAGTGGAGGAGTGGCTGCGCGACCATGGGTCGACATGAGGCGACAGGTGGGAACTGTGTGCGGGACACATCGCCGTTAGCGGATTTACCTGAGTTCGTTAGCGGGTTTTTCAGTGAGGACAAAGCCGAGTTGTTGTTGGCGGCGCACTAACACTCTGAATGGGTGGCGTAGCTTGGCGGGGAGGCAACTTCCCTCCCCCGCCTGCCCAGCGCCGCCCCCCGCACCGTACACTTCACCCCATGCCCTCCAGCCTCTTCGCCCTCCTCGACGACATCACCTCGCTGCTCGACGACATCGCCGTCCTGAGCAAGGTCGCCGTGCGCAAAACCGCCGGTGTGGTGGGCGACGACCTCGCGCTCAACGCCGAGCAGGTGACCGGCTTTGCCGCCGAACGCGAGCTACCGGTGGTCTGGGCGGTGGCCAAGGGCTCGTTGCTCAACAAGCTCATCCTCGTGCCGTCGGCGTTGCTCATCAGCGCTTTCGTGCCGGCGCTGGTGGTTCCGCTGCTGATGATCGGCGGTATCTATCTCTGCTTTGAGGGCTTTGAG
>JBAXKX010000475.1:0-1575 GCA_037135115.1 Rhodospirillaceae bacterium
CGCCTTTGGTGGCAGCAATGTCGCCCTGGTGCTCGGACAAGGCGGGGCGGAGTGATGAACGCTGCTTTCCCCCCGATTGCGGCCCTGCTGCCCCATGCGCCACCCATGCTATTGCTCGACGAAGTTCTGGACCATGGTACTGATACGATAACGACCGCCGTGACCATCCGTTGCGACCATCCGTTTTTCGATACGGTGGCTGCGAGTGTGCCCTGCCATGTCGGCATCGAACTGATGGCCCAGACCTGCGGTGCTTATGCCGGCCTGCGTGCCCAGAGCGAAGGCCGCCCGCCGTCTTTGGGCTTCCTGTTGGGCACACGGAAATATTCCTGCACGGTTCGCCGGTTTGGCATAGGTGATCGTATGGAGGTCCGTGCAACTGTGGTCTACCTTGATGGCGAGATGGGCGTGTTCGACTGTCGCATCTGTATCAAAGCCGTCGAAATCGCTTCGGCACAATTGACCGTTTACCAGCCTGCAGACGTGACAGCGGTTCCGACGGGGCCGGTCGGCAAATTACAATCACAAGCTGAAAATCAACCAAGAACTGGAGAACATGATGCGTTTATTTAATTTTATCCTGACTGTTATCGTCGCTTTTTTGATCTCATCATGCTCGACGACGCCGGTTCCGTTGACCTATGACCCGCACGGGGTATCCCTGGCAGGTCCAACCGGAAAGCCGGTCCTTGAGGTTGCCACCGTTGACGACAGGCGAAAAGTAGACGCTAACTGGCTGGGTGCCATCCGAGGCGGCTACGGGAATCCCCTTAAGAAATTAGAGTCCAACCAACCGGTTTCGAAAGTCGTGAAGACAGTCTTTCAGGATGGCCTGAAGGCCCGTGGCCTCCAGGCCGACTCCGGTAAAGAAAAATTTGCTCTTGAGATAATCATTAACAAACTCGATTGCAGCCAGCTTGTACGCCGGGAGGCGCACGTCGATCTCGATGTCAAGCTGATAAGCTTGCCGGATCAGCGAAAACTTTTAGAGTACCCGGTACAGGTAAATCGTGTAAATGGCAGCATAATTACATTTGACGCCGGCATCTTCGCTTCGGTCGAAGACCTCAGGCAGATAATGAACGATACTCTTCAGGAAGCCGTTGATAAAGCACTAGACAATACGGGGTTGCGTTCGCATTTAAACGGCCGCGATGCGTTCTAATCAACCATCAGCCTAAATAATGCGACGGCAACTCGTTCAGGAACACTCTCATGACCGACAGGACCATCCTTGTCACCGGCGCAAGCAAGGGCATTGGCCGGGCCATTGCCGAACGACTAGCACGCTCCGGTTTTTGCGTCGCAGTTCACTACGGCTCCGATCGTGGCGGCGCGGAGGAAACCCTGGCGGTCATTGTCGAAGCCGGCGGCACCGGCCGCCTGCTGTCGTTCGATATTTCCGACCGCACGAGCACCCGAGCGACAATCGAAGCGGACATGGCCGGGCATGGAGTTTACTATGGTGTAGTCCTCAATGCTGGGATCGCCCGTGACGTCGCCTTTCCTGCAATGGAGGATGAGGATTGGGACGTCGTGCTCGGCACCAATCTCGACGGGTTCTATAATGTGCTG
>JBAXKX010000476.1:0-1569 GCA_037135115.1 Rhodospirillaceae bacterium
CGCCCAGGCCACCCCTGGTAAGTATCGTTAAAATGCCGGCCTCCTGCACCGCTCGCACCGCCTCAGCGAAATCGTCAGTCTGGAACAGCGCCAGAATCTCTGATTCGTTGGCGAACAGGATATCAATCGAGCCTTTGATCAACTCGAGGAACTCGGAGCGATGACGATGAACACAAAAGGAATCGGACAGGCTAAACGCCACCTTGCGCCTTGCCCCATGGGCAAGAGTCACCGCCTTGCGGATGGCTTCCTTGGCCTGCGGCGGATCCCACAAATATCCTTCGAGGTAGGTGATTTGGGCACCAGTAATATCGGCATCGACAATGTCCTCGGGACCAAGTTCGATGCTTGCCCCGAGAAAGGTGTTCATGCTGCGCTGAGCATCGGGCGTAACCAGGACTAAGCAGCGCGCGGTCGGCGCGCCGTTGGTGCTGAACGGGGTTGAGAAGCGGACGCCAGCAGCTTGGATATCGTGGGCGAAAACCATGCCCAATTGGTCGTTTCTCACCCGCCCGACGAAGCGAGCGCAGCCGCCGAGCGATGCGATGCCGGCCATGGTATTGGCGGCCGAGCCGCCTGATATCTCAATACCCGGCCCCAACCGGGAATAAAGGTCTTCGGCGCGCGCTGCATCGATCAGGGTCATGCTTCCCTTCTCGATTCCGTTAGCCGCCAAGAAGGTGTCATCGGCATGACTGATCACATCAACAATCGCGTTACCGATGCCGATGACATCGCAATTTATCTGCGTCATTCGTCCGTTCATCCTCTTTCGTCGTTTCGGTCTTAATCGTTAGATGCTTGGTAAAAACCTGCTTGGAAAAAACTTGGCCCGACCGTTCAACGGTGGCATTGCGGTGCGAGTATAGCTAGAAATCAGACCTGCGCCATACATCATCCCCGGACAGAATGATGATCCCCGCCCTCCTCCGCGCTATTATTCAGTTACCCGATCCGGCAATCCGTCGGGTGATCTGGATCAGCATGACCGCGACCGTAGTCGGCTTCATCGGCATGGCTATGTGCGTCTATGCGACGCTTTACCTCCTTCACATCACCGGTATCGTCTGGCTCGATCTAGTGGTCGATCTGCTGGGCGGTGTCGCGGTACTGGGCTTGGCCCTATTGATCTCGCCGGCCGTGCTGCCCGTGGTCTCCGGTCTGTTCCTTGACGATGTTGTCGCGGCTGTTGAGCGGCGCCACTATCCGCAGCTTCCGCCGCCGCGATTGCAGCATTTTCGCGAGATATCTCTCGGAGCTGTCCGTTTCATGCTGGTTTCGATCATGTGCAACTTGCTGGTTATCCCGCTCTATATCGTGCCGGGGTCGTTTCTGGTGGTCTATCCCTGTCTTAACGGCTATCTGCTGGGTCGCGAGTATTTTGAGCAAGTGGCGTCCCGGCACCTCGACCTTGCCGCTGCCTTGGCGCTGCGGCGGCGGCACCGGGGACGAGTTTTCCTCGCCGGAGTGGCGATTTGTACCATGGCCACAATTCCGGTGGTCAATCTGCTGGTCCCGATCATTGCCGCAGCATTCATGACCCATGTTTTTCACCGCTTGACGCATACT
>JBAXKX010000477.1:0-1563 GCA_037135115.1 Rhodospirillaceae bacterium
GTTCCTGCCTAATATCCCAGGGGCGCTAAGCAGATTTCTGGAACTTTTTGTTAACACTGGAGTAAATATCATAGGCATAGCCTCCGAGATCCGCGATGATTCCGGAGTTGTGCGCGTAACCGTGGACACGGATAAAAAGATAAGCTATATTCTTACCAACGCCGGATATAATGTTCCAAAAGACCCGGAAGCCACCGGAACGATAATTCAATGTGAAGGAAAGCCGAGAATTGGCATTTGGTTGATGCCAGACAACCAAGCCTCAGGAATGATCGAGGATTTTGTAAAGTTTTTGGTTCCCGAAGCCGATGCTCTGATTGCCCAAGCCTGCCAATGCGTCGCTGACATTAAGCCGCCTGACTGGCGGTTTGAACCACATTTATCCAAGGCTGAAATCCATACCTGGCTGGCTTGGCAGAAGTCCCCAGGCACACCTCTGGGGTCGGCTATTAACCAAAAGTATTTAGATGCAGACTGTCAACACGCCAAAACTCTCATCACATGGTTGAGCGACCTATTTGGTGATAAATAGCCAAAGCGAGACAAATGTACCAAAGCTCAGGGCAGCAGCTGCCCCCTATCTTGCTGGTTTTTTTCATCGGTCCTTCGCTCCAGAGCGAGGGCGGTGAGCAACACAAGCACCGCCCACGCCGCGAACACATAGACGAATAGCACCGGACAGCCAAATACAGTGGTTGCGTTGCCGAACACTCGCAGCAGCAATGGCGAGAAAAACACTCCGCCAAGCAAGAACAGGGCTATCAAACGGTCGTTTCGCGATCTGGCCGGAGGCGGCTGAGTTTCAGAAGCCGAAGGGATCATGGCAGGCGCTCCTTGACATGGTTTTCAAGGCGACTGTTGGACAAGCGTAGTACGTCGGCGAGAGTAATAATCCCGCGCTCGCGCAATGGCTCGATCATGGCAACCATAGCGGCGGCAATAATCAGGCTTTCGCCGAGTTCGGTGTGCCGATCAATGCCGTCGATGCCCAAACGGCGGGCAAGGCCGTCGAGCGAGTTGTCGCCGGTCCGACCGCGCAGATGGTGCGACAGCAGCATGGTGTCGAACACCGGATTATCGAAGCGAACTCCGCAAGCTCGCTCGCGGGAGCGGAGAAAATTAAGATCAAAAGCGGCGTCATGGGCGACCAGTACGGCGCTTCCTACGAAACTGTGAAATCTGTGAAGCACCTCCACAACATCTCGACATTCACGCGGCCGCTTGTCCGTGATGCCATGGCGCGGTAGTGCTTCGAGTGAAATCGCAAGTTCGGTATTGAACAGCGCCAAAAACGACTCGCCCACCAGAATACGGCAGCCGACGATGCGAACAGCCGCGACCGCGACTATATCGCCACCATCAGTCGATTTGCCGCCGGTGCTCTCGATGCTGAAGGCGACAAAGGTGAGGTCAGCCAGCGGACAGGAGTGGAATTCGCTGTTGTCTGGTTCCTGGCGAGGCATGGCAATATCTGCGGCCTTCACCGCCCGAGTCGGTCGTGCTGTCACCTCGAATGTCTCGCGGGCAGGCGGCAATGGCAGGCGTAGGCGAGCCAGTCCATCG
>JBAXKX010000478.1:0-1552 GCA_037135115.1 Rhodospirillaceae bacterium
TCGCAGCCCATGGTCAAAACCCAGCATTTATGCGGAAATTTCGGGAAAAAAACGCATAATTCGAGGCTTAATTCACCCTCTGTGTGGATAATCCATAACCAACTGAAATCGGTGGTTTTTTGAAAATTGGGGTTTTCATTAGATGCAACTTTTGGTATAATGGCTGTGCTGCGGAGGAATTCACATGGACACTGGTCAGTTCACCCACATTGAGCAATTGGTTCGCCACGACATGAGCGCGGAGCAGGTTGTTCGAATTGAATTGGCGGCTCGGGAAACTAATGCCCGCCAAGCTGTCGGGGCTTTGCTCGGCCAGAAGGCAGTGGATATCGACGTAAGTCGCCTTTGTCCGCTTTGCGGAGCCGGGCATGCAGTCAAGAATGGGCAAGACCGCCGTGGTCTTCAGCGTTTCATTTGTCGTGATCCTGATTGTGGGCAAAGTTTCACCGCCGTGACTGGGACGTGTTTGTCTGTGATGCACATGTCGTCCAAGTGGATCGGGTTTGTGCAAAGTCTTGTGGACTAGCGCAGTCTGGATTGGATTCACGAGCATCTCGGTATCTCCCGAAAGACGGGGCTTGCCTGGCGTCATCGCTTTCTCGGTGCGGCAGCTAAACTCCCAGCCGAAGATCTGGGTGGCATTGTGGAGGCGGACGAAGCGTACTTTTTGCAGTCTTTCAAAGGGGATAGAGGTTGGAAGAAGGGAACTCCGCCGGCTGATAGGCCGCCGCGATACCGTGGGTCGGGAGCCGTAAAGCGGGGGTTGTCCTCGGAACAAGTTCCTGTCGTGACGGCCCTGGACCGTAGCGATCATCTCGTCCAAGGCGTGCTGGCCTCCCGTACCGATGAGGCGATTTCAGTGTTACTGTCTGGGCAGATTGAAGCGGGATCTTTGATTTGTTCGGATGGCCATTCGTCGTATCCGAAAATCGCCAAGGCTAGGTCCTGCGAGCACCGTACAATCGAACGTCCTATCCACAGCGAAGAAGATAAGGCAATAGGACTGACCAAGGGAACGGTCGGAGCTCTTGGATTGGGGCGAGTAAATTCGTACCATCATTCACTCAAGACCTCAATCAATCGTATCTTTAGAGGCGTCTCAACACGATTTTTGCCAAACTATATGGCCCTTGTAAAGCATGTGCGCAAAAAGCTAGACCCGCTTATCTTAATTCGCACTGCACTTGCTTAAAGTTCCAATCCTGCCATGTTAGCGCAGTATGCCTGGAGTCTGCGCTTGGGACGGATAATTTGAAGAATTATTTGTGCAGATAACCGTAATGGTTGATTTATTATTGATACCATTTATCATTCATCTCAGAAACCGAAAATAAGCTCGTTTAGGATGATATCCATTTACGCGATCTCGGTTGATGTTATTCTATCAACACAAAAGATTTATTAAGCCTAATTCGACAGCGTGGCCCGAGGAGGTGGCGAAGTTGGGCTATCCGCATGCCGCAGGCCGGTGAAAACGCCACCCCTGGCCGGGGCAACGCGCCACCCCTGGCCGGGGCAACGCGCCACCCCTGGCCGGGCCAAAGCGCCACCC
>JBAXKX010000479.1:0-1527 GCA_037135115.1 Rhodospirillaceae bacterium
TGGGAGCTGCGGTCGCGGAGGCGCTGAAATGCGCCGATGCGTGGATTGAAACATGGTTCATGCCGTAATGGTTCGAAAAGAAAAGGATAGCGTAATCGGTCAGTCCTCGCCGATTTGCCCAGGATTTTGCCGGAACGGATGGGCGGGATAAACACCGATAATTTTGACCTTGGCGTCGCGGCGGAGGTTGAGCGTCGGGACGCAGCCATTAAAAAACGCCGCGTCTTGCGGTGTCTCACAGCGCTCAACGAAGAACCGCAGTTCTTCCAAGGCGTGGCGCATACCGCAATCGTCGGGATGACCATCCACGTCAGCATAAAACTGTGCGGCGGCGAAGCGCCCGCCGACCATGTAACTTTCAAGTTTTGAAATATTGATCCCGTTGGTAGCAAAGCCGCCAAGCGCCTTGAACAGGGCCGCCGGCACGCTGCGCACTCGGAAAACCAGCGAGGTGATCATGGCCTCTCCCCGCTTGGGCATAGCGCCGGAGTCGCGGGCGAGAATGAGAAATCTGGTGGTGTTGTGACCGTGGTCCTCGATGCTGTCTTTTACCGTTTCGAGTTTGTAAATGCTTCCTGCCAGTCCCGAGGCGATGGCACCTACGGTTCGATCCCCAAGTTGCGCGATCTCGGCCGCAGCTCCCGCAGTATCAGCATGGACTACCGGCTTTAGACCGAACCGGCGAAGTGTCTCGCGGCACTGCGACAGCGCCTGAATGTGACTGCGCACCGTACGCAACTCATCAAGCCCGACGCCGGGCAGCGCCAGCAAGTGGTGGTTCACCCGCTGGAAATACTCGCCAACAATGGATAGGCCGCCGTCGGGTAGCAGATGGTGGATGTCCGCCACCCTACCCGCCACCGAGTTTTCAACCGGAATCATTGCATAAGCTGCGTCACCCGCATGGACAGCCGCAAAGGCGTCCTCAAAGGTCGGGCAGGGAATTGTCAAAGGTCGATGGCAAGCGCCATGGCAGGCGAGATCTGAATAAGCCCCAGGCGAGCCCTGGAAGGCAAACACGGTATCGGTTGGAAACATGGGCGACATGAGCATGGTCCAAGGCTGGAGAGATGCCAACGGCCCGAGAGGCCGAGTATGTGGCGGTGGGCGGAAGCCATGCCAGTTCTGAAACAAGCCGAAAACAAGCCAAAAAACAAGCATTGACAATAGCGTCAGAGCGATTCAGTATCATCATATGGATGACGTGTGGAAAGATAAGGTCGATGATAGCCTAGCTCGGCTATGGAATGAGGTCCACGCCATAAAAGGGTGGATGGTTGGTATCACGGTTGCGGTTACAGTCTCGGTTGTATTGTCAATTTTATCAATCATGCTGACGTTGAATGTGTCGGGTAAGCTCGACGGACTATCGTTCAAAATTGACCATGATTTTCGCGTTCAGCGAGCTGAATTGGCGGCGGAGTTCCGCGCTCAGCGCGCTGAGGTTGCATCTCAAATTACGGCGATCTCGAACGCCATCGTCGCCGTGAAGCAACAGGCGCCGCAGTTTATCCTGGTCCCGGCTCC
>JBAXKX010000480.1:0-1523 GCA_037135115.1 Rhodospirillaceae bacterium
CAGAAACGGTGCATCCCGAGTCGCGCCGAAGAATACCGACGCTACGGCAACTGGCAGCCCTGATTGTAGATGGTATGCTGACCTTGCCACGCAACTATCGGCGCGGAATGTTTTTAGACATTACCATTTAGCAGCGAGTTCGGGAGATTAAATGCACTCACAAGCGCCGGGACATCCTCCCTAATAATTGAACATAAGATAGCCGAGCAAGCCACCGAATAGGGCGCTGGCGGCGACAGCGGGGACGTTCAAGCCGGTTCCGACTTCCAGGGCTTCGACCAGCGAAAGACCGTCCATCATCAACGAGGCGGTGATCAGGCTGCCGGAGACGGCGCTGGCCAGCACGACGCCGGTGACGGCACCCGCAACCACGGCCAGAACCGGATGCAGACCGTAATCCGCCCCGTATACCGGGATCGGTTGGGGTGAATGTTGGGCCCGGGCCGCCGCAGGCAGGCATCCGATCAGGGCAATCACAGCGATGATGAGAAGCCGGCGCATGGGGCGATCTCCTAAGATAGGCGTTAACGGCCGACTTTAGCACGGTAGCGTGGAGTAGGCCAGGACTTTGCCCGGAACCTCAGCTCGGGCGGGAAAGAGATATTTCCGCACTTCCCCTTGGTCGCGGTTTCATTTATGTTCAGGACGGCATCAATGACACCCTGCAACTCGCAACCTTCGGTCCATGGGCTTTCCGTGCCTCTTCTTATCAAGTTGTCTCCGGGTGAAAAGATCGTTATCAATGGGGTTGTGATTGAGAACGGTGGTGATCACGCGACCCTGCGCATCCTGAACCAGGCTCACGTCCTTCGGGCGAAGGATATTCTGACTTTCGAGGAGGTCGACAGCCCGGCGAAACGCATATATTATGCTTTGCAGTGCTTGTACCTATTTCCCGAAAACAGGACACTGTATTTGGAGTCGGCGCTCGGTTATATTGATGAATTCGTGAAAGCCGCTCCAAGCAGCGCGCCATTGATTCTGAACATTACCGAACATCTGGAACGCGAAGGCTCATATCAGATGCTGAAGGTTGCCAAGAAGCTTGTTGAGTACGAAAGAAGGATTATGGAAAATGCCCCCGCCAACTAGGCCTAACCCTTACAGCAACGTTCCGAACGTTGCCGCCGACCCTCGCCAAGTTGAGGGCTGGGCTTTGACCGAGACCGCGATGCGGATGAAGGCTGCCCAAAGGGAGCCGGTCGATGAAGCCGCACTGCTTCACGCGGTACGTCTCAATTGGCGCCTGTGGACCATATTTCAGGCCAGCCTGTTGGAGCCGGACTGCCCGGTTCCGCTTGACATCCGTAGCAACATTCTCTCGCTGGCCAATTTTGTCGACAAGCACACCGCTAGCATCATCTCTGCCCCTCAGGCGAGCAAGCTTGATGTATTGATTCGCGTTAACCGCGAGATCGCCGGCGGCCTGATGACAGCGGCGGCAGCGCCTGCAACCGCTCCGGCGGTGCCGTCCGATCAAAAACCGATAAACACCAGGGCCTGAAGTATTTTGGGGAGCTGCC